>NZ_CP011789.1:305000-610000 GCF_001636055.1 Pseudomonas putida
ACGGCAACGCCTCGGGAATGAGTTTCTGCAGGCCGCCGATGTGATGCAGGAACAGCGTGCTCATGCTGCCGTCTTCATTGGAGAAGATGTTCTTGCCGGTGGCGATGTCGATCACGCTCTGGTGCAGGTGCATGGCGCTGCCGGGCTCGCCGGTCATGGGCTTGGCCATGAAGGTCGCGGCCACGTTGTGCTTGAGCGCGGCCTCGCGCATGGTGCGTTTGAACACCAGGATCTGGTCGGCCAAGTGCAGCGCGTCGCCGTGACGGAAGTTGATCTCCATCTGCGCCGTGCCGTCTTCGTGGATCAAGGTGTCGAGGTCCAGCTGCTGCAGTTCGCACCAGTCATAGACGTCTTCGAACAGCGGGTCGAATTCGTTGGCAGCCTCGATGGAAAACGACTGGCGTCCGGTTTCTGGACGACCGGAGCGACCCACCGGTGGTTGCAGCGGGAAGTCCGGGTCTTCGCTGCGCTTGGTCAGGTAGAACTCCATTTCTGGCGCGACGATCGGCTGCCAGCCCTTGTCGGCATAGAGCTTGAGCACCTTCTTGAGGACGTTGCGCGGCGACAGCTCGACCGGGTTGCCCTTCTTGTCATAGGTGTCGTGGATCACCTGGGCGGTCGGCTCGATGGCCCAAGGCACCAGGAACACCGCGTCCTGGTCGGGGCGGCAGATCATGTCGATGTCGGCCGGGTCGAGCAGGTCGTAATAGATGTCGTCGTCGACGTAGTCGCCAGTCACAGTTTGCAACAAAACGCTTTCGGGCAGGCGCATGCCCTTTTCGGCGATGAATTTGTTGGTCGGCGAGATCTTGCCACGGGTGATGCCGGTCAGGTCGCTGATCAGGCATTCGACTTCGGTGATCTTGTGCTCTTTCAACCAATCGGTGAGCTGGTCGAGGTTGTTACTCATAAATACCTCAGGAGGTCATTTGACCCAGCCCCAGCGGGGCGGGCGCTACTGACGCCTGGCGTCGGTCAATGTCGGCGCATTCGGCGCGGCAGGGCCTGGCAAGGCCCATGCCTTGATTCTGGATGGTGTACGTTGCCAAAGCAAAAACCCATGCGCAGGACGGCAGCCGTTCCACGCGCAAAACGCGTGTCGATCTCGAAAGCAAAGGGCAGGAAGGAAGAAAAGCGTGCAGTAAACTGCTACGGGGCGAGGGCTGACTGTGCCGGTCGTCAATTATTGCGGCCAGTCTGCTCCTGGGATGGGCCAGGCGCGCGAGGGCCTTTCGGCAAGCGGTGAAAATACCTGACTGCACAGCGCAGGCGGCGCTTTCAGGTCGCGACTGGCGGACCATGTGACCCTCGTATTATTACTGTTATGGGTTGCGACCGAGCTTAGCCTCGTTCATTTTTTTTCACAACACCTCCGTAAAAAATAAAATACGCCACCATCGCCGTAGCCCTTTCCTACAGATTTAGCGGATAATGGCATGCCCTTATATGCAGCAAATCCGCCGTTGATGTGCCATTTCAGGGCATCAGGAGGTTGGCTTGACATCAGTTTGTCTTTTCGATTGACTGGGTCTGCAAGCCCCCCTTGATTGATATTTTTAACAACAAAGGTGTTGCATCATGTCGGTACCCCCGCGTGCCGTTCAGCTTAACGAAGCGAACGCGTTCCTTAAGGAACATCCTGAGGTTCTCTACGTTGACCTTCTGATTGCAGATATGAATGGTGTGGTTCGTGGCAAGCGTATCGAACGCACGAGCCTTCACAAGGTTTACGAGAAAGGCATCAACCTGCCCGCCTCCCTCTTCGCCCTGGATATCAACGGTTCGACCGTCGAAAGCACGGGCCTTGGCCTGGACATCGGCGACGCCGACCGCATCTGCTACCCGATCCCTGGCACCCTCTCCAACGAACCTTGGCAGAAGCGCCCGACCGCGCAGCTGCTGATGACCATGCACGAAATCGAAGGCGAGCCGTTCTTCGCCGACCCGCGTGAAGTGTTGCGCCAGGTGGTGAGCAAGTTCACCGACATGGGCCTGACCATTTGCGCCGCATTCGAGCTGGAGTTCTACCTCATCGACCAGGAGAACGTGAACGGCCGTCCGCAGCCGCCGCGCTCGCCGATCTCGGGCAAGCGTCCACAGTCGACCCAGGTCTACCTGATCGACGACCTGGACGAGTATGCCGACTGCCTGCAGGACATCCTCGAAGGCGCGAAGGAGCAGGGCATCCCGGCCGACGCGATCGTCAAGGAAAGCGCCCCGGCGCAGTTCGAGGTCAACCTGCACCACGTGCCTGATCCGCTGAAAGCCTGTGACTACGCAGTGCTGCTCAAGCGCCTGATCAAGAACATCGCCTACGACCATGAAATGGACACCACCTTCATGGCCAAGCCCTACCCGGGCCAGGCTGGCAATGGCCTGCATGTACACATCTCCGTGCTGGACAAAGATGGCAACAACATCTTCACCAGCGAGGATCCCGAGCAGAACGCCGCGCTTCGTCACGCTGTCGGCGGTGTGCTCGAGACCCTGCCCGCATCGATGGCGTTCCTCTGCCCGAACGTCAACTCGTACCGCCGTTTCGGCGCGCAGTTCTACGTACCGAACGCGCCGAGCTGGGGCCTGGACAACCGCACCGTGGCCCTGCGCGTGCCAACCGGCTCGCCGGACGCCGTGCGCATCGAGCACCGCGTGGCCGGTGCCGACGCCAACCCGTACCTGATGATGGCGGCGGTCCTGGCTGGTGTGCACCACGGCCTGACCAACAAGATCGAGCCGGGTGAGCCGATCGAAGGCAATTCCTACGAGCAGCTGGAACAGAGCCTGCCGAACAACCTGCGCGATGCCCTGCGCGAGCTGGACGACAGCGAGATCTTGAACAAGTACATCGATCCGAAGTACATCGACATTTTCGTCGCGTGCAAGGAGAGCGAGCTGGAGGAGTTCGAACACTCGATCTCCGACCTCGAGTACAACTGGTATCTGCATACCGTGTAAACGAAAACGCCGCCCTCAAGGGCGGCGTTTTTCATTGAGGTTCGCGGTGTCTGCTTCGCGGGTAAACCCGCTCCCACAGGCATCCGCTGGTCTCACAGTCGGAGGGGTGCCTGTGGAAGCGGGCTTGTCCCGCGATAGGGCCGGTACTGACCTACAACGATTTCTCGAAAATCTTCGAATTGCGCTGGTAGTTGTACAGCGAAGCCCGCGCCGCCGGCAGCCGTTCCACGCCACTGGGCTGGAATCCGCGCTCGCGGAACCAGTGCGCCGTACGCGTCGTCAGCACGAACAGGGTATTGAGGCCCAACTGCCGTGCACGGGTCTCGATACGCTCGAGCAGGTCATCACCCCGGCCCCCATGCCGGTATTCCGGATTCACCGCCAGGCACGCCAGCTCGCCCGCCTCGGACTCGGCAATCGGATACAACGCCGCACAGGCGATGATCATGCCGTCACGCTCCACCACACTGAACTGCTCGATTTCCCGCTCCAGCACCTCGCGCGAACGGCGCACGAGAATGCCCTGCTCTTCCAGTGGGCTGATCAGCTCGAGCAGGCCGCCGACATCCTCGATGGTCGCCTCGCGGACGATCTCGAACTGCTCCTGGGCTACCAGCGTGCCACCGCCGTCGCGGGTGAACAGCTCGGTGAGCAGCGCACCATCCTCGGCGTAGCTGACGATATGGCTGCGCGCTACCCCACCCTTGCAGGCCTCGGCGGCGGCATCGAGCAGCTCGCCCTGATAGTCGCTGCCCAGGCGTTGCAGGTGCGCCGGAACCTGCTGCGGCCGCAGCTCACGCACCAGCTTGCCTTTGTCGTCCAGCAGGCCCGGCTCGGCGCCGAACAACAGCAATTTGTCAGCGCCCAGTTCGATGGCGGCACGGGTGGCGACGTCTTCGCAGGCCAGGTTGAAGATCTCGCCGGTCGGCGAATAGCCCAGAGGCGACAACAGCACGATGGAGCGCTCGTCGAGCAGGCGGCTGATGCCCTTGCGATCGATGCGTCGTACCTCGCCGGTGTGGTGGTAGTCGACCCCCTCCAGCACGCCGATCGGCCGTGCAGTCACCAGGTTGCCGCAGGCCACACGCAGGCGCGAGCCCTGCATGGGCGATGCGGCGATATCCATCGACAGGCGCGCTTCGATGGCCAGGCGCAGGGCGCCGACGGCGTCGATCACGCACTCCAGGGTCGCGGCGTCGGTGATGCGCAGGCCGTGATGGTAATGCGGGGTCAGGCCGCGGGCAGCCAGCCGGCTTTCGATCTGCGGGCGCGAGCCGTGGACCAGTACCAGACGCACGCCCAGGCTGTGCAGCAGCACCAGGTCGTGGACGATATTGCCGAAGTTGGGGTGATCGACACCATCGCCGGGGAGCATGACCACGAAGGTGCAGTCGCGATGGGCATTGATGTACGGGGAGGCATGACGCAGCCAGTTGACGTATTCGGGCATGACAGGGCCTGTGGATAAGTGAACGAGACGGGTGAAGGCGCACAACGTTCGAAAGTCATCGTCGGAACAGGCTTGCGGTCACGCGCGGTCTCCTCTAGGCAGGAACGAATCAGGTCAGTGGACGTTTAGCTCAGGCAATAGTGCCGGACAAGATCACGCAATAGACGCACGGTAGGCTCGATTCGTGACATTTCAAGGTACTCGCCCGGCTGATGGGCGCAAGCGATGTCGCCGGGGCCGAGCACGATGGTCTGGCAACCCAGCTGTTGAAGATAAGGCGCTTCGGTGCCAAAGGCCACCGCTTCGGCACGATGGCCGGTCAGACGTTCGGCCAATTGCACCAGCTCGGCGTCGGCGTCCTGCTCGAACGGTGGCACCTCGGGGAACAGCGGCGCATAGTCGATGCGCACTTCATGGCGCTCGGCCACAGGTTTGAGCTTGGCCCGGATAGCCGCACGCAGTTGCTCCACGTCCATCCCTGGCAACGGGCGCAGGTCGAACTCCAGGGCGCACTGGCCACAGATGCGATTGGGGTTGTCGCCGCCGTGGATGCAGCCGAAGTTCATCGTCGGCGTGGGCACGGTGAATTGCGGATTGCGGTAGGTCTGCTGCCACTGCTGGCGCAGGCCCATGAGTTCGCCCATCACCGCGTGCATGGCCTCCAGGGCACTGTGGCCCAGGCTTGGATCCGACGAATGGCCGCTGCGCCCGAGAATATCGATGCGGTCCATGAGGATGCCCTTGTGCATGCGGATCGGCTTCAGCCCAGTGGGTTCGCCGATCACCGCCGCCCGGCCCAGCGGCTGTCCCGCTTCGGCCAGGGCGCGAGCGCCCGACATCGAGCTTTCTTCATCGCAGGTGGCGAGGATCAGCAGCGGTTGCTTGAAGTCGTGCTCCAGCAGCGGGATCACCGCCTCGATCACCAAGGCGAAGAAGCCCTTCATGTCGCAACTGCCCAGCCCTACCCAGCGGCCATCCACTTCGGTGAGCTTCAACGGGTCGCTGCTCCACAACTGTGGATCGAACGGCACCGTATCGCTGTGGCCGGCCAGCACCAGGCCGCCCGGGCCGGTACCGCGGCTGGCGAGCAGGTTGAACTTGCCTGGAGTGACCTCCTGGACCTCGCAACGGAAACCCAGATCGCCCAACCAGTTGGCGAGCAGGTCGATGACCTGGCGGTTGGACTGGTCCAGTGCGGCCTGGGTGCAGCTGACCGAGGGGGCGGCGATCAGGGCGACGAACTGGTCTTTGAGCGATGGCAACGGCATGCACGGACTCCTCGTAAAGCATGGCGGTCATCATAGCAATGCCGTCCCTTGGCAGGGCAACTCCTGTAGACTCTCCGGCAACCACGCCTTCCTTCGAGCCAGCGATGCACAAAGAAACCGAACTCAAGCTCCGCGCCAGCCGCGAGACCCTTGCCGCCCTGCGCGAGCACCCCTTGCTGAAGAAGCGCAACAAGTCCGGCTGGCAGACCCGCGAACTGCTCAACCAGTACTTCGACACCCCCGACCGCGAGCTCTCTGCAGCCCGCGTCGCCCTGCGCCTGCGCCGCGACGGCGAGGTCATCATCCAGACCCTCAAGTGCCGTGGGCAGAGCGTTGCCGGCCTGTCCGAACGCAACGAGTACGAGTGGTACCTGGACAAGGTCAAGCTGGACCTGAAGAAACTCGACGCCAGCTGCTGGCCCGAGCAATTGGCCGAGCTGGACAAGAAGACCATCAAGCCATTGTTCACCACCGATTTCACCCGCGAATACGCCGAGATCTCCTGGGGTCGCGGCAAGGCCAAGGTGGTGATCGAAGCCGCGCTCGACCAAGGCTTCGTCATTGCCGGCAAACGCAAGGAAGAAATCTGCGAGCTCGAGCTGGAGCTGCGTGAAGGCGCCCCCGAAGCCCTGCTGGAGCTGGCTGCCGAGCTCTCCGCCACGCTGGCCCTGATGCCCTGCGACATCAGCAAGGCCGAGCGCGGCTACCGCCTGCTCGAGCCAGATAGCTACGAGTTGAGCCTGCCACACACCGAGCTGGACGCCGAAATGGCCGTGGATGACGCCTACGCCGCGCTCGCCTGGCAACTGCTGGGCAGCAGCCAGCGCCTGGCAGAACAGTACCGTCATAACGGCCACTGGCGCCTGCTGCAGGAATGGGTGCAGTGCCTGGCAGAGCTGCGCGCCCTCACCAGCAGCCTGGGCCAGGCCGCGCCACGAGCTACCACCCGAGACCTGCGCGCCCGCCTCGACGCCCTGCTCGAAGACTGGCGCCCGCTGGTACAGGCCGGCAACGAGGACGAAGACATCCGCCGCGCCGCGCCCGAGCAGTTCGCCGAAGAGCTGGAAGACACCCGCTGGGGCCAGTTCTCCCTGGAAACCTCGCGCTGGCTGCTGGCGCGCGCCTGGACCGTGGAGCGCAAGGGCCGCGGCGAGCGCCAGGGCAAGGCGCAACTGGCCAGCTGGCTGCACCACCAGCTGGGTGAAGAAGGCCGCGCGCTGAAACTGCCGCTGTACACCCAGCGCCCAGAGGATCTGGGTGAGCAGTTGCCGCGCATCGAGCAGTTGCTGACCTGGCTGCACCACGCCCGCCAGGTGCTGGAAGTGCCGCAACTGGACCGCCTGTACGGCGATCTGAAGAAGCTGCACGAACTGGCCGAGCAGCCGCTGGCCGAAGAGCAGTCGGACGCGCTGTTCGAAGCCCGCATCGAGCAGGCTCGCGCCATCGACCAGAGCCGCGCCTGGAAACACCTGCTCAAGGTGTAATCGCGCGTCGGCTTCTTCGCAGGTAAATCGGGGCACCGACCCGGTTTACCTGCGAAGGCCTCACCTCGATAGCGGCAAGCAGGTAGTGGACTTGATCTCCGAGAGCGCCACGATCGAATTCACTTCCTGTATCCCCGGTACGTTCGACAGCTTCTCGAAGAAGAACCGCTCGTAGGCCTCGATGTCCGAGGTGACGATACGCAGCAGGAAGTCGACCGCCCCCATCAACACATAACACTCCAGTACTTCCGGAAAGCCGCGGATCGCCTCGGTGAACTCGGTAAAGTTCGAACGTCCGTGGGCGTTGAGTTTCACCTCGGCGAATATCTGCGTGTTCAGACCGACCTTCTTGCGGTCCAGCAAGGTGACCTGGGCGCGAATCACCCCTTCATCCTTCAGGCGCTGTATCCGACGCCAGCACGGCGACTGCGACAGCCCGACACGTTCGGCGATCTGCGCGCTGGACAGCGACGCATCCTCCTGCAGCAGTTCAAGGATGCGCCTGTCGTAGGCATCCAGCTCGCTTTGCATGATCAATTCTCCAAACGCCACAGATACGACGATTATTATTCGACTAACTACCAAACAAGGGGAATCATAGCGAAGAAATGCCGGTTTCGACCTGCGACAATTTCTCCACATCGAAGGAGACGCTCCATGAATGCACTCGAACGGCACCCCCCCCAGCCCCGTAGCGACGCCTGGGCCGCCAGCGCCCTGCATGGCGAGGTCCGCTACCGCCTCGACATCGAGGCCGAGCCGGACAGCCTGTGCCGGGTACTCAATCTCTTCGCCCTGCAGTTCCTCACGCCACACAGCGTGCAGGTGTGCCAGCGCGACGACCTGCTGGAGCTGGAGATCGGTATCGACGGCCTCAGCTGGCACCGCGCCGGGGTGATTGCGCAGAAGATGCGTAACCTGGTGTGTGTCGGCGAGGTCTTTCTGGAAAGCGTGCCGAAACTGTCTGAGGTAGCGGCGGGCTGACGTCTGCCCCGCAAGATTCGGAAACGCCTTCGCCAAGGCACTGCCCCGCTCTGCAGCTACCCTTGCCTGGGCCTCTCAGCAGCCTCGGCAAGGACGCCGCCATGCACAACCCTCACGATCACAGCCTCGACCTCAAACGCCTCCTCGACACGCTGCTCGCCGAACATCGCCTGGCCCCCGGCGATGCCCTGCGTGCACTCGAACACGCCGCCAGCCAGCCCGGCCACCCGCTCGAGGTCCTCGCCAGCCTGGCCCTGAGCGACTGCCTGCGCCCCGGTCATACCCTGGACCTCGACACCCTGTGCCAATGGCTCGCAGAAAGGGTCGGCCAACCCTTTCTGCGCCTGGACCCGTTGCAGGTCGATCTGGCTCGCGTCGCCGGCCTGATCTCGCCCGCTTTCGCCCAGCGCCACGGCATCCTCGCCGTGGCGCTGGATGCGACCGGCATTACCGTGGCCAGCGCACAGCCCTACCAACGCGAGTGGGAAGCCGACCTGAGCCGCAGCCTAGGCCAGCCGATTCGCCGGGTGCTGGCCAGCCCTGTGCAACTGCGCCAGCTCGGCGACACGTTCCAGCGCCTGTCGCGATCCGTGCAGGGCGCCCACCAGCAACAGCGCGCAAGCCTGGGCGAACTTGAGCAGCTCCTGGAGCTTGGTGGGCGCAGCACCGCCATCAGCGCCGATGATGCGCACATCGTGCATATCGTCGATTGGCTGCTGCAGTACGCCATTGAGCAGCGTGCCAGCGATATCCATCTCGAACCACACCACGACGAAGGTCGCTTGCGCTACCGCATCGACGGCCTGCTGCATACGGTCTACCAGTTTCCCGCGGGCGTGGTCCTGGCGCTGGTCAGCCGCCTCAAGCACCTCGGGCGAATGGATGTCGCCGAGAAGCGCCGTCCACAGGATGGACGCCTGAAAAGCCGCCTGCCCGGCAGCGCGCAGGTCGAGCTGCGTCTGTCGACCATGCCGACACCGTTCGGCGAAAAGCTGGTATTGCGCCTCTTCGATCCCGAACAACTGCACGAAGACCTGGAGCGCCTGGGGCTCGAAGGTGCCTTGCTGGAGCAGTGGCACGCGCTGTTGGCAAAGCGCCAGGGCATCATCCTGCTCACCGGCCCCACCGGCTCGGGCAAGACCAGCACGCTCTACGCCAGCCTGAAGCACCTGGCCACGCCAGAGGTCAACCTGTGCACCATCGAAGATCCGATCGAGCGCCTGGAGCCCGGCTTCAATCAGTTGCAAGTCCAGCCCGGCCTCGACCTCGGCTTTGCCAACGGCGTGCGCGCGCTGCTGCGCCAGGACCCGGACATCATCATGATCGGCGAGATACGCGACCGCGAAACCGCCCAGGTGGCGGTCCAGGCGGCGTTGACCGGACACCTGGTGCTATCGACCCTGCACACCAACGACGCTTGCAGCGCCATTACTCGCCTGCAGGAGCTGGGTGTGGCCGATTACCTGATAAAGGCCACGTTGATCGGCGTGATGGCCCAGCGTCTGGCACGCACCTTCTGCAGCGCCTGCAAGGGACGTCCCGGCACTCGTGAAACGGCATGTCGCCAGTGTCGCGGTACTGGTTACCAAGGGCGCACGGGGCTATTCGAACTGCTCGTGCTGGACAACGCCCTGCGAACTCGGATCGGCCCGGACAGCGACCTTGCCAGCCTGCGCCAGCAGGCTCTGGCCCAGGGCATGCGCGACCTGCGCCACTGCGGTGAAGACAGGGTGGCTCGGGGCATGACCAGCCTCGCGGAAGTCCTTCGGGTATGTGCCTGAGCGCCCGGCATACGCAGCGTGCAAAGGAACTTGCGGCCCGCGCGACGATCCAAACTCGCATCCCCCGCCCTCATCGTTCGAGGTAATTCACATGCGTTTCAAAACCGCCATTGCGGCTGCTGCCCTGCTGTCCCTGCCGATCGGCTCCGCCATGGCCGACGGCTTCTGGCGCAACGTCATTTCGTCCGGTGCGACCACCGGTTCGACCTACCTGACGTTCAAAGACCACAAACTGGTCGCGGCCGCCCAGGACGATGCCGGCAGCTTCGTGGCAAGCGAAGGTTCGATCCGCGGCCCGTACCTGGAGGCGGCGATGCGTCAGGTGCGCGCCGACAACCCTGGCGTCCAGGCCAGCGACATGGAACTGGCCAACGCGATCCTGGCCCGTAACCTCACCGCCCAGTAACCTGCATTCGACGCCCGCTGCGGGAGCGGGCTGCGCGAGCAGACCCGCGCAGCACCGCCTCCACAGCAGGCCCGGATTCAGCGATACGCGTCCACCGGCACGCAAGCACAGAACAGATTGCGATCGCCGTACACGTTGTCCACCCGATTCACCGCCGGCCAGTACTTGTGCAAGCGCACATGCGCACTGGGCGCGACCGCCTGCTCCAGGCTATAAGGCCGACTCCAGGGTGCCAGCACATCGGCCAGCGTGTGCGGCGCATGCTTGAGCGGGTTGTCCTCCGCTGGCCAATTCCCCTCCTGCACCAGGGCAATCTCGTCACGGATCGCCAGCATCGCCTCGACAAAGCGATCCAGTTCCGCCTTCGACTCACTCTCGGTCGGCTCGACCATCAGCGTGCCCGGCACCGGGAACGACATGGTCGGCGCGTGGAAGCCATAGTCCATCAGGCGCTTCGCCACGTCCTCCTCGGTGATCCCGGTCTGCGCCTTGAGCGGACGCAGGTCGAGGATGCATTCATGGGCCACGCGCTGGTTACGCCCGCGATAGAGCACCGGAAAGGCCCCCGCCAGGCGGTTGGCCAGGTAGTTGGCGCTGAGGATCGCCACCTCGCTGGCATCGGCGAGCTGTGGCCCCATCAGGGCGATGTACATCCAGCTGATCGGCAAGATACTGGCACTGCCCCAGGGCGCTGCGCTGACGGCGCTGTTGTTCGGGTCCAGGCCCGGTACCGGCACCACCGGGTGGCTGGCGACGAAAGGCTTCAGGTGGGCTCGTACCCCGATCGGCCCCATGCCCGGCCCACCACCGCCATGGGGGATGCAGAAGGTCTTGTGCAGGTTCATGTGCGAGACGTCGGCACCGATATCCGCCGGACGCGCCAGGCCCACCTGGGCGTTCAGGTTGGCGCCGTCCATGTACACCTGCCCGCCCTGTTGATGGACCACCTCGCAGATTTCGCGAATGCCCTCCTCGTACACCCCATGGGTCGAGGGGTAGGTGATCATCAGGCACGACAATCGATCCCCGGCTTGGCGCGCCTTGGCCTTGAGATCATCGAGGTCGACGTTGCCCGCCTCGTCGCAGTCGACGATCACCACCTCCATGCCCGCCATCTGCGCCGAGGCCGGGTTGGTGCCGTGGGCCGACGACGGAATCAGGCACAGGGTGCGCTGGGGTTGATGGCGGCTGCGGTGATAGCGGGTGATGGCCATCAGTCCGGCATATTCACCCTGGGCGCCGGAGTTGGGCTGCATGCAGATCGCATCGAAACCGGTGATCGCGCACAGCCAGCCCTCCAGCTCGTCGATCATCGCCTTGTAGCCCTGCACCTGTGCAGCCGGTGCGAAGGGATGCAGCAGGGCAAAGCCAGGCCAGGTGATGGGAATCATCTCGCTGGTGGCGTTGAGTTTCATGGTGCACGAGCCCAGCGGGATCATCGACTGGTTCAGCGCCAGGTCCTTGTTCTCCAGCTGCTTGAGGTAACGCAGCATCTCGGTTTCGCTGTGGTGCAGGTTGAATACCGGATGTTCGAGCAGCGGCGTGCGGCGCACCAGAGTGTCCGGCACTGCCGGGGGCAGGGGCTGCTGGTCGAGGGTCGCAACTTCCAGCCCGTGGTCGACACCGAGGAAGATGTCGAACAGTTTGAGCACCGTCGCTTCGTCACAGGTCTCGTCCAGGCTCACGCCCAAATGCCCCCGCCCTAGAATGCGCAGGTTGATGCGTGCTTCTTCGGCACTTTCGATGATCGCGGCCTGGGTGCCGCCAACGTCGAGGGTGAGGGTGTCGAAGAAGTGCTGATTGAGGCGCTTGATGCCCTTGGACTGCAGCCCGGCCGCCAGGATCTGGGTCAGGCGCTGCACACGCTGGGCAATGCGCCGCAGGCCTTCGGGGCCATGGTAGACGGCGTAGAAACCGGCGATATTGGCCAGCAGTACCTGGGCGGTACAGATGTTGGAATTGGCCTTCTCGCGGCGGATGTGTTGCTCGCGGGTCTGCAGGGCCATGCGCAGGGCGGTGTTGCCGCGGGCATCGCGGGACACGCCGATGATGCGTCCGGGCATCGCCCGCTTGTAGTCGTCACGACAGGCAAAGTACGCCGCATGAGGCCCGCCATAGCCCATCGGCACACCGAAGCGCTGGCTCGAGCCGAGCACTACGTCGGCCCCGGTTTCGCCAGGCGGCGTCAGCACCACCAGGCTCAACAGGTCGGCGGCAACGCAGGCCAGCGCCTGCTGGCCATGCAACTGCTCGATCAACGGCCGCAGGTCGCGGACCTCGCCATGGGTGTCGGGGTACTGCAGCAGCGCACCGAATACCTGATGCTTGCCCAGGTTCTCCAGCGAATCGACGATCAGCTCGAAGCCGAAACCTTCGGCACGGGTTCGCAAGACCGAGAGCGTCTGGGGGTGGCAGTGTTCGTCGGCGAAGAACGCATTGCTCTTGCTGCGTGCGACCCGCTTGGCCAAGGCCATGGCCTCGGCGGCGGCCGTCGCCTCATCGAGCAGCGAGGCGTTGGCCAGCGGCAGGCCGCTGAGGTCAATGATCATCTGCTGGAAATTGAGCAGCGCCTCGAGGCGGCCTTGGGCTATCTCCGGCTGATACGGTGTGTAGGCGGTGTACCAGCCGGGGTTTTCCAGCACGTTGCGCAGGATGACGGTTGGCGTGACGGTACCGTGATAGCCCATGCCGATCAGGCTGGTCCACACCTGGTTCTGCCCGGCGTATCCGGCCAGTCTGGCCAGGGCTGCCTGCTCGTCGAGGGCCGGGGGCAGGTCAAGCGGGCGACCGAAACGGATACCTGGCGGGACGGTCTGCTCGATCAGGGCATCGCGACTGGCGACCCCCAGGGCCGCGAGCATGGCGCTCTGTTCGCGGGCATCCGGGCCCAGATGACGCTGCAGAAAAGGGTTGGGTACTTGCAGTTGCAGCAGGGATGGCGACTGGGACATGGCGATCTTCTCTTCCTGGACCAGTTCTCGTGGAGACTTACAAGTCTAGGAAGGGATCGACGACAGTGCGGAAAAACTTGCGTACAGGGCTGCATTGCAGCCCTGTTCAGATCAGATCAACCCCCTACCCGGAAGCGATCCACTTCCTGGCGCAACTGCCCGGCCAGGCCCTCGAGCTCCTTGGCCGTGGCCGCCAGCTCATTGGCCACGTCGTGCTGCTCGCTGTTGGCCTGGGCGATGCTCTGCAGGTTACGGCTGAGCAGGTTCGCCGTGCTGCTCTGCTCCTGGGTCGCAGTGCTGATGGCGGTGAACTGCTCGCCCGCCGCGCGGCTCTGCTCGTCGATGCGCGCCAGTGCCTCGGCGACCTTTTCGTTGCGTTCCAGGCCTTCCTGCATCAGGCGATTGCCCTGCTCCAGGGTGCTGATCGCGTGCCCGGTCTGCTGCTGGATACTGGCGATCATTCCGGAAATTTCATCGGTGGCCTGGCGGGTTCGCGCGGCCAGGCCACGTACTTCGTCGGCAACCACGGCGAAGCCACGGCCCTGCTCGCCAGCGCGGGCCGCCTCGATGGCGGCGTTGAGCGCCAGCAGGTTGGTCTGCTCGGCAATCGCGGTGATGACCCCGACGATGCCGCCGATTTCCTGCGAACGCGCGCCCAGGCTGTCCATCACTGTGGCGGTGCCACCCAGCGCTTCGGCGATCTGCTTGAGCGAGACGGAGGCCTGGTCCATGGCGCTGCGGCCGATGCGCGTCTGCTGGGCATTGTCCTGGGCCATGCGCTCGGTGCCGGCCATGTTCTCGGCGATGTTCATCGAGGTGGCGCTGAACTCCTCGACGGCGCCAGCCATGCTGGTGATCTCGCCTGACTGCTGCTCCATGCCCTCGCAGGCACCGGACGAAAGCCCGGCCAGGGAGCGCGAGCGCGCGCTGACCTGCTCGGAAGCACTGCGAATGTGCTCGACCATGGTCGCCAGGGCATCCCCCATCTGGTTGAAGCTGCGCGCCAACTGGCCGATCTCGTCTTCGCTGGTCACCGCCAGGCGTGCACTGAGGTCACCCGCGCCCAGGGCTTCGGCCTGGCGCACCAGGTCGTCCAGTGGGCGAAGCTTGCGCCGCAGCAGCCAGAGCGTGGCGAGCACGGCCAGGACCATCGCCAGCAGGCTGCCGATCGCCAGGCGTAGGCCGACACTCCAGGTCACGTCGCGAATTTCCGCCTCGGGCATGCTCGCCACCACGGTCCACGGCCCCTCGGCAAAGGGCTCGACCACGCTGAACAGTTGCTGCTGGCCGTTGGTCCAGAAGCGGCCTTTGTCGCCCAGGCCGGCCACAGCGGCAACCGCAGCCTGCGCATCGGCCACGCCGGCAGGCGGCACCAGCCACTGCCCCTGGTTGTCGAGCAGCGCCAGCGAGCCGGTCTGGCCGATGCGGAAGCGCTTGAGATTGGCGAACTGAGCGTTCTGCGCATCGGTGTAGTCGAAACCGACGAACAGCACGGCGATCACCCGGCCGCTGGCATCGCTCACCGGCACGTAACGGGTCATGTAGTTACGGTCGAACAGCACCGCACGCCCTACATACATCTGCCCGGCGAGCAGCTTGCTGTAGGCCGGGTGCTGGCGGTCCAGCTGGGTGCCAATGGCCCGGCTCCCGTCCTGTTTCTTGAGGTTGGTGGTGATGCGCACGAAGTCGTCGCCGCTGCGCACGAACAGCGTCGCGATGCCGGCGGTCATCTGCTGGAATTCATCGACTACCCGAAAGTCGTTGTTCATCAGCTGATCGCCCAGGTACAGGGCAGGCGTGGCCTGGCCGGCCACCTGCACGGTCTCGCCGGCATGCAGCGACAGGCCCGAGGCGAAGCGGCGCTCGAACAGGCCACTCAGGCGCTGGGTGTTGTCCTTGAGCGAGCCGTGGAAGGTGTCGAGCTGGTCGGCCAGCAGCCGCGCTTCACTGGCCAGGTGTTGCTGGCGGGTGGCGAGGTTGGCGTCGTCCAGCGAGCGCAGGGCGAACAGGGTACTGCCGGTGATCACCAGCGCCAGCACGATGGCGAGGGCGACGCCGAGTTGCGAGGCAATCCGGGCACGGGGTCGAGACATGGCGAAGCTCCTGGCAAGAGGCCGGGATCATCCTGATCACGCTGACCACCCGCTTTATTATTGAACGGGAAATCGCGCCCTCTTCCGGGACGCTGGTGCTAGTAGATCGGCGTCGCGGAGGAATACTTGAGTGTCGGACCGGGAAATACGCAAACGTTTTCCACGCGATGTGATCGTGGCGTCTGCTTCGCGGGCAAGCCCGCTCCAGAGATAGCGCAGACCTTGTGGGGCGGCGGTTCGGCGCTCCGATTTACCCGCGAAAAAGACACCGCGCTGCCTGGCACGGGCTACGCCCGTGTTCGCGGGACAAGCCCGCTCCTACAGGCCCACGAATACCACGACGCGGTGCCACTCACTGCACCGCTGTCGCCTTCCAGCCGCCACCCAAGGCCAGGAACACACCAATCTGCCCCATCGCCACCTGGGTATTGGCGGCCGCCAATTGCGCACGCACGTCGGTATAGGCGCGGGTCGCCTGCAGGTCGGCAAGGAATGACTCACGCCCGGCCTCATAGCGGCGATGGGTCTGGTCGGCCGCTTCCTGCGCCGAGCGCTCGGCATCGGCCAGTGCATCGCGACGGTCCAGCAAGGCGCTGTACTGCGCCAGGCGGGTCTGGGTTTCGCGGATGGCGTTGAGCACCACGCCATCGAAATGCGCCAGCGCGGCCTGGGTCGAGGCTTCGGCTTCGCGAATCCGGGCACGGGTGCCGTTGGTGGGGATGGCCCAGCTGATCTGCGGGCCAATGCCCCAGCGGTTGGTCGAAGGCTCGCCGAGGTTTTCAAGAATGCCGATGGTGCCGACCTGGGCGCCAATGCTGATGTTCGGATACAGGGCGCCGGTGGCCACGCCAATGGTCGCAGTGGCAGCCGCCAGTTGGCGCTCGGCCTGACGCACGTCGGGACGGCGCTTGAGCAGCGCCGCGCCATCGCCCACCGGAATCAGTTGGGCCAGATGCGGCAGCTCGGCGCACTCGGCGGTGCCCGGCGGCAACTGGTCGACCGGTTTGGCCAGCAATGCGGCGAGGGTATAGAGCCCGGCCTCGCGCTCGGCCTTGAAGCGCGGCAACTCGGCGCGCAACGACTTGAACTGGGTTTGCGAGCGGGTAACGAGGGTCTCGTCGCCACGGCCAGCATCACGCAGGCGCTGGTTCAACTGCACGCTTTGCTGCTGCAGGTCGAGCGATTCGCGGGCGATGTGGTATTCCTCATTGGCCGAGCACACCTGGGTGTAGGCCTTGACCACATCGGCCACCAGGGTGATGCGCGCGGTGTCGGCGGCGGCCTGCACCGCGTCGGCATTGGCCTTGGCAGCTTCGGTGCCGCGCTTGAAGGTACCCCACAGGTCGAACTGGTACGAGGCGCTGAGAATCGCCTCGCCGATGTTGGCCACCGGGACTTTTTCCGGCAGCAGGAAAGCTTCGCCAGACTCCTGCAGGCGCTGGGCGCCGGCCTTAGCGCCGCCGCTGAAGCCCCCCTGCGACTCGGCGACCTCGACCTGCGCGCGAGCCTTGGCGATGTTCGCCGCTGCCACGCGCAGCTCGGTATTGGCGCTCAACGCCTGGCGCACCAGCGCATTGAGACGCGGGTCCTGGTACAACTGCCACCAGTCATCCGGCACCGGCGCCGACACCACGCTCGCGGCATCCTGGCGCAACGGGCCGTTCAGGTCGCTGCGCTGCACCGCGGCATCCTCGGGTACCTGGTAATCGGGACCGACCATGGCGCAGGCCCCCAGCGACAGCGCCAGCCCTGCAAGCATCAGGCGTTTCATGGCCGCTGGCCCTCGATGATCGACACCGTGGCGGTACGCCCGGCGATCATGCGGAAATCTGCCGGCACCTCATCGAAGGCGATCCGCACCGGGATCCGCTGGGCCAGGCGCACCCAGCTGAACGCCGGGTTGACGTTGGGCAGCAGGTTGGCGCCACTGACGCGGTCACGGTCCTCGATCCCTGCCGACAGGCTTTCGACATGGCCGCGCAGGCGTGTGTCATCGCCCATCACGCGGATGTCCACGGCATCACCAACATGGATGCCACTGAGCTTGGTTTCCTCGAAGTAGCCATCGACATGGTACGAGGCGCTGTCGACCACCGACAGCACCGGTCGGCCCGCAGTGACGAACTCATGGGCCCGCGGAGCGCGGTCGTTGAGGTAGCCATCCACCGGGCTGCGCACCACCGAACGGTCGAGGTTGAGCTGGGCGGTATCGACCGCCACCTGCGCCTCGCTCACCGCCGAGCGGGCACGAGCCTCGCGCGACTGGCTCTCTTCGAGCTGCTCGGCCGCCACCAGGTTGCCCAGCTTGCGATTGCGCCGGGTTTCGCGGGCGGCCTGGGCCAGGGTTTCCTCGCGCTCGGCCAGGGTCGCCCGGGCCTGGCGCAAGGCCAGGCCAAAGCGGTCCTGATCGATGGTGAACAGCACGTCACCACGCTTGACCACCTGGTTGTCGCGCACCTCGACCTTCTGGATCAGCCCGGACACATCCGGGGCGATCTGGATCACGTCGGCGCGGATATGGCCGTCGCGGGTCCAGGGCGCGAACATGTAGTACACGACCATCTGCCAGACCAGCACGGCCGCGAAGGTCACCACCAGCAATGTCAGGACCACACGGCCCAAGGTCAACAACGGTTTTTTCATGGCAGCATCAGGCTTCGGCAAAAGTGATCCACCGCACCCAGCAGTACGGCGTAGAGAGCAACGTTGAACAACGCCCGGTGCCAGACCAGGCGGTAGAAATGCAGGCGCACCAGCACAGCGTGCACGCCCAGGAACAGCAGGTAGGTGGCAAACATCATCACCAGCAGCGTGGGCAGGAACACCCCGCTGATATCCAGTTCACCGATCACAGCGGCGCTCCGTCGATTCCAGGTGGCAGTTGCGGTTGTTCGACCGGCTCGAGCATCACCTCGACGCCCGGCAACAGCGCCAGACGCAAGCCGGCCAGGGCATGCAGCAGGTGAACGCGGGGCTCGCCGCGCTCGTTCAGCTCGTCCAGTGCCAACGCCAGGCGTGCCCGCTCCATGTTGCGCAGCAGCGCTGCAGGTGCGTGCAGGCGCTGGCCGGCACGCAGGCAGCTCGAGTAGTGACCGCCGACTTCCTCGATGACCGTCTGCAAGCGTTGGCGGGCCTGCTGGCTGACACGCGGCATGTAGGCCAGCAGGTCGAGCAGGTTCAGGCCCACACGCAGGTCGCGCAGGGCAACGCCGCTGTCCTGACCGGTCTGCGACAGGCGCGGCAGATGCTGCATCAGGCGGTCGAGCATCTGCACACCGACCTTGCGCTGTTCAGCCAAGGTCGCAGGCTCGGTCATCTCGACGATGTCGCGCCAGGTGAAGCGGGTCATGCGCTTGGCGGCCAGCTCCACACCGAACGGGCGCACCACCAGGGTCCAGATGAAGGCAAACAGCAGCCCGACCGGGCCTGCCAGGTTGGCATTGAGGAAGGTGAAGAAGTCGGCGTCGTAGGCGCCCTGGATGCTGATGAAGGTCGAGGTGTTGACGATGGTCAGCAGGGTGCCGAGGTAGAAACGCGGCTGCACGGTGAGGGTGCCGACCACGATGAAGGGTACGGCGAATGCCAGCACCAGCATCGGGAAGTCGTGCAGGTTCGGCAGCACCAGGAACAGGTAGACGCTGGAGAAGATCACCGACATCAGCGTCCAGAAGAAAAAGCGGTAGATCTGCGGCGCCGGATCATCCATCGCCGCAAAGAAGCTGCAGGCCACGGCGGCGAGGATCACGGCACTGGCGCCGTCGTTCCATCCCAGGCCGATCCACAGGCCACAGGCGACGACGATCGCGGTGACGGTGGAGAACACCGAATACAGCATCAGGCCGCGGTCGAAGAATGGCGTCAGGCGGCCCAGCCGCCAATGACGGTAGACCGCACGCCAGGGCTTGGTGTCGTCCAGGCGCAGGGCATGCTGTAGGGTGCAGCAATCCTGCCAGAGATCGAGCCATTCGCTGAGGCGGTAGAGGGCGTTGGACATCAGCAGGGCATGGCGCTGATCGAGCGCATCGGCGTGCGGTTGCAGGCGGTCGATCTGCTCGTGCAGCGCGGTCCAACGCGCGACCGAAGCGCTGTCGGCGGTGCCCTTGAGCCACTCTCGGGCCGATGCCAGCAGCGGCTGGACTTGTGCGAACTGCTCCGGCGCGCGACCTTCGAGCGCGACCAGCGCATCATCAAGGGCATCGATCACCGGCAGCAGGTGGATCATGCGGCCGCGCAGTTCCCGGGCGTTCTTCACGGTGTGCGGGCCGGCGCCTTCGTGGCCGAGCTGGCCGATCATCAGTTCCAGGCTGTTGAAAGTGGCAACCATCGAGCCGCGCAGGCCCGCGACCTTTCCGGCGTCAGTGTCTCGGCTCAGGTACAGATCGCTGTAGCGGATGGCCTCGCCAAACCAGGTGCCCGTGGCGCCCACCACCACCGGCGCCAGGCGACGCGGCCAGAAGATCGCACCCATCACCGCGGCGCAGACGATGCCAAGGCAGATTTCCTGCGCCCGCGACGAGGCGACATCGAACACCGCGAGCGGGTTGTCGACCACGGCCAGGGCGATCATCGGCAAGGTGTAGCCGGCCAGCATCAGCATATAGTTGTTGGCCGTGCGCAGGTTCAGCGAAAGGAACAGCAAGGTGCCGGTCCACAGGGCGATGGCGATGCTCAGCAACAACGGTGACTGCACCAGCGGCGGCACCAGCAGCACCGCGCCGCCAGCACCGAGCAGCGTGCCGACTGCGCGGTACAAGGCCTTGGAACTGGTGGGGCCGACGAAGGGGCTGGACACGATATAGACCGTGGCCATCGCCCAGTAGGGGCGCGGCAGTTGCATCAGCAAGGCGATGTACAGGGCAATCATCGACGCGGCGAAGGTACGCACGCCGTAGAACCAGTCGCGCGCCGGCGGTACCGAACTGAAGAAGCCGTTCACACCGGCGCCCCCTGTGCAGCGACTTCGAAGGCGTGGATGACCCGCAGGGTGGCTTCCAGGTCGGCGGCCGAGATACCGTGCAGCACCTCGCGGCGCAGACGTACCAGCTCGCGCTCGATGGATTCGGCCAGGGTGCGGCCTTCGGCGGTCAGGCTCAGCGCCTTGGCACGTCGGTCGAGCGGATCCTCGGTGCGGCACACCAGCCCGGCCTTGCACAGTTGGTCGAGCAGACGCACCAGCGACGGGCTTTCCAGGCCCGCGGCCTGGGCCACGGCCACCTGGTGCACACCATCGCCCAGGCGCACGATCATCAGCAACGGCACCGCACAGGCTTCGGAGATGCCATAGCCGGTCAGTGCCGCATGGCAGATGCGCCGCCAGTGGCGACCGGCAACGACCATGCCGCTGCTGACTTTCAGGTGCAGTGCGTCGAGTGTCATGTGGAAGAACCGAGGATATTCATAGTTTGCTAACTATCAATATACGCCCAGCCCTCCCCCCTTCGTCAACCGGGGGCGATGAACAGTGTGTTCGTGGGAGCGGGCTTGCCCGCGAAGGCCTCACCACCACCCCACCGGACTCAAGGCTGAACCTGGTCCTCCAGCTTCATGGTCAAGGCCAGGGTGCTGCCCAGCGCGATCGCCTGGTCGCGCCACTCCAGGTAGCGTCCCTCATCGCTGCGACTGAAATGCACCGCCAGCTCCTCGGCCGCCTGCATCACCCCCGCCCCCGCGGCAAGCTCCAGCCAGTACAGCGCCGCCCGCGTATCCGACTCGACATGCAGTCCATGCAACAGCCGGTAGCCCACCTCGAACCGGCAACGTGCCTCGCCACGCTGGGCCCCGCGCAGGAACCACTGGTATGCCTCGGCCGGGTTTACCTCCCAGTCCTGATCGGCGTCGCAGACTTCTTCCTCGTACAGGTCGCCCAGGGCCGCAGCAGCGTGCGACAGGCCACGTTCGAAAGCATGCCGGTAATGCTCCGCGGCGGTGGCATAGCACACCGTCACACCCTTGCCGAAATAGTGCTGTTGCCCCAGGTTGAACCAGGCCGCGGCGTTGCCCTGCAGCGCGGCCATGCGCAGCAGATGGCTGGCCAGCGCCGTGTCGGCGCGCCAGTAGCGGCCATTGAGCCAGATCCAGCCCAGGTCGTTGAGCACCGCGGCATTGCCCTCCAGTGCCTGGTGCCGCAGGTCGGCGTAGATCGCCTGCACATCCACTGCCTCGTCCAGACGGCTCACCAGCGCAGAGCGCTCACCCAGCACCGCCCACTGGGTGGGCATGCCGACGCCCGCGAACAGGCGCAGGTGTCGCCGGGGAATGGCTGGCGCAGGCACGATGCGCTCGGGCAGGAGACGGGCGAGCAGCGAATGGATATTGCTGGCAGCAGACATGTTCATCCTCATTGAACGTCCCACAGTTCCGACCTCGACTGTGATGAGGCGATTCTGCGCGACGACACGACGAAACCTGTCGCGAACGATTCACCTCGACGCAACCAAATCGCAGTTCCGCGATCTCAGCGCAAAGTAGCGAATTGCCATCTGCCGCGGTGCCCGCCATGCTAATGCCGCAAGCCTAGACAAGGACGTTACCCTTTGCCGTTCGCCACTACCCGCGCCACCCTCAGCCGCCAGTGGGCGCTGCTGCGTCAATTGCCCAGCCGCTCACCGGGAGTCACCAGCGCCGAACTGGTCTGGCGCCTGCGCGATGTCGGCTTCAATGTCAGCAAGCGTACGGTCGAGCGCGACCTCAACGAGCTGTCGCTGATCTTTCCGCTGGAGCGCAATGACAAGAGCATTCCATTCGGCTGGCATTGGTCGGCCAGCGCCATGGGCGAGCCGCGTGGCAATTTCGACTTGCTCGACTACCTGCGTGGCGACCCGCAGCAGCCCCGTCAGGGCACGGGGCTGGAACTGCAGGCGTGGGTCAGCGATCAGCTGGCGCGACAGCTGCGAGAAGTGCCGTTGAGCGCGAACATGCAGTTGACGGCGCTGCACCATGGCCATCGACTGCGGGCGACAGTAGAAGACGGCTGGACGTTACGCTGGTGGGTATTGGGCCAGGGTGAGGCCGTGGTGGTCGAGCAGCCGGAGGCGCTGAGAGATGAGATTCACAAGACGCTGAGTAATGCGGCCGCCCGATACCTGACCTGATAACACGGAAACAGGCACCCAACCTGCTTGCGCGCGGAACTACCTCTGCATCCCCCAACGCCGTACGGTCAACCGCTCGAGGGTATTGAACACCAGGCCCTCCACCAGCAAGCCGATCAGGATCACCACCGCCAACCCGGCAAACACCTTGTCGGTATACAGCTCGTTGCGGTTCTGGAAGATGTACCAGCCCAGCCCGCCCTTGCCGCTGCTGGCGCCGAACACCAGCTCGGCGGCGATCAGGGTGCGCCAGGCGAAGGCCCAGCCGATCTTCAGACCCGAGAGAATCGACGGCAATGCCGCCGGCACCAAGATGTGCAGCACCAGGCGCAACCCACGCAGGCCATAGTTGCGCCCGGCCATGCGCAGGGTCTCGGACACGCCGAGAAAGCCCGCGTAGGTGTTGAGCGCCAGTGCCCAGAGCACCGAGTGCACCAGCACGAAGATCAGGCTGTTGTCGCCCAGGCCAAACCACAAGAGGGCTAGCGGCAACAGTGCGATGGCCGGCAGTGGGTTGAACATGGAGGTCAGGGTACCCAGCAGGTCGCGGCCGAACTGGGTCGAGACCGCCAGGCTGGTCAAACCGAAGGCCAGTACGATCCCCAGCACATAGCCCTTGAGCAGCACCACCAGCGAGACCCCGACCTTGGCCGGCAGCTCGCCACTGGCCATCCCGTCCCAGAACGCCACCGCCGTTTGCAGAAAGGTCGGCAGCAGCAGGTCGTTGGCGGTGTAGCGCGCCACCGCCTCCCAGATCAAGGCGAGCAGCACAAGAATCACGGTCTTGCGCAACCAGGCCTGTTGCCACAGACGTTGGGCAAGCGGCAGATCACGCTCCAGCGAAAGCCCTGGCAGGGGCTGCAGCGGCACTTCGTATTCCTGGCGTGCAGGTGTGGTCGTCATGCGCAGGCTCCTCCTGTCAGTAAGCGATGCGGATATCGTTGAAGCCCAGGTCCGAGGCCTGCTCCGGCTCACCGGCCTCGTCGAACAGCAGGCGATGGATACGCCGGGCGCTGGCCTGGAAATCGCTGCCACCCAGGCTGCCCAGATCGTATTGGTGGCTGTGCACCTCGGCCCGTACCCGTCCCGGATGCGGCGACAGCAAGAGGATGCGGTTGCCCACCACCAGCGCCTCCTCGATAGAGTGGGTGACGAACAGCAGCGTGAAGCGCACCTCTTCCCACAACAGCAGCAATTCTTCCTGCATCTTGCGCCGGGTCAGGGCGTCGAGTGCGGCGAAGGGCTCGTCCATCAGCAGCACCTTCGGCTGCGTGGCCAACGCGCGGGCAATCGCCACGCGCGCCTTCATGCCGCCAGACAAGGTGTGCGGGTAGGCATCGGCAAAGGCGGCCAGGCCGACCTTCTCCAGATAGTGCAGCGCCCGGGCCTCGGCCTCGGCGCGCTTGAGTTGGCCAGAGACCAGCAGCGGAAACATGACGTTCTGCTTGACCGTCTTCCATGGCGGCAACTGGTCGAACTCCTGGAACACGACGATGCGGTCAGGACCTGGGCCCTTGACCGGCTGGCCCTGCAACAGGATCTGCCCTTCGCGCGGCTCGATGAAACCGGCCACGGCCTTGAGCAAGGTCGACTTGCCGCACCCGGACGGGCCCAACAGTACGAAGCGGTCGGCGCGATCGACTTCGAAGCTGACCTGGTGAGTAGCCCGCACCACGCGCTGCGCGGTGCGGTATTCGAGGCTGAGATTGTCCACCTTGAGCAGCGGTGGGGTGTCGACACGGCTCAGGTTGCTGGCCGTGTGGCCTGGCAATGGGGCGGTCATGGTCGATCAGCTCCCTTGCAATGGGCGCTCATCCTGGAAGAAGTAGTCCTTCCACGACTCGGGCTTGTGCTTGATGGCGCCGACCCGGTAGAGGAATTCGGCCAGTGGGTAAGTGTTCTTCGGCGTGATGGTGAACTCGTACTGCGGGTTGTCGATCAGCTTGATCAAGGCGTTGCGATCGATCTTGGCCTTGGTCACGCGGATGTAGGTATCGGCGGCTGCGGCCTTGTCTTTCTGGGCGAAGTCGGCGGCTTCGGCGAGCGCATCGACGAACGCCTTGTAGGTCTTGGGGTTGTCCTTGCGGAACTTCTCGGTGGCGAACAGCAGGGTTGGCGAGTTGGGGCCGAGCAGGTCGTAGCTGTTGAGCACGATGTGCACGTTCTTGTTGGCCAGCGCCTGGTCCTGGAACGGTGGGTTGGAGAAATGCCCGTTGAGTTCGGTGCCGCCGGCCAGCAGCGCGGCTGTGGCATCTGGATGCGGCACGGCCAGGGTGTACTTGTCGAGGCGGTTGTACTCCTTGTCGCCCCACTGCTTGGCCGCCGCGTATTGCAGGAAGCGCGACTGTACCGAAACACCCACCGCCGGCACGGCGATACGGTCCTTCTCGGAAATGTCGGCGATGGTCTTCACATTGGGGTTGCTGCTGACCAGGTAGTACGGGAAGTTGCCCAGCGAGGCCACGGCCTTGACGTTCTGCCGGCCGTAGGTGCGATCCCAGACGGTGAGCAACGGCCCGACGCCGGCGCCGGCAATGTCCACAGAGCCCGACAGCAACGCATCGTTGATCGCCGCGCCCCCGGAAAGCTGCGCCCAGTCGACCTGAATGTCGATGCCCTGCTCCTTGCCGTGCTTCTCGATCAGTTGCTGGTCACGAACGACGTTGAGCAACAGGTACACGATGCCGAACTGCTCGGCGATACGGATCTTGCCTTCGGCCTGGGCCACCGCCGGCGCCGCGAGGCCGCCTACGATCAGGCTGGCGCCCAGGCCGATGCTGGCCGCCAGGCGGCTGATGGATTTACGCATGATGAGGGTCCTCAGTCGTCAGAACGGGGCATCGCCCTGGATGGTGGTGCGGTAGAGCTTGCGGCGCAGGTGCGCGGGGCAGCCGGCAGCCAGGTGGATCAGCGAACGGTTGTCCCAGAACACCATGTCGTGGGGCTGCCAGGCGTGGCGGTAGATGTTCTGCTCAAGCACGCTCAGGGCGTAGAGCTGCTGCAGTACATCGCGGCTTTCGTCATCGGGCAGGCCGACGATGCGAGTGGTGAAGCCCTCACTGACGAACAGCGCCTTGCGGCCGTTCTCCGGGTGAGTGCGTACCACCGGGTGGATGACTTCGTTGACCTGGGCCAGTTGCTCGGCGGTCAGGGTCGGGCGCCAGTTGCCCTCGAACTTGGTTTCCGAATAACGAGCGGTATAGGAATGCGCAGCGCTGCGCCCCTCGACCACCTTGCGCAGCGCATCGGGCACCGCGTCCCAGGCCTTGTGCATGTCGGCGAACAGGGTGTCGCCACCCTCGCTGGGCAGTTCCTGGGCGTGCAGCATCGAGCCGAGGCTCGGCAGCTCTTTGTAGGAGAGGTCCGAATGCCAGAACTTGCCGGCATCACCCAGGCCAATGTTGCGACCGTCTTCGATGATGTTGGAAACGATCAGAATCTCGGGATGGTTTTCCAGCAGGAACTGCTTGAGCACATGGATCTGCAGTACGCCGAAACGGCGGCTGAAGGCGATCTGCTGTTCGGGGGTGATGCGCTGGTCGCGGAACACCAGGACGTGATGGTCCAGGTGGGCGCGATGAATACGGTTGAAATCTTCGGCGTTGACCGGCCGGGACAGGTCCAGCCCAATGATCTCGGCACCGACGGCACCGGAGAAGGGGCGGATTTCGAAGCGTTGCGGCTGTGCGCTGTCGATGGACGACAAGGCGTTCGAGGCGGCTGACATTGTTCACTCCCACGCAGTGCGCGACTTTCAGGGGCGCGCATCGATTCAGAAACGCACGGGGATTTCCCGTGTGGGTTCGAGTCGTGCGGCGCGCCGATTGGTCGGCAGGTACGCAGTGGGAGTGACTATAAAGTCATAAGAATGGAAATTTAAATATCTTTAGCGAATATGCATATACGGGCTGCGATGGCCTGGCGGAAAAACTGCGGGAGTTTCCATAGGAGCAACTGTCTTGCTCAAAATCTAAAGGTCAGCCCAATCCCCTGTGGGAGCGGGCTTGTCCCGCGAACACGGGCGTAGCCCGTGCCAGGCAGCGCGGTGTCTTTTTCGCGGGCAAGCCCGCTCCTACAAGGATCGGGCCGGGTCGTTATCACCGCTCGCGCAACGCCTCGGAGCGCGCCTTGATGATCGGCTTGAGCAGGTAGCTCATGATGGTCTTCTTGCCGGTAAGGATATCCACCGTGGCGACCATGCCGGGGATGATCAGCAGCGGCTTCTCGTCAGAGCCCAGGTGGCTTCTGTCGGTGCGCAGCTTGATCAGGTAGTAGGTGGTCTTCTTGTCTTCGTCGGTGATGGTGTCGGCACCGATCTGTTCGAGCTTGGCCTTCATGCCGCCATAGATGGTGTAGTCGTAGGCAGTGAATTTCACCGTGGCTTCCTGGCCGGGGTGCAGGAAGGCGATATCCTTGGGCAGGATCTTCGCCTCTACCACCAGCGTGTCGTCCAGCGGCACGATCTCGATGATGTCGCTGCCCGGCTGGATCACGCCGCCGATGGTGTTCACCAGCAGTTGCTTGACGATACCGCGCACGGGCGATGTGACCATGGTGCGGTTGACCCGGTCATCCAGCGCCTTGCTGGTGGCCGTCGCCTTGTTCAGCTCAGTGCGAGCCTCGTTGAGCTGGGTGAGGGCCTCGCTGCGGAACTTGCCGCGGGTTTCCTCGATCTTGCTCTGCACTTCCTTGATCGCCGCTTCGGCACGGGGAATGGCCAGGGCGGTAGAGTCCATCTGGCCACGGTTCTCGACTTCCGCACGACGCAGGCGCAGCACCTCGACCTGCGAGATCGCCCCCTGGGCCACCAGCGGCTCGGACATGGAGATTTCCTGGCGCAGCAACTGCAGGCTGTTGGCGTACTGGGCGCGCTTGGAGTTGAACTCGCGCAGTTCCTGCTGCTTCTGCACCAGTTGCTGCTCCAGGCCACTGATCTCGTCATGCAACTGCTGGCGTCGGCTCTGGTACAGCGACTGTTCGCTGGCAGCCTGGCTCGGCGCGGCCTTGCGCAGTTCTTCATCGATCTGCAGCGGCGTGTCGTCGACCTCGGCGCTCAGGCGCTGCACGCGCAGGGCCATGGCCAGGCGCGAGGCCTCGGTCTCGTCGACGTTGGAGGCGAAGCGGGTTTCGTCCAGACGCAGCAGCGGTTGGCCGACTTCGACGATCTCGCCTTCCTTCGCGTAGATCTGCGCGACGATGCCGCCCTCGAGGTTCTGCACCTTCTGTACCTTGGACGAAGGAATAGCCTTGCCTTCGCCGCGCGTCACTTCATCGATGGGCGCAACGCTGGCCCATACGATCAGGAACACGAAGAAGGCAATCACGCCCCAGATGGTCAGGCGCACGATGCGCGGCGCATCCTCGATCAGCGCCTTGTTGACCTCTGGCAACGGCTGGCCTGCCAGCGATTCGGAGCCTTTGAAATAGCGGCGCAGGTTGTCCTTGAAACGCCCGAAATCCAGCTTATGCAACACTGATCTGCCCCTTCTTCAGCGCTTCCATGACGGCGGCTTTCGGGCCATCCGCGACGATCTGTCCACGATCGATGACGATCAACCGGTCCACCAGCGACAGCAACGAAGCCCGGTGCGTGACCAGCAACACGGTCTTGCCTTCGATCACCGCACCCAGGCGCTGCTTGAGGCGTTCTTCGCCGGTGTTGTCCATGGCGCTGGTGGGTTCGTCGAGCAGCAGGATCTGCGGATTGAGCAGCAAGGCACGGGCCAGGGCGACGTTCTGGCGCTGGCCGCCGGAGAGATTCTGGCCGCGCTCGCCAACCTGCAGCTCATAGCCGTCGGGATGAAGACGGGCGAATTCATGCACGCCAGCCAGCTCTGCGGCCTGCAGGATCAGCTCATCCTCGATGTAGCGGGCGCCGCTGACCAGGTTGTCGCGCAGGGTCCCGGCCAGCAACTGGATATCCTGGGGCACATAGCCGATATTGTGGCGCAACTCGCTGACGTCGATCTGGCGGATATCGACGCCATCGACCAGCAGCGAGCCGCCGTCGGCTTCATACAGGCCGACGATCAACTTGGCCAGCGAGCTCTTGCCCGAACCACTGCGGCCGATGATGCCGACCTTCTCGCCAGGTCGAATGACCAGGTTGATGCCCTTGAGCGCCTGGTTCTGCTGGTTCGGATAGGTGAACTCGACGCCGCGGAACTCAACCGCACCCTGCAGCACCTGGCGGCTCAGCGGACGCTCTTCGAAATTGCGCTCCTGGGGCAGCTCCATCATCTGGTCGGTGGCGACCATGGTCACCTTGGCCTGCTGGTAGCGGGCCAGCAGACCATTGAGCTGGCCCAGCGGGCCAAGCGCGCGACCACTGAGCATGTAGCAGGCCACCAGGCCGCCCATACTGAGGTTGCCGTCGATGATCAGGTACACGCCAACGGAGATCATCGCCACACCGGCGAGCTGCTGGATCAGCATGGTGATGTTCATCGCCAGGCCCGACAGTACCTTGACCCGCAGTTCGAGGCGGCTGAGGGTGCCGAGGGTCTGCTCCCACATGTACTGGCGCTCGCTCTCGGCGTTGTTGACCTTGACCGCATCCAGCCCGGCAAGGGTCTCGATGAGGCTGGACTGGCGCTCGGAGGCCAGCGCCATGGTGCGCTCCATCGTCGCCATCAATGGTTTCTGCAGGGCATAGCCGATGCCCAGGGCCAGCGGGAAGGCCAATATCGGGATCCATACCAGGTGCCCACCGATGATGGCGATCACCGTCAGGATCAGCAGGGTAAACGGCAGGTCGATCAGGCTGGTGAGGGTGAGCGAAGCGAGGAAGTCGCGCAGCCCCTGGAACTCGTGGATGTTCTGCGCAAAGCTGCCGACCCGCGCGGGGCGGTATTTCATCGACATGCCGACGATACGCTCGAACAGCGTCGCGGAAATGATCAGGTCGGTCTTCTTGCCGGCAAGGTCCAGACAGAGGCTGCGCAGCCCCTTGAGGATGAGGTCGAAGACGTAGGCACCGGCGATGCCCACTGCCAGCACCCACAGCGTCGAGGTGGCTTGGTTGGGCACCACGCGGTCATAGACGTTCATCACGAACAGCGGCGCCGCCAGGGCAATCAGGTTGATCACCAGGCTGGCGGCGATGGCGTCGATGTACAGCCATTTGCTGCGCATCAGGGTGTCGCGGAACCAGGAGCGCGCGCGCGGGATCAGGTTGCCGTGGTTGACGTCGAACTTGTGCTGCGGCTGGGCGAAGAACACCTTGCCGCTGTAGTCGCTGAGCAGCGCCTCGCGGGTGACCAGCACTTCCCCGCCGTCGCTCTCGCTGAGCAACAGGCGTGCGGTGTCTTCATTTTCCCAGCCGAGCAGGACAGCACTGCGCCCTTCCTTCAGAAGCAGCATCGCCGGCATGGCGATGCTGGGGATCTGCTCGAGCTTGCGCTGCAGCAGGCGCCCCTGCAAACCCGCGCGAGCTGCGGCACGCGGCAGCAGCTCGACGCTCAGGCGCTGCGCCGGCAGCGGCAGGCCGGTGGTGAGCATGGCCCGGCTGGCGGGTTTCTGGTGCAGGACACACAGGGTCAGCAGGCTGTCCAGTAGCGGATCGTCATGCTGACTGCGTGGATCATGGTTGAGTTGTACTCGACTGACTTCAGATTCCACGCGGCGCTCTCTTCATCCTTGCGGTTGGATAGGACAGGTGCGCCTTCAGTTCATGCCTGGCAGGTTCACCTTTGGCTTCAGGTCGTTCTGTACGACGGTCGCCATGGGGGCTACGACACCCTGGCTCTTCAGCAGTTGACCAATGGTCGCCTTGATTCGGTACTGAGTAAACAACTGAGTGTTCTTCACTTCTACCAGACGACGTTGCGCGGTGAAGGTTTCATTCTCGCTGTCGAGCAGGTCCAGCAGGGTTCGCTCGCCCAGGCCGAACTGCTGCTGGTAGGCGCTGCGCACCCGGGTGCTGTGATCCACATACTGCTGGGCGATCGGCAACTGGGCGTTGGCGTTGTCCAGAGCATTCCATGCCAAGCCTAACTCCTCATTGAGCTGACGCAAGGCGTTGTTGCGAATATCCAGCGCCTGGTTGGCCAGATACGACTTCGATTCCAGGTCGGCCTTGTTGCTGCCACCGGCGTAAAGGTTGAAGTTCATGCGCAGCATGGCCTGCCACTCATTGTTGTGGCCGACCGAACCGTCGAGGTTGTTGTCTGCCGTCCGTCCGAGCTCTGCATCAAAACGCGGATAGAAACTAGACTTTGCCGCTTCGTATTGCTTCTCGGCGGCAGCGATGTCGGATTCTGCCGAGCGCAGGATCGGGCTGCTCTCGACCATCTGGTGACGAGCCTCGTCCAGGGTGGCCGGCAGCAGGTCGATGAACGGCGCAGGCGCGCTCAGTTCGTCGGGCATTTGCCCGATCACGCTCAGGTAGTTGGTATTGGCATCGGCCAGGTTGGTCTGCTCGGTGATCAGGTTGTTACGCGCCTGCGCCAGGCGCGCTTCGGCCTGGTCGAGGTCGGCCAGGCGGCCGACGCCACGGCTGGTGCGCAGCTTGATCTGGTCGAGGATGCGTTCGTGGTTGCGCAGGTTGTCTTCGGCCAGGCGCACCATCTCGCGGCGCGACAGGACATCGAGATAGACCTGGGCAACGGTCAGCGCGGTGCGCTCGGAGGTGCCCATCAGGGAGTAGGCACGAGCGTTGACCGTGGCTTGCTGACGACCCACTTCGCTGGAGGTGGCAAAACCGTCAAAAACCATTTGGCGGAGACGGATACTTGACTCACCCCGGTTCAAGGTCTCCCAGCGATGCGACGTACTCGGCGAATCGCTGCCCTCGCGGCCGTAGCCGGCGGTCATGTCGACGCGCGGTAGGTAACCACCCTGCGCGGCGCGCAGTTGATAGTCCGCGGCGGTGCGAGCGTTGACCCCGGCCTGGATTTCCGGGTGCACGTCCAAGGCCTGTTGCATGGCTTGCGGCAGGGTTTGTGCTTGGGCAATGGAGGCTGCAAGGGCGAGAGGAAGAACGGTGAAAAGTGACGCACGCATTTTTACTGATTCCCAAGTGGCGCTGTTGTCCCAAATCACGGCCGAAGCGGGTCTGGCCCCTGAAAATGGCGGCCTGAACTGAACGATTGGCGAGCTTGCGAGACTGTACGTAATTAATACGAAAGGAAGAGGTTTTTACTCAAATATCAATGTGACATTAGTTTGCCGATTGTTTAGGATGGCGAGACGAAGGTCAATACTTTGGCATAAACTTAATAGCTGAAAATTATTGACAGAAATTTGACGCATAAAAGCGTCAAATCATTTTTGTAACATTCCAGCGGAAGCAGGTTCGCACGCCGGCCGGAAGCCAATTGAGACACATCCCGGAGAGTTCCATGAGCACTGTCGTTGCCATCGTCAAAAGCATTGTTGGCCAAGTCATCGCAGTATCCCCGGAAGGCATCAAGCGCGTGCTGATCGAAGGCGATCGCCTGTTCGCAGGCGAGGAAGTCCTTACCGGCCCGGGCGGCGCCGTGACCCTGGAATTGGCCGACGGTCGCATGCTCGACCTGGGCCGCGACACTCAATGGAGCGCCGATGCGCCCGACAGCAGCACCGACCTGGCCCAGGCCACCGCGCAGGCCGCGCCCTCGGTCGAAGAGCTGCAACAGGCCATTGCCTCCGGTGTCGACCCGACCACCGAGCTGGAAGCGCCTGCTGCCGGCCCTGCTGCCGCAGGCGGCGGTTCGGTCGGTGGTGGTCACAGCTTCGTGCTGCTGGAAGAAACCGCAGGCGTGGTCGACCCGAGCATCGGGTTCCCCACCGGCCCCCTGGGCTTCGCCGCAGGCCTGGCAAACGAAGAAGTCGGTGGGCTGGATAGCAACAACGACACCACCACCAACAACAATCCCATTCCAACCGGCCTGAGCCTGAGCGCCACCCCTTCGATCAGCGAAGCGGGTGGCGTCATCGTCTATACCGCCACCGTCGGCCAGGCGCCGCAGAGTAACCTGACCGTCACCCTGTCCAACGGCGCGGTGATCGTGATCCCGGCTGGCCAGACCAGCGGCTCGGTCAACGTCAACATTCCGGCCAACGACACGCCTTACATCGATGGAGGCCAGATCTCCACCACCATTACCGGCACCACCGGCGGCAACGGCTTGGTCATTACCCCGAACCCGACCCCGGCGGTGACCCAGATCACCGACACCATCGACACCACCACCGCCACCTTGACCGCGACGCCAAGCGTCACCGAAGGCGGCGTGATCACCTACACCGTGACCCTGACCAACCCGGCACAGACGCCGGTCACCGTCACCCTGTCCAACGGCCAGACAATCACCGTCGAGGCTGGCAAGTCCAGCGGCTCGGTCGACTTCCAGACCCCGCCCAACGACGTCTACAACAACGGCAGCACGGTCAGCACCACCATCACCGGCGCCACCGGTGGCAACTTCGAGAACCTGGTGCCGAACCCGGCCCCGGCGCAGACCGTGATCAACGACTCTGTCGACACCACCACCGCCACCCTGACGGCTTCGCCAAGCGTCACCGAAGGCGGCGTGATCACCTATACCGTGACCTTGACCAACCCGGCACAGACGCCAGTCACCGTCACCCTGTCCAACGGCCAGACCGTCACCGTCGAAGCCGGCAAGACCAGTGGCTCGGTCGACTTCCAGACCCCGGCCAATGATGTCTTCGTCAATGGCAGCACGGTCAGCACCACTATTACCGGCACCACCGGCGGCAACTTCGAGAATCTGGTGCCGAACCCGACCCCGGCTCAGACCGTGGTCAGCGACAGCATCGACACTGTGACTGTCAGCATTGCCAGCAACGGTAACGTGACGGAAGCTCAGCAGCCGACCTTCACCGTTTCCGTCAGCCAGAAGCTCGACCACGACCTGACCGTGACCCTGAGCAATGGCGACAAGGTCACCATTGCTGCTGGCCAGACCCAGGCTACCTACAGCCTGCCGGCGCAGGGTGACGACGTATTCAAGGACGCAGGCTCCGTGACCTTGGGCGTGACCGACGCCAGCGTTCCGGGCAAGACTTTCGAGGATCTGAAGCTTGGCGGTCCGGCCACCGTCCAGATCAGCGATACCGAGAGCGAAGTCGTCGCGACCCTGACTGCCGACAAGACCACCGTGTCCGAAGGCGGCCAGATCACCTACACCGTCACCCTGACCAACGCCCAGGGCCTGGACGTCAAAGGTCATGGCGGCCTGGTATTTACCCTTTCGGACGGCACAAAAGTCACCGTTCCCGCGGGCAGCGCCACCGGCACCACCACCATTAACGCTCCAGACGACGTTTATGTTGGCGGCCAGCCGTCGATCGTGAACAAGCTGGAAGGTGTTACTGGCGCGGATAACTTCGAGAAACTGACGCTGGGTGACGGCACCGTCACCACGACGGTTACTGACGAGCCGGGTACCGGTACTCCGGGCACCGGCAACGAAGGCGACAAAGTCTCTGTAACCATCGTCAGCAACGGCAACGTCACTGAAGACCAGCAGCCAAGCTTCACTGTCAAAGTGAACCAGCCGCTGGATCGTCCGCTGACTGTCACCTTGAGCAACGGCGACAAGGTCACCATCGCGGCGGGCCAGACTCAGGTCGAGTACAAGGCGCCAGCCCAGGGCGATGACGTATTCAAGGATTCCGGTTCGCTCACCGTTGGCATCAGCGACGCCAGTGTTCCAGGCAAAACCTTCGAGAACCTGGAGCTCGGCAGCTCGGCCACCGTGCAGATCGCTGACACCGAAAGTGAGGTTGTCGCAACCCTGACCGCCGACAAGACCACCGTGTCCGAAGGCGGCGAGATCACCTATACCGTTACGCTGACCAACGCCCAGGGCCTGGACGTCAAAGGTCATGGCGGCCTGGTATTTACCCTTTCGGACGGCACAAAAGTCACCGTTCCCGCGGGCAGCGCCACCGGCACCATCACCATTAACGCTCCTGACGACGTTTATGTTGGCGGCCAGCCGTCGATCGTGAACAAGCTGGAAGGTGTTACTGGCGCGGATAACTTCGAGAAACTGACGCTGGGTGACGGCACCGTCACCACGACGGTGACTGACGAGCCGGGTACCGGTACTCCGGGCACCGGCAACGAAGGCGACAAGGTCTCCGTCACCATCGTCAGCAATGGCAACGTCACCGAAGACCAGCAGCCGTCGTTCACTGTCAAAGTGAACCAGCCGCTGGATCGTCCGCTGACTGTCACCTTGAGCAACGGCGACAAGGTCACCATCGCGGCGGGCCAGACCCAGGTCGAGTACAAGGCGCCAGCGCAGGGCGATGACGTGTTCAAAGACTCGGGCTCGCTCACCGTTGGGATCAGCGACGCCAGTGTTCCAGGCAAGACCTTCGAAAACCTGGAACTGGGTGGTTCGGCCACCGTGCAGATCGCTGACACCATCAGCGAAGTAGTCGCTACCCTCAGCGCCGACAAGACCACCGTCAGCGAAGGCGGCCAGGTCACTTACACCGTCACGCTGACCAACGCTCAGGGCTTGGACGTCAAAGGCCACAATGGGTTGGTCTTTACGCTTAGCGACGGCACCAAAGTTACCGTTCCAGCAGGCAGCGCCACTGGCACCATCACCATTCACGCTCCTGACGATGTCTACGTTGGCGGCCAACCTTCGATCGTCAACAAACTCGAAGGCGTTACGGGTGCAGATAACTTCGAGAAACTGACCCTCGGTGACGGTACCGTCACCACTACCGTGACCGACGAGCCGGGTACTGGCACTCCAGGCACCGGCAACGAAGGCGACAAGGTTTCCGTCACCATCGTCAGCAACGGCAACGTCACCGAAGACCAGCAGCCAAGCTTCACTGTCAAAGTGAACCAGCCGCTGGATCGTCCGCTGACAGTCACTCTGAGCAACGGCGACAAAGTCACCATCGCCGCGGGCCAGACCCAAGTCGAGTACAAGGCTCCTGCTCAGGGCGACGACGTCTTCAAAGACTCGGGCTCTCTGACTGTCGGCATCACCGATGCCAGTGTTCCGGGCAAAACCTTCGAAAACCTCGAGCTCGGTGGTTCGGCCACTGTTCAGATTGCTGACACCGAAAGCGAAGTGATCGCGACCCTCACCGCCGACAAAACCACCGTCTCCGAAGGCGGTGAGATCACTTACACCGTTACTCTGACCAATGCCCAAGGCCTTGACGTCAAAGGCCACGGCGGTCTGACCTTCACTCTTTCGGATGGCACGAAAGTGACTGTTCCGGCTGGCAGCGCCACCGGGACCATCACCATCCACGCCCCTGATGACGTGTACGTCGGCGGCCAGCCAGCAATCGTCAACAAGCTGGAAGGTGTCACTGGCGCCGATAACTTCGAAAAACTGACTCTGGGTCAGGGCGAAGTGAAAACCGATGTCACCGATGAGCCAGGCACTGGCACTCCGGGTACTGGCAACGAGGGTGACAAGGTTTCCGTCACCATCGTCAGCAATGGCAATGTCACTGAAGATCAGCAGCCGTCGTTCACCGTGAAAGTGAACCAGCCGCTGGATCGTCCGCTGACTGTCACCTTGAGCAATGGCGACAAAGTCACCATCGCTGCGGGCCAGACTCAGGTCGAGTACAAGGCGCCAGCCCAGGGCGATGACGTCTTCAAAGACTCGGGCTCTCTGACTGTCGGCATCACCGATGCCAGTGTTCCGGGCAAAACCTTCGAAAATCTCGAGCTGGGAAGCTCCGCCACTGTTGAGATTGCTGACACCGAAAGTGAGGTTGTCGCCACCCTGACTGCTGACAAAACCACTGTCAGCGAAGGCGGCGAGATCACTTACACCGTCACCCTGACCAATGCCCAGGGCCTGGATGTCAAAGGCCACGGCGGCCTGACCTTCACTCTTTCGGATGGCACCAAGGTGACCGTTCCGGCTGGCAGCGCCACCGGTACCATCACCATCCATGCGCCGGACGACGTATATGTTGGCGGTCAGCCAAGCATCGTGAACAAGCTGGAAGGTGTTACCGGCGGCGACAACTTCGAGAAGCTGACCCTCGGCGACAACACCGTCACCACCACCGTGACTGACGAGCCAGGCACTGGTACTCCAGGCACCGGTAACGAAGGCGACAAGGTCTCCGTCACCATCGTCAGCAACGGCAATGTCACCGAAGATCAGCAACCGTCGTTCACCGTCAAAGTGAACCAACCGCTGGATCGTCCGCTGACCGTGACCTTGAGCAATGGCGACAAAGTCACCATCGCTGCGGGTCAGACCCAAGTTGAGTACAAAGCCCCAGCTCAAGGCGATGACGTCTTCAAAGACTCGGGCTCTCTGACTGTCGGCATCACCGATGCCAGTGTTCCGGGCAAAACCTTCGAAAACCTCGAGCTCGGTGGTTCGGCCACTGTTCAGATTGCTGACACCGAAAGCGAAGTGATCGCGACCCTCACCGCCGACAAGACCACCGTCTCCGAAGGCGGTGAGATCACTTACACCGTTACTCTGACCAATGCCCAAGGCCTGGACGTCAAAGGCCACGGCGGTCTGACCTTCACTCTGTCGGATGGCACGAAAGTGACTGTTCCGGCTGGCAGCGCCACCGGCACCATCACCATCCATGCGCCGGACGACGTCTACGTTGGCGGTCAGCCATCGATCGTCAACAAGCTGGAGTCCGTCACTGGCGCCGATAACTTCGAGAAGCTGACCCTCGGCGACAACTCCGTCACCACCACAGTGACAGACGAACCAGGTACTGGCACTCCGGGCACCGGCAACGAAGGCGACAAGGTTTCCGTCACCATCGTCAGCAATGGCAACGTCACCGAAGACCAGCAGCCAAGCTTCACCGTCAAAGTGAATCAGCCACTGGATCGTCCGCTGACCGTTACCCTGAGCAATGGCGACAAGGTCACCATCGCGGCGGGTCAAACCCAAGTTGAGTACAAAGCCCCAGCTCAAGGCGATGACGTCTTCAAAGACTCGGGCTCCCTGACCGTTGGTATTTCCGACGCTTCCGTACCAGGCAAGACCTTCGAGAACCTGGAGCTCGGCAGCTCGGCCACCGTGCAGATCGCTGACACCGAAAGTGAGGTTGTCGCAACCCTGACCGCCGACAAGACCACCGTGTCCGAAGGTGGCGAGATTACCTATACCGTTACGCTGACCAATGGTCAGGGCCTGGATGTTACGGGCCATGGCGGCCTGACCTTCACCCTTTCGGATGGCACCAAGGTCACCATTCCGGCGGGCAGTGCTACCGGTACGGTCACTATCACTGCTCCAGACGACGTCTACGTTGGCGGCCAGCCGTCGATCGTGAACAAGCTGGAAGGTGTTACTGGCGCGGATAACTTCGAGAAACTGACGCTGGGTGACGGCACCGTCACCACGACGGTTACTGACGAGCCGGGTACCGGTACTCCGGGCACCGGCAACGAAGGCGACAAAGTCTCTGTAACCATCGTCAGCAACGGCAACGTCACTGAAGACCAGCAGCCAAGCTTCACTGTCAAAGTGAACCAGCCGCTGGATCGTCCGCTGACTGTCACCTTGAGCAATGGCGACAAGGTCACCATCGCTGCAGGCCAGACCCAGGTCGAGTACAAGGCGCCAGCCCAAGGTGATGACGTCTTCAAAGATTCCGGTTCTCTGACTGTTGGCATCACCGATGCCACCGTTCCGGGCAAGACCTTCGAGAACCTGGAGCTCGGCGGCTCGGCCACTGTTCAAATCGCTGACACCGAAAGTGAAGTCATCGCGACCCTGACTGCCGACAAGACTACTGTCAGCGAAGGCGGCGAGATCACTTACACCGTGACCCTGACCAACGCCCAAGGCCTGGACGTCAAAGGTCATGGCGGCCTGGTATTTACCCTGTCGGACGGCACCAAAGTCACCGTTCCGGCTGGCAGCGCCACCGGTACCATCACCATCCATGCGCCGGACGACGTATATGTTGGCGGTCAGCCAAGCATCGTGAACAAGCTGGAAGGTGTTACCGGCGCAGATAACTTCGAGAAGCTGACCCTCGGCGACAACACCGTCACCACCACAGTGACAGACGAGCCAGGCACTAGTACTCCGGGCACCGGCAACGAAGGCGACAAGGTCTCCGTCACCATCGTCAGCAATGGCAACGTCACCGAAGACCAGCAGCCGTCGTTCACTGTCAAAGTGAACCAGCCGCTGGATCGTCCGCTGACTGTCACCTTGAGCAACGGCGACAAGGTCACCATCGCGGCGGGCCAGACCCAGGTCGAGTACAAGGCGCCAGCGCAGGGCGATGACGTCTTCAAGGATTCTGGTTCGCTCACCGTTGGTATCAGCGACGCCAGTGTTCCAGGTAAGACCTTCGAGAACCTGGAGCTCGGCGGCTCGGCCACTGTTCAAATCGCTGACACCGAAAGTGAAGTCATCGCGACCCTGACTGCCGACAAGACTACTGTCAGCGAAGGCGGCGAGATCACTTACACCGTGACCCTGACCAACGCCCAAGGCCTGGACGTCAAAGGTCATGGCGGCCTGGTATTTACCCTTTCGGACGGCACCAAAGTCACCGTTCCAGCAGGCAGCGCCACTGGCACCATCACCATTCATGCTCCAGACGATGTGTACGTTGGCGGCCAGCCTTCGATCGTCAACAAACTCGAAGGCGTGACTGGCGCAGATAACTTCGAGAAGCTGACCCTCGGCGACAACACCGTCACCACCACCGTGACGGACGAGCCAGGCACTGGTACCCCTGGCACCGGCAACGAAGGCGACAAGGTCTCCGTCACCATCGTCAGCAATGGCAACGTCACCGAAGACCAGCAACCGTCGTTCACCGTGAAAGTGAACCAGCCGCTGGATCGTCCGCTGACTGTCACCTTGAGCAACGGCGACAAGGTCACCATCGCGGCAGGTCAGACTCAGGTCGAGTACAAGGCACCAGCCCAGGGCGATGACGTCTTCAAGGATTCTGGTTCGCTCACCGTTGGCATCAGCGACGCTACCGTTCCAGGTAAAACCTTCGAAAACCTCGAGCTCGGTGGTTCGGCCACTGTTCAGATCGCTGATACCGAAAGTGAAGTCATCGCGACCCTCACCGCCGACAAGACCACCGTGTCCGAAGGTGGCGAGATTACCTATACCGTTACTCTGACCAACGCCCAGGGCCTGGACGTCAAAGGTCATGGCGGTTTGGTCTTCACGCTCAGCGACGGCACAAAAGTCACCGTTCCGGCTGGCAGCGCCACCGGGACTATCACCATCCATGCGCCGGACGACGTCTACGTTGGCGGTCAGCCATCGATCGTGAACAAGCTGGAATCCGTCACTGGCGCAGATAACTTCGAGAAACTGACGTTGGGTCAGGGCGAAGTGAAAACCGATGTCACCGATGAACCGGGCACCGGCACTCCTGGCACCGGCAACGAAGGCGACAAGGTCTCCGTCACCATCGTCAGCAACGGCAATGTCACTGAAGATCAGCAGCCGTCGTTCACTGTCAAAGTGAACCAGCCACTGGATCGTCCGCTGACCGTCACCCTGAGCAATGGCGACAAGGTCACCATCGCTGCAGGCCAGACCCAGGTCGAGTACAAGGCACCGGCACAAGGCGATGACGTCTTCAAGGATTCCGGTTCGCTCACCGTTGGCATCAGCGACGCCACCGTACCGGGCAAGACTTTCGAGAACCTCGAACTGGGTGGTTCGGCCACCGTGCAGATCGCCGACACCATCAGCGAAGTAGTCGCTACTCTCAGCGCCGACAAGACCACCGTCAGCGAAGGCGGCCAGGTCACCTACACCGTCACCCTGACGAACGCCCAAGGTCTGTCTGTCACCGGCCATGGCGGTCTGGTATTCACCCTGAGCGATGGCACCAAGGTTACCGTTCCGGCGGGTAGTGCTACTGGCACCTTCACCATCACCGCCAAGGACGACGTCTATGTCGGCGGCCAGCCGAACATCGTCAACAAGATCGAGTCCGTCACCGGCGGCGACAACTTCGAGAAGCTGACCCTCGGCGACAACACCGTCACTACTACGGTGACAGACGAGCCAGGCACTGGCACTCCGGGTACTGGCAACGAGGGCGACAAGGTTTCCGTCACCATCGTCAGCAACGGCAATGTCACTGAAGATCAGCAGCCGTCGTTCACCGTGAAGGTGAACCAGATTCTGGATCGCCCGCTGACCGTCACTCTGAGTAATGGCGACAAGGTCACCATCGCTGCAGGCCAGACCCAGGTCGAGTACAAGGCGCCAGCCCAGGGCGATGACGTCTTCAAGGATTCTGGTTCGCTCACCGTTGGGATCAGCGACGCCAGTGTTCCAGGCAAGACCTTCGAAAACCTGGAACTGGGTGGTTCGGCCACCGTACAGATCGCCGATACCGAAAGCGAAGTCATCGCGACCCTGAGTGCCGACAAAACTACTGTCAGCGAAGGCGGCGAGATCACCTATACCGTTACGCTGACCAACGCCCAGGGCCTGGACGTCAAAGGCCACAATGGTCTGGTCTTTACGCTCTCGGACGGCACCAAAGTCACCGTTCCAGCGGGCAGCGCCACCGGAACCATCACCATCCATGCGCCGGATGACGTATACGTTGGCGGCCAGCCAGCGATCGTCAACAAGCTGGAAGGCGTCACTGGCGCTGACAACTTCGAGAAGCTGACCTTGGGTCAGAACGAAGTGAAGACGAGCGTCACCGACGAACCAGGTACCGGCACCCCAGGCACCGGCAACGAAGGCGACAAGGTTTCCGTCACCATCGTCAGCAACGGCAACGTCACCGAAGACCAGCAACCATCGTTCACTGTCAAAGTGAACCAGCCGCTGGATCGTCCGCTGACTGTCACCTTGAGCAACGGCGACAAGGTCACCATCGCTGCGGGTCAAACCCAAGTTGAGTACAAAGCCCCAGCTCAAGGCGATGACGTCTTCAAAGACTCGGGCTCCCTGACTGTGGGCATCACCGATGCCACCGTACCGGGCAAAACCTTCGAGAACCTGGAACTGGGTGGCTCGGCCACCGTACAGATCGCCGACACCATCAGCGAAGTCGTCGCGACCCTGTCCGCAGACAAGGCCACCGTCAGTGAAGGTGGCCAAGTCACCTACACCGTCACGCTGACCAACGCCCAGGGCCTGTCGGTCACCGGCCACAATGGCCTGGTGTTCACCCTCAGCGACGGCACGAAAGTGACCGTTCCGGCTGGCAGCGCCACCGGCACCTTCACCATCACCGCCAAGGACGACGTCTATGTCGGCGGCCAGCCGAACATCGTCAACAAGATCGAGTCCGTCACCGGCGGCGACAACTTCGAGAAGCTGACCCTCGGCAGCAATACCGTCACCACCTCTGTCACCGACGAACCCGGCACCGGCACGCCGGGCTCCGGCAACCAGGGCGACAAGGTCTCGGTCACCATCGTCAGCAACGGCGATGTGAACGAAGCACAACAGCCAAGCTTCACCGTGAAAGTCAGCCAGATCCTGGATCGCCCGCTGACCGTCACCCTGAGCAACGGCGACAAAGTCACCATTGCTGCAGGCCAGACCCAGGTCGAGTACAAGGCGCCAGCTCAGGGCGATGACGTCTTCAAGGACGCAGGCTCGCTCACCGTCGGCATCACCGATGCCACCGTTCCAGGCAAGACCTTCGAGAACCTGGAGCTCGGCGGTTCGGCCACCGTGCAGATCAGCGACACCATCACCGAGGTGTTCGCCAACCTGTCCGTGGACAAGAGCACCGTCGCCGAAGGCGGCCAGGTCACCTATACCGTGACCTTGGTCAGCCCGCCGGCCTTCCCGGTCATTGCCCACGGAGGTCTGGTATTCACCCTGAGCGACGGCACCAAGATCACCGTGGCAGCCGGCCAGAAGACCGGCTCGATTACCGTCACCGCCAAGGATGACGTGTACGTTGGCGGCCAGCCTTCGCTGGTCAACAAGCTGGAGTCGGTCACCGGCGCAGACAACTTCGAGAAACTGACCCTCGGCAGCAATACCGTCACCACCACCGTTACCGACGAACTTGGCGTGGGCACGCCGGGCTCGGGTAACCAGGGCGACAAGGTCTCGGTCACCATCGTCAGCAATGGCAATGTCACTGAAGATCAGCAACCGTCGTTCACCGTCAAAGTGAACCAGCCGCTGGATCGTCCGCTCACCGTCACCTTGAGCAATGGCGACAAGGTCACCATCGCTGCGGGTCAGACCCAGGTGGAATACAAGGCACCAGCTCAGGGCGATGACGTCTTCAAAGACTCGGGCTCCCTGACTGTGGGCATCACCGATGCCACCGTTCCGGGCAAGACCTTCGAGAACCTCGAACTGGGTGGCTCGGCCACCGTGCAGATCACCGACACCATCAGCGAAGTCGTCGCGACGCTGTCCGCCGACAAAACCACCGTCACCGAAGGCGGCCAGGTGACCTACACCGTCACGCTGACCAACGCCCAGGGCCTGTCGGTCACTGGCCATAGCGGCCTGGTATTCACCCTCAGCGACGGCACCAAGGTCACCGTGCCGGCGGGCAGCGCCACTGGCACCTTCACCATCACCGCGAAGGACGACGTCTACGTCGGCGGCCAGCCGAACATCGTCAACAAGATCGAGTCCGTCACCGGTGGCGACAACTTCGAGAAGCTGACCCTCGGCAGCAACACCGTCACTACCACCGTTACCGACGAACCTGGCGTGGGCACGCCGGGCTCGGGTAACCAAGGCGACAAGGTCTCGGTCACCATCGTCAGCAATGGCAACGTCACCGAAGACCAGCAACCGTCGTTCACCGTCAAAGTGAACCAGCCGCTGGATCGTCCGCTCACCGTCACTCTGAGCAATGGCGACAAGGTCACCATCGCTGCGGGTCAGACCCAGGTGGAATACAAGGCACCAGCTCAGGGCGATGACGTCTTCAAAGACTCCGGCTCCCTGACTGTGGGCATCAGCGACGCCACCGTTCCGGGCAAGACCTTCGAAAACCTCGAACTGGGTGGCTCGGCCACCGTGCAGATCACCGACACCATCAGCGAAGTCGTCGCAACGCTGTCCGCCGACAAAACCACCGTCACCGAAGGCGGCCAGGTGACCTACACCGTCACGCTGACCAACGCCCAGGGCCTGTCGGTCACTGGCCATAGCGGCCTGGTATTCACCCTCAGCGACGGCACCAAGGTCACCGTGCCGGCGGGCAGCGCCACTGGCACCTTCACCATCACCGCGAAGGACGACGTCTACGTCGGCGGCCAGCCGAACATCGTCAACAAGATCGAGTCCGTCACCGGCGGCGACAACTTCGAGAAGCTGACCCTCGGCAGCAACACCGTCACCACCTCTGTCACCGACGAACCTGGCGTGGGCACGCCGGGCTCGGGTAACCAGGGCGACAAGGTCTCGGTCACCATCGTCAGCAATGGCAATGTCACTGAAGATCAGCAACCGTCGTTCACCGTCAAAGTGAACCAGCCGCTGGATCGTCCGCTCACCGTCACTCTGAGCAATGGCGACAAGGTCACCATTGCTGCGGGCCAGACTCAGGTCGAGTACAAGGCGCCAGCGCAAGGCGACGATGTCTTCAAGGATTCCGGTTCGCTCACCGTTGGCATCAGCGACGCAACCGTTCCAGGCAAGACATTCGAGAATCTTGAGCTCGGTGGCTCCGCCACCGTGCAGATCACGGACACCATCAGCGAAGTCATTGCAACGCTGTCCGCTGACAAGACCACCGTCACCGAAGGCGGCCAGGTGACCTACACCGTCACCCTGACCAACGCCCAAGGCCTTTCGGTTACCGGCCATGGCGGCCTGGTGTTCACCCTGAGCGATGGCACCAAGGTCACCGTGCCGGCGGGCAGCGCCACTGGCACCTTCACCATCACCGCGAAGGACGACGTCTACGTCGGCGGCCAGCCGAACATCGTCAACAAGATCGAATCGGTTACCGGTGGTGATAACTTCGAGAAGCTGACCCTCGGCAGCAATACTGTCACCACCTCTGTCACCGACGAACCTGGCGTGGGCACGCCGGGCTCGGGTAACCAGGGCGACAAGGTCGCGGTCACCATCGTCAGCAATGGCAATGTCACTGAAGATCAGCAACCGTCGTTCACCGTCAAAGTGAACCAGCCGCTTGATCGTCCGCTCACCGTCACCTTGAGCAATGGCGACAAGGTCACCATCGCTGCGGGTCAGACCCAGGTGGAATACAAGGCACCAGCTCAGGGCGATGACGTCTTCAAAGACTCGGGCTCCCTGACTGTGGGCATCACCGATGCCACCGTTCCGGGCAAGACCTTCGAGAACCTCGAACTGGGTGGCTCGGCCACCGTGCAGATCGCCGACACCATCAGCGAAGTCGTCGCTACCCTCAGCGCCGACAAGACCACCGTCACCGAAGGCGGCCAGGTGACTTACACCGTCACCCTGACCAATGCCCAGGGCCTGTCGGTTACCGGCCACAACGGCCTGGTGTTCACCCTCAGCGACGGCACAAAAGTGACCGTTCCGGCTGGCAGCGCCACCGGTACCTTCACCATCACCGCCAAGGATGACGTCTATGTCGGCGGCCAGGCACCGATCGTCAACAAGATCGAATCGGTCACCGGCGGCGACAACTTCGAGAAGCTGACCCTCGGCAGCAACACCGTCACCACCACCGTCACCGACGAGCCGAGCGGCCAGGGCGACCTGACCACCGTGGGCATCAGCGGCGACACTTCGGTGACCGAAGGCGACACCGCGCACTACACCCTGACCCTGACCAATCCGTCCAAGACCGAGGTCACCGTCACCCTGAGCTACAGTGGCACCGCCACCAACGGCCAGGACTACACCGGTGTGGTCACCGTGAAGATTCCGGCCGGCGCCAGCACCGCCAACTTCGACATCAAGACCATTGACGACCAGCTCGTCGAAGGCTCGGAAAACTTCACCATCCAGATCAGCGGTGTCAGCGGCGGCGGCTTCGAAAACCTGCAGGTCAACCCGAGCAAGTCGAGCGTCACCACCACGATCATCGACAACGACCACATGCCGGTATCGCCAGGCGGCGCCGTCACCGGCACCGAAGACACCGACTACGTGTTCCAGTGGGGCGATTTCAAGGTCACCGACGCCGATGGCGACACTGGCCTCGGCGTGACGATCAGCAAGCTGCCGGATCTGGGCAACCTGAAGTTCTTCAATGGCACTTCGTGGGTCGACGTGTCGCTCAACCAGACCATCAGCCAGGCCGACATCGCCGCCGGCAAGCTCAAGTTCGTTCCGCTGGCCAACCAGTCGGGCGTCGACGGTTACGGTGGCAGCGGCGTGGGCAACAAGCAGGCCGACTACGCGCAGATCAAGTACAAGCCCAACGACGGCACCAACACCGGCAGCGAAGTGACCATGAAGGTCGACATCGCGCCGGTCGCCGACAGGCCTGACCTGTCGATCGGCAACAACAACGTCAACTCGATCGGCCTGACCAAGGAAACCTGGAACAGCCTCAACGGCCTGGGCAACAACGGTAACGGCATCACCGGCGACCAACTCAAGAGCGTGTTCGCCAACTCCGGCACCGCGAACAAGAGCGAGCAGGTCACGACCGTCGACACCACCGCCACCGTGACCCCGGGCACCGGCTCGAAGACCTCCGGCCTGATCTATCTGGAAGCCGGCAAAACCTACACCTTCAGCGGCACGGCCGACGACAGCCTGCAAATCGTCATTGGTGGCAAGAACGTCGCCAGCGGCACCTGGGGCAACGCCAGCGGCGCGATCACCGGCAGCTACACCCCGACCACCAGCGGCTATTACACCCTGGAGATCTACAACGCCAACCAGGCCGGCCCTGGCAGCCTGGACATCAACATCAAGGTGGGCAACGGCGCGGTCACCGACCTGAACAGCTCGACCATCCCGATGTACCCGAACCTAGGCTCCATGACCAATGCAGGCCTGACGGTCTCCGACCTGCACGGCAGCAACGGCCAAGGCTACTACGAAGGCTACAAGCTCAACGAAGGCCGCGAGAATGGCGCGCCGGTCAAGCTGGTGGGCATCAGCACCAACCTGACCGACACCGACGGTTCGGAAACCCTGAGCGTCAAGCTCAGCGGCATCCCGGCAGGTTCGGTGATCAGCGACAACGCAGGCCACAGCTTCACCGTCGGCAGCAGCGCGGTGGATGTCACCGGCTGGAACCTGGGCAGCCTGGCAATCAAGCCACCGGCCTACTACAGCGGCCAGTTCGACGTGAAGGTCAGCTCGACCTCCAGCGAAAGCGTTGGCGGCAGCACCGCGACCAACGAGGGCACCATCAAGGTCACGGTGTACCCGCAGACCTACAACACCAGCAACCTGACCTCCGAAGGCGACAACTTTGCCGGTACTGATGGCAACGATATCGTCGTCGCCGACGTGGTCGGCCTGCACGTGGTGCCAGGTCAGAACTACAACATCGCCTTCATCGTCGACACCTCGGGCAGCATGGGCTCGTCTGGCGTGGATGCGGCGAAGAAGTCGCTGGAGTCGGTATTCAAGACCCTGGCCGCCAGCGTCAAGGGCGACCAGTCCGGTACCGTGAACATCCTGCTCGTAGACTTCGCCAGCCAAGTGAAATCCACGGTCTCGGTGACCCTCAACGATGCCGGCCTGCAGACCCTGCTCAACGCCCTGAAGACGCTGAACGCCAACGGCGGCACCAACTACGAGGACGCCTTCAAGACCACCGCCAACTGGTTCCAGAACCTCCAGAATGCTGGCAACACCGGCAGCAACCAGACGTTCTTCGTCACCGACGGCAAGCCGACCTACTACCAGACCAGCGAGCGCGGCAACCCGACCCTGGGCAGCACCAGCACCACGCTGGACAGCTTCCTGACTGCGAACAACTGGAAGCCAGGCAATACGATTTCCACGTACCTGAACAACACCAACTACATAACCATCGACAGCACCGGCAAGCTGACCGTCCAGACCTACTCCTGGGGCGGCTGGACCGTGACCACCAGCGGCGATGTACGTGCCGAAGGTAACGGTGGCTATGAGCTGTCCTCCCGCGCCGGTAACGGCTCCGATACCACGACCGCGACCCTGAACGACTCGACCGCCGCCTTCAAGCTGCTGTCGGGGCTGTCGCAGGTCGAGGCCATCGGCCTGAACAGCGATATCAACGCCAATGACCTCAAGCCGTTCGACACCGATGGCAAGCCACAGACCAACATCGACCCGAGCAAGCTGGCCGAGGCCATCCTTGGTCACACCGAGGTCACCCAGCCAGGTAACGACACGGTCAACGGCGGTGATGGCAACGACATCATCTTCGGTGACCTGGTCACCTTCGACTCGGTCGCAGGTACCGGTGTCGATGCGATTCGCGGCTATGTCGCCAACAAGCTGGGCCTCGATGCGGGCGATGTAGATGGGCGGGCGATGCACAAGTACATCACCGAGCACTACACCGAGTTCGATGTATCGCGCAGCAACGATGGCAACGACACGCTGATGGGCGGCGATGGTGACGACATCATCTTCGGCCAGGGTGGCGACGACTACATCGACGGTGGTCGTGGCAACGACATCCTGCTCGGCGGCACCGGCAACGACACCCTGCTGGGCGGTGAAGGCAACGACATCCTCATCGGTGGTGCCGGCAACGACGTGCTGATCGGTGGCAAGGGCGATGACATCCTCATCGGTGGCACCGGTGCCGACACCTTCGTGTGGAAGGCCGGCGACCTGGGCAACGATGTGATCAAGGACTTCAAGGCCAGTGAGGGCGACCGCCTCGATCTGCGCGACCTGCTGCAGGGTGAGAAGGCCAGCACCATCGACAACTTCCTGAAGATCACCACCGTGAACGGTGAGTCGACCTTGCAGGTCAGCACCGAGGGCAAGCTCAATGCCGCCGGTGGCCTGGCCAACGCGGATGTGTCGATCAAGCTTGAGGGTGTGAACTGGTCGAACACCACGATCAACTCGTTGATCAGTGGCGCCGACCCGACCATCAAGATCGACAACTCCAACAGCTGATGCCCACGCCCCTGACGGCCTTCACCGGCCGCCAGGGGCTTGGCGCTTTCCTGCCGTCGCCTCACGGCGCATACTCGCTTGCCGGGCCCGGCAGGCCTGTTGAACTTTGCCTATGCTGCTGACAACCAAGAAGGAATCATCGTGACGAGGGTCGATGCCATGTTCTACGTGCAACGCGACGCCAACGGCCAGTTGCTGCGGGTAGAAGCAGCTGCCTTTGCCGAGTACACCGAAGCGCTGCCGGCCGACCATGCCGAAATTCAGGAATGGTTCGCCGATGACGTCGTTGAGAACAGTCTCAAGCAGCTCAAACAGAGCGATCTGGACATGATCCGTGTGCTCGAGGACCTGATCGAGGTGTTGACCGCCAAGGGCGTGTTCAGCATCACCGACCTGCCTCCCGGCGCCCAAGCAAAACTGCTCAACCGCTCCACCGCGCGCAAGGCGCTGGGAAGCCTGAACAACCTGATCGAAGAAGATGAAGAAGGCGGGTTGATCTGAAGAGTTGCTGATACCGCGCTGCTCGTTTCGCGGGTGAGTCGGGGCGCCGATCTACCCGCGAAAAGAGCGGCACACTTTTACGGATCGCAACACCGTCCTTATTTCCAGGGCGCGGGCTCGCCCACCAACTGCCCCTGAATCCCCTGCACACCCATCTCGCGCAACACCTGCAGCTCGCCTTCGGTCTCGACGCGCTCAGCAATCAACGGCAGGTCGATGCTGTGCGCCGCCCCCTGGATCGCTTCGATGAACAGCCGCTTGTGCCGCTCCTGGTCGATGCTGCGGATATAACCGCCATCGATCTTCAGGTACGCCAAGCCCAGGTGAGCCAGGTTGCCGATCATGCTGAAGCGCCCGCCGAAGCGCTGCAGCGCCAGGCCGAAGCCGAGCCTGTGCAAATGGCGGGTCAGTTTTTCCAGCTGTGCCTGTTCTGGCAGTTGCTCCTCGCCGATCTCGAAGGTCAACCTCGGCCCCAATGCTGCATGCTGCCCCAGCAGTTCGTAGACTCGCTGCAATGCTTTGGCATCGGCCAGGGTGGCGGCAGACAGGTTCAGCGCCAGCGACTCACCATGCTGCTGCAGATGCCGCAACACCTTCTCCAGCACCAGCAGGTCGAGCCGTGGCATCCAGCCGAAACGCTCGAGCCACGGCAGGAAGCGCCCTGCGACAAGCGCCTCGTCCTGTCCGTCGTACAGGCGCGAAATCACTTTGTAGTGCAGGACTCGCTCTGGCGCATGGCAGTCCACCACGGGCTGGAAGAACAGTTGGAACTGCCCCTTGTCCAGAGCCTGGTCAAGACGTGAATGCCAGGCGTGATGGCTGTCGGCAGCCTGGGCAGCGGCGCCCTGCTCCAGGCAGACCCAGCCTGGCTCCGGTTGGCTCTCGGCCCGTGCCAGCGCCTCGTCAGCCAGCTTCAACAGGGCTTGCGGTGCGTCCCCAGGGCTGAACGGCGCCAATCCGATACACGCCACCGGGTCGACATCGCTGGCACCTGTCACATGCAGGCTCTGCAAGGTCGCCTCGAGGGCCTGTGCCAGTTGCACCGCCTCTTCATGCACCATGCCCGGTGCCAGAACAGCAAACTCGCCACCGCGGCTGCGGGTGATGAGGTCCTTGGTTTCCGGATAGCTGGCACATGTGCGCCGCAGCTGCTCGCCCACCGCCTGCAACAACTGGTCGGTGCGCTGACCACCCAAGCGGGCGTTGAGGCCGGCCAGGTCCTGCACCCGCAGCAACAGCAGATAACCGGCTCGAGCCTCTTCGAGGTTGCTGACACGCGTGTTCAACTGCATTTCGAAGTAGCGCCGGTTGGCCAGCCCGGTGAGGCTGTCCTGGTACGACTCGCTGCGCAGCTTTTCACTGCGCTCGGCCTGTTCGGTGAACAGTGCCTTGAGCTTCTCGACCATCTGGTTCATCGCCTGCACCACCCGACGCAGTTCTGGCGTGCGCGGCAGCTCAGGCAGGCTGAGGAACTCACGGCGGGCGATCGCGTGGGACTGCGCCACCATGTAGTCCAGCGGCCGCAGTTGGCGGCGCAGCAGCAGTGCACCCAGCACCGCACTCACCACGCCGCACAGCAGCAACCAGCCCAGGCTGCCCAGGGCACTCTGCCAGAGCTTGGCCAGGGCGAACATCGGGTGGCTGATGACCTCGACCCGCGCGGCCTGCTGCCATCCCCGGCTGACAATGGCATCGCCGCCGGCCGGCTCAAGCCCGATCAGGCCGATGAACCACCCTGGTACCCCGTTGCTGTCCGGCTCGGCATGACGCTCGACCAGGACGGCGTTGGAGTCCAGGTCGATGACCTTGATGCTCGAGTAATAACCACTGTCGAAGATCGAGCTGACCATCAGCTCGACCATTGCCGGATCATCGATGTTGGGTGTGAGCGACAAGGCCAGCGCCGTCGCCGCGTCCTGGGCGTGGGAGCGCAGCTGGTTGACGTACTGGCTGCGCGAACTCTCCAGGCTGACCATGAAGCTGCCACTGAAGGCGATGGCCAGGAGCAGGCATATGGCAAGCAACAATTGTTTGAACAGTGACATCTGTGCTCCTCAATAAACCGGTTCGGCCGGGAACCCTTCGGCCTGCATTTTCTTCAGCACGTCCTGCCAGCGTGACAGGCGCTTGGTGTCGCCGACCTTCTTGTTGCCGCCGGCGCCGGTCAGCCACAAACCCTCGCCATTGAAGGCATAGACCGGCAGCAGGTCGTTGCGCTGGCTGGCCGGCTTGATCGCGTCCATCAGGCTGTCCAGCACCAGCGGCTGGGCCTGTGGGCTTGAATAATAGGTCAGGACCATGTGCGCCCGGTTCAGGCGCAACGCCTTGACGTAGGTGATGCGCAGTTTTTCGGCGGGCACCCCCATGCGGCGCAAGCTGAAATACTTGGCGATGGCGTAGTCCTCGCAGTCGCCGGCGCCCTTGATCAGCGACTGGACCGGCGTGGCCCAGTAATCGACTTCATGCCACAGGTCGATGTCCTCGACATAACGCAGCTGCTTGTTGAAGAACAGATTGACGACCTGCAGTTTGTCCAGCTCGCTGCCTTGGTTCTGCGTGGCCATCAGGTTCTGCCAGGCGTCGATACGCCCCTGCCCTGGGCCAAGCGGACCGTACAGCTGTTGCGCGCGACGGCTGATCTGGGCGAAATCCCAATCCGCATGCAGGCCGCCCAGCAGCAGGCAGCCAAGCAGTACGGCAAGGCCGAGGCGACGCACGGCCAAATTGAGCATTCCAGGTATCGCCACTGCGAACACCCATCCAGACCAGTCGAAAGCAGCGATGGTGCGGCTTGCCGGGGGAAAAGACAATGGCACCTTACAATCACGGTGCACTTGAAAAAGCGTAGGAGGTTACGATCATCGAGCCAGGAAAAGTCCGACTTCCTTTGCTCGATGACTTCATTCACGATAGCCGCACTCCATCGGCCGCAGGCGTCCGTCACCGCGGTTTGACAAGCCATCACCCCGCTGACTAGGGTTATTGGATCCAATCATCGCAATCATCGAGGCAGACTCCGCGTGGCCGAGAAAACCAGATTCCTCAGCTCCGTGCTGGGTAACGAGCAGGTGCCAGCACACCTGGCCCGCAGCGTGATCGAAGAGCGTCTGCGCAGCGCCATTGTCGATGGCCGGCTGCCTCCTGGCACTGCCTTGCGCCAGCAGGAGCTCGCTGGCCTGTTCGGGGTCAGCCGCATGCCGGTACGCGAGGCGCTGCGCCAGCTCGAGGCGCAATCACTGCTCAAGGTGGTGATGCACAAGGGCGCCGTGGTCGCACCGCTGATCGACGAGGATGCCGTCGACACCTACGGCCTGCGCGTTCTGCTCGAGACAGAAGCGCTGCGCCAGTCGATTCCCCACCTGGACGCAAGCGACATCGCCCTCGCTCGCAGCTATATCCAGCAACTGGAAAACGAGACGCGCCACGCCGAGATCGGACGCCTCAACCGCCTGTTCCACATGACGCTGTACAGCAAGGCGCACAACCACAAGTTGCTGCGCATGATCGAGATCGAACTCAACGAAGAGGAGCGTTTCCTGCGCTTCCACCTGTCGTCGATGGGCCTGGGAAAGCTGACTCAGGACGACCATATCGCACTGGTGGACGCGGCCAGCGACAAGTTGGTCGACCAGGCCATCGACGTGCTGGAAAGGCACCTCAATACGGCATCCCGCACCATCAGGAACTACCTGAACAGCCAAGCCGCCAAGTGAATCACCCGCTGACACAGCCACAAGCCGTGTCAGCCATGAAGCTCCGTTACCGAACGGAGCGAAGGACAGACAGTGCACGTCCAGAAACCATCGGTAACAGAGCACTCCGGGCAACCCCCGAGAACCCGTCTCATCTGCCTTGCCTGCAGCCAGGAGCACCTGGGGCAATACCGCGCCTGGTCCCATGCCCTGAGCGACCATATCGAACTGGTAGCGGTGGATGTCAGACGCCATGCCGAATGCAGCCCGTGTAATCCGCTGCAAGGCCCCTCCGCCCTCGCCCGAACCGTGGCCAAGTACCTGCATCCCTACCTTGAAGGGCCCCATGCCCTTTTTGGTCAGCGCCTGGGCGCCCACATGGCGTTCGAGCTTGCCCAACTCGCGGAACGCGAATACCCCGAGCAGACCCGCCATTTGTTTGTTTCCAGCTGTGACAGCCCAAGGGTCGCCGAGCCTGCTGCCAGCGCGAATGCCATACGGATACCGGTGACGGTGCTCTACCCACCTGGAACACTCCCCGAAATGCTTGGCTGGCACGCCTTCATCCGGCGCGAACTGGAGCTCATCGAGCTGCCCGAGCACAGCGTCGACAAGTCATATCAAGACCAAAGACTCGTCAGAATCTTCAACACGCATCTTGGCTTGCTGGGCTTCTAAGCACGCAACTCCCCCTCTTGAGGTCCTTGTTTCCCCCGATACGCTGCCGATGACCATGGCAGCGCGAGTCGTTTGAGCCCACTCTAGTCGCGCTGCGACTGCTGATCGTCCATCCCGGGCCCGGTCGTATGCCTTCCATTTACCCGCAGAAGGAGCCCGACACCGGGGCAAGGGCCGCGTGGCGATCAGCCGCCCCTCAACAGTGGAATATCCTCGCACTCCCATTCACCAGTGCTTCGAGTGAGGCATTCACTCAACTTCGTTTTCTGATGATTAATTATCGGAAGGGGCCTGTCTTGCCAAAATAAAACATTCAAAAATGTTTTATTCGGATCACTATTAATGAAATTTTTTAAATATTAAAAATATTTCAAAAACCATTTGCGACAAACTTTAATGTTGTTCTAACTTTTATATCGCCGGCACCCACCACGGCTTGACTCCACACAAGCCAGATGAATCAAGGGGCGGCCATTATCCCTGAGACTGTTCAGCCATCGAGTATATGTCGAGGCCCGCGTTCGCCCGATGTATTTCAGAGGCTGCAACTTATCGGGAAAACATGCCAACTTTCGCACAATGGATATTACTCATGAGCACATTGAAGCGCACACTTGCCAGTCATAAAGCCACGCTCGCACGACATCCACTCTTTTCAGAAATCGACACCGTTGAAACCTTGCAACGCTTCATGGAAACCCATGTTTTCGCGGTGTGGGACTTCATGTCGCTGACCAAGCGCCTGCAACGGGAACTGACCTGCGTAAGCCTGCCCTGGCTTCCACCTGCAGACCCCGCCGCTGCCCGGCTGATCAACGAGATCGTGCTCGGCGAAGAGTCTGATGACTGCCCGCAGCACGGCCACTACAGCCACTTCGAACTGTACCTGGACGCCATGCGCGAAGTCGGCGCCAGCACCCAGGCCATCGAACGCTTCGTCCACCTGCAACAACAGGGGCTCGACTACGCCACCGCCCTGCAGCGCTGCGGCGCCAGCGAGGCAGCCAAGCACTTCGTCGTCGACACACTCGACGTGGCACTCAACGCGCCTGCCCATCGCGTGGCAGCAGCGTTCCTGCATGGCCGTGAAAGTGTCATTCCCGCAATGTTCCAGCAAATCCTCGACGAGTGGGGCATCGGCCAGGCGCAGGCCCCGACCTTCCGCTATTACCTGCAGCGCCACATCGAGGTCGACGCCGAAGATCACGGTCCGGCCGCCGAAGCGCTGCTGGCGCGCCTGGTGAACGATGACCCGCAACGTCAACACGAGGTGTACGAAGCCGCCATCGCCGCTGTCCAGAGCCGCACCGCGTTGTGGGACCGTCTGCGCGCCTCGCTGCAGGTAACCGCCAGCGAGGTCACGCCATGAATGCGCTCGAATACCGCTCCTTCGCCGACGCATGGGAGGAGCGTGCCACCATCCGCACCCGCCCGCGGCGTCGGATCGAGGACGACCAGCGGCTGATCTACCCGCTCAGCCGCCAACCATTGGTGCAAAGCGCCACGTTCCAACGGGCTTGCCCACACCTGCGTGATTTCGTGCTGGTGCAGAGCCTCTACAAGTTCATCAACGACGTGGTGATCTTCGAGACCGAGATCGTCGACCGCACGGCCCGGCGGATTGCCAAGGACCGCTTCACCGTGCGTTTTCCCTTCGCCTGTCGCTACGACGCAATGACCGTGGTGGTCGACGAGGACTACCACGCGCTGGTGGCCATGGACTTCCTGCAGCAGACCATCGCCCTGACCGGCCTCGAGCCGATCGCCCTGCCTACTGAGATCGAACTCAGCCGTGCGATCCCCACGGCACTGGCACAGGTGCCAGAAGCGCTGCGGGACGCCCTCGAGCTGATCTGCGTCGGCATCGCCGAAAACACCCTGACCGACGATGTCGCCGCCTTTGCCCGCGATGACACGGTCAAGCCCTCGGTGAAGGGGCTGATGGCCGATCACCTGCTCGACGAGGGTCGGCATTCGAGCTTCTGGGCGCGTCTGACGCGGATCTATTGGCAAGCCGCGCCGGAGGTCGATCGCCAGATGATCGCCCAGGTGCTGCCCGTGTTCCTGGGCCAGTACCTGACCAACGACATCCAGCAGGCCTTCGACTTCAACCTGATCGAGGCGTTGCCAGTCAACGAAACACTGCGCCAGTCGCTGCGCGAAGAAGTGCTCGGCCTGGCCTATCCGATCAACCACCAGCATCCGTTGCTGGGTAACATCCTGCGCTTCTTCCGCAGCAGCTCGATGCTCGAGTCGCCTTGCGTGCAGGAAGCCCTGCGCGGCTACCTGCCCTGAGGAGATCCGCATGCGACGTCTCGACATACTATTGGTCGGCCACAGCCTCGCGCTGCGCAACCTGGCCCGGATACTCGACGAGCAGGGCCACGGCACCCTGCTGGCCGGTACACCCTCGGCGCTACGCCAGGCCCTGGCCAGCCATCACTCTCTGGTTCTGGAAGACGGCAGCCTGGTGCTGTGCACCAGTGACTGGGCCCTCCTGGGGGAAACGCCGTTGCTCAGGATCCGCCTGGGCGCCAGCCACGGCGACACCCTGCCACACCTGGAACTGCTGTGCTGGTGCGCCAGTGCCACGGCTGCGCGCCTGATCAGCCGGGTATCATTGGTCGCACCCTCCTCGGGCAATGGCCAGCAACTGCGTGAAGATGCCGTGCGAGCTTTGGAGGGGCAGGTCACCCATCAGGTCGCCTGCCTCGCCCGCGATCCGCAACACCTGAGCGAAACGTGCACCGTCGAGCCTGGCCTACAGATGCGTGAGCACGGCCTGGATTGGCTGCAAACGCTGGCCTACCGTCATCCGTTCAACCGCTCCCAGCGCGCAGACCTGCTGGTATCGAGTGAAGTCGGCTTGATGGAGGGCCTGGAGCAGCCTCTGCGCCAGTACGCGCAGAAACCGGCGCTGAACCGCGATGGCCAGCGCAGCAGCTATCACGACCTGCACGCTCTCGCCGTGACCTTGCAACGGGCACTGTTGCCATTACTGCCTGATCAGGACGATCAGCCTGTGGTGGTGGGCGTGTGTCTGGCCAAGTCGCCGGCACTCTATGCCAGCGTGCTGGCGATATTGGGTTGCGGCGCAATCTACCTGCCACTGGACCCGACGACGCCCACAGAGCGTCGCCAACGTATACTGCAGGACTCCGGGGCGCGGGTACTGCTGCATGACGGCCAGCCACATGCCGGACTGGCCCTGCTGGATGTGCGCACGCTGCAGGCGGCCACTGACAGTTGCCTGCCCTCGCTGGTCCTGCGGCAAGGGACAGCAGAGCGGGCCTGCGTGGCGATCTACACCTCTGGCACCACCGGCCAACCGAAAGGCGTGTTGCTCAGCCAGCGCAACCTCACCCACTTCATCGCCTGGTATCGCGAGCATGTCGCGCTGGATGCGCACAGCCGGGTGCTGCAGTTCTCAACCATCGGCTTCGATGCCTCGCTGCTGGATATCCTGCCGACCTTCGCCTGCGGCGCGGAACTGGTCATTCCCAGCGATGACCAGCGCCGTGATCCGCAGCTACTGGTGCAACTTATCCACAGCCAGGCCGTGAGCCATGCGTTTCTGCCGCCAGCACTGCTGAGCATCCTCCCGCCTGATGAACCGCTTGGCCTGCGCCACCTGATCACCGGAGGCGATGTCTGCGAGCCCCAGGTCATCGCTCGGTACAGCGAACAATGCCGGATGCACAACATCTATGGCCCAACCGAAACCACGGTATTGGCGACTACTCGCATCTGCGCTGCCGGTGACAGTAATCGCAACCTGGGGGTGCCGATCGCCAATACTCAGGTGCTGATCCTGGACGACGATTTGCAGCCGGTCACTCAGGAGACGCCCGGAGAACTGTACATCTGCGGCCCGGGGGTCGGGCTGGGGTATCTCAACAATCCAGAACTGACCGCCGAGCGTTTCATCGCACTCGACTTGCCCGATAGCCGTTCGCTGCGTACCTACCGTACAGGTGACATTGGCAAATGGACCGCACAGGGCATCGAGCTGTGCGGGCGACGCGACAATCAAGTGAAGATCCGTGGATTTCGCGTAGAGCCGGAAGAAATCGAACACTGCCTGCGCAACAGCGGCCTGTATGCACAGATCGCGGTGGTGATCGATGCCCAGCGCCGCGTGCTGGCTTTCGCTGCGCAGCCGACAAGCCATCAGGCCGACACTGCACTGCGTCAGCATGCTGAGCGGCATCTGCCCGACTACATGCGTCCGGGGTTCTATCAGGTGTTGGAGCAGATGCCCTACACCGCTAACGGCAAGGTCGACCGCCTGGCGTTGCGGACGCTGCCACTGACGTTGCCAGCGGCACAGCGAATAGCACCCGGCACACCAACCGAGCAGCGTCTGCTGGGGCTCTGGAGTGAGCTGCTGGAACTGGACCAGGCGGATATTTCCGCCGACGACAGCTTCTTCAGCCTGGGCGGACATTCGATCCTGCTGTCGAGGCTGCTGCTGGAAGTGCGCCAGGCCTTCGGCCGCGGCGTGGCGATCAATCGCTTCATCGAACAGCCGACGCTACAGCGCCTGGGTGCGTTGCTCGACGGTGACGCTGACGCACTGGACAGTTCACTCGAACGCCTGGAGCAGGACGCCAACCGTGACTTGAACCTTCAGGTACTGCCCCTGCAGGCCATGGGAGATGTGCACAAGGTCATCGTCACGGGCGCCAACAGCTTTCTCGGCGTGCATCTGGTTGAAGCACTGCTCGGCTGGGGGGCCACGGAGGTGGCGTGCCTGGTACGTAGCAACGCAACCCAGACGGCCAGTGAACGCTTCAGGCAGGCGCTGACAGACAATCAGCTGAGCCTCGATGATGAGCGCGTGCGGGTATTCGACGCGGACCTGCGCCGGCCTCGGCTGGGGTTGAGCGACGCGGACTACGACGATCTCGACTTGAACTACGGTGCACTGGTGCACAACGCCGCCCAGGTCAATCACGTACTCGACTACCAGGCCCTGGCCAGCGACAACATCGAACCGCTGTTCGAGTGCCTGCGCCTTTGCGAAGGGCGGCGCAAGAAGGTCTTCAACTTCGTCTCGACGCTCTCTGCGTGTAGCGCAATGGACAGCGACGGCCGCGTGCTGGAGCAAGGCCCCGTGTCGACTCCGCCGATCTACATCCGCAACGGCTACAACCTGAGCAAATGGGTCGGCGAACGTATTCTCCAGCGGGCGCGTGAAGCAGGGGTACGGGTAAATCTGTTCCGCCCCGGCAATATCAGCTTCGACAGCCGCAATGGCGTATGCCAGCCCCAGCGCAATCGCTTGATGCTGATGCTCAAGGGCTCACTGCAGCTGGGCCAAGTACCACGACTGGAGATCGATTTCGACCTCATGCCGGTGGACTTCCTTGCCCGCTTCATCGCCTTCCACAGCAGCAGGCACCACCCCGCGCAATGCGTCTTCAACCTGCACAACCCCGAACCGCTGCGTTGGCAAGACTACCTGGCCGCGTTCCGCGAGCAGGGCCACCACTTCGAGCTGGTCGAGGTGGAGCAGTGGCAAGGCCAGTTGAGTCGGGTAGATCGCGACAACGCGCTGTTCGATGTCCTGGGCTTTTACCTCGACGGCTTCGAGGAAGACATCGGCGATATCTCCAGCATCGAGCACGGTAATGCCCGCGAGGGTGTTCGGCGCATGGGCGGCTGCTACCCCGCCAAGGACCCGCAGTTGCTGCGTCGCGGCTGCCGCTACCTGAGCGCTATCGGCTTTCTCTGATCCCTTCGATTCATCCACAACAGGAGCAACATCGCATGCAAACACTCAAACCCGACACGCTGATCCGTAATCCACAAGGCTGCCTGGTGGTATCCAGCGTGGACATTGCAGCTCCGGCGGAGGCGGTATGGAACATCGTTGGCAACTTCGCTGGCTTCCCGGTGTTCATCCCCGCTTTGGCCCACATCGACATGACTGGGAGCGGCGTACGTTCGGTGCGCAAGAAACTGTTCAAGGACGGCAATGTGGTCATCGAGCAGTTGAACTCGCGAGACGAGCAGACAATGCAGATGACATGGAGCCTGATCTACACCAGCCTGAATATCGGCAACCTGTGGGCTGCGATGCAGGTCGAGGCGCTGGATGCGCATCGCAGCCGTGCGGTCTGGACTATCCAGGCCGAACCTTGGGAAGGCGGCCCGGAGGCATTGCCAGGCTTCCAGGCATTTCTCCAGGGCTTTGCCGATGAGGCGATGGCGAACGTGCGCAATCTGCTGAGCTGAAGGCGGATAACCCAGGCCGCTGTTGTGGGAAGTGCGCTGACCACAGCAGCGGTTTTTCATGGACGCCAGAAAGACAAAACCCCTACCTGCTCACGCAGATAGGGGTTTTGCGAAATGAATCTTGACGATGACCTACTCTCACATGGGGAAACCCCACACTACCATCGGCGATGCATCGTTTCACTGCTGAGTTCGGGATGGGATCAGGTGGTTCCAATGCTCTATGGTCGTCAAGAAATTCTGTGTGCTGGCCCGTCTCAAGGACGTGCCTGCGAATCTCTGTACTCTCTACTTAAAGACAAAACCCCTACCTGCTCGCGCAGATAGGGGTTTTGCGAAATGAATCTTGACGATGACCTACTCTCACATGGGGAAACCCCACACTACCATCGGCGATGCATCGTTTCACTGCTGAGTTCGGGATGGGATCAGGTGGTTCCAATGCTCTATGGTCGTCAAGAAATTCGGTTGCCAGTGCGTCTTTGCAGACACGCCAGCCAATTCGGATATGTGATCTTTGTGAGTCGCTTCGAACTTTCGGTTCGTTTCGTCTTCACCACCGCAATCTGCAAAGCAAATTGCTTGGGTGTTATATGGTCAAGCCTCACGGGCAATTAGTATTGGTTAGCTCAACGCCTCACAGCGCTTACACACCCAACCTATCAACGTCGTAGTCTTCGACGGCCCTTTAGGGGATTCAAGATCCCAGTGAGATCTCATCTTGAGGCAAGTTTCCCGCTTAGATGCTTTCAGCGGTTATCTCTTCCGAACATAGCTACCCGGCAATGCCACTGGCGTGACAACCGGAACACCAGAGGTTCGTCCACTCCGGTCCTCTCGTACTAGGAGCAGCCCCTCTCAAATCTCAAACGTCCACGGCAGATAGGGACCGAACTGTCTCACGACGTTCTAAACCCAGCTCGCGTACCACTTTAAATGGCGAACAGCCATACCCTTGGGACCGGCTTCAGCCCCAGGATGTGATGAGCCGACATCGAGGTGCCAAACACCGCCGTCGATATGAACTCTTGGGCGGTATCAGCCTGTTATCCCCGGAGTACCTTTTATCCGTTGAGCGATGGCCCTTCCATACAGAACCACCGGATCACTAAGACCTACTTTCGTACCTGCTCGACGTGTGTGTCTCGCAGTCAAGCGCGCTTTTGCCTTTATACTCTACGACCGATTTCCGACCGGTCTGAGCGCACCTTCGTACTCCTCCGTTACTCTTTGGGAGGAGACCGCCCCAGTCAAACTACCCACCATACACTGTCCTCGATCCGGATTACGGACCTGAGTTAGAACCTCAAGGTTGCCAGGGTGGTATTTCAAGGATGGCTCCATGAGAACTGGCGTCCCCACTTCAAAGCCTCCCACCTATCCTACACAAGCAAGCTCAAAGTCCAGTGCAAAGCTATAGTAAAGGTTCACGGGGTCTTTCCGTCTAGCCGCGGATACACTGCATCTTCACAGCGATTTCAATTTCACTGAGTCTCGGGTGGAGACAGCGCCGCCATCGTTACGCCATTCGTGCAGGTCGGAACTTACCCGACAAGGAATTTCGCTACCTTAGGACCGTTATAGTTACGGCCGCCGTTTACCGGGGCTTCGATCAAGAGCTTCGCTTGCGCTAACCCCATCAATTAACCTTCCGGCACCGGGCAGGCGTCACACCCTATACGTCCACTTTCGTGTTTGCAGAGTGCTGTGTTTTTAATAAACAGTCGCAGCGGCCTGGTATCTTCGACCGGCATGGGCTTACGGAGCAAGTCCTTCACCCTCGCCGGCGCACCTTCTCCCGAAGTTACGGTGCCATTTTGCCTAGTTCCTTCACCCGAGTTCTCTCAAGCGCCTTGGTATTCTCTACCTAACCACCTGTGTCGGTTTGGGGTACGGTTCCCAGTTATCTGAAGCTTAGGAGCTTTTCTTGGAAGCATGGTATCAACCACTTCGCACTCTAAAGAGCGCTCGTCATCAGCTCTCGGCCTTGAAATCCCGGATTTGCCTAAGATTTCAGCCTACCACCTTAAACCTGGACAACCAACGCCAGGCTGGCCTAACCTTCTCCGTCCCTCCATCGCAATAACTGGAAGTACAGGAATATTAACCTGTTTTCCATCGACTACGCTTTTCAGCCTCGCCTTAGGGACCGACTAACCCTGCGTCGATTAACGTTGCGCAGGAAACCTTGGTCTTTCGGCGTGCGAGTTTTTCACTCGCATTGTCGTTACTCATGTCAGCATTCGCACTTCTGATACCTCCAGCAAGCTTCTCAACTCACCTTCACAGGCTTACAGAACGCTCCTCTACCGCATCACCAAAGGTGATACCCGTAGCTTCGGTGCATGGTTTGAGCCCCGTTACATCTTCCGCGCAGGCCGACTCGACTAGTGAGCTATTACGCTTTCTTTAAAGGGTGGCTGCTTCTAAGCCAACCTCCTAGCTGTCTAAGCCTTCCCACATCGTTTCCCACTTAACCATGACTTTGGGACCTTAGCTGACGGTCTGGGTTGTTTCCCTTTTCACGACGGACGTTAGCACCCGCCGTGTGTCTCCCATGCTCGGCACTTGCTGGTATTCGGAGTTTGCATCGGTTTGGTAAGTCGGGATGACCCCCTAGCCGAAACAGTGCTCTACCCCCAGCAGTGATACATGAGGCGCTACCTAAATAGCTTTCGAGGAGAACCAGCTATCTCCGAGCTTGATTAGCCTTTCACTCCGATCCACAGGTCATCCGCTAACTTTTCAACGGTAGTCGGTTCGGTCCTCCAGTCAGTGTTACCTAACCTTCAACCTGCCCATGGATAGATCGCCCGGTTTCGGGTCTATACCCAGCGACTAAAGCGCCCTATTAAGACTCGCTTTCGCTACGCCTCCCCTATTCGGTTAAGCTCGCCACTGAATATAAGTCGCTGACCCATTATACAAAAGGTACGCAGTCACCTAACAAAGTAGGCTCCCACTGCTTGTACGCATACGGTTTCAGGTTCTATTTCACTCCCCTCTCCGGGGTTCTTTTCGCCTTTCCCTCACGGTACTGGTTCACTATCGGTCAGTCAGTAGTATTTAGCCTTGGAGGATGGTCCCCCCATGTTCAGACAAAGTTTCTCGTGCTCCGTCCTACTCGATTTCACTGGCAAGAGATTTTCGTGTACGGGGCTATCACCCACTATGGCCGCACTTTCCAGAGCGTTCCACTAATCTCAAACCAGCTTAAGGGCTGGTCCCCGTTCGCTCGCCACTACTAAGGGAATCTCGGTTGATTTCTTTTCCTCAGGGTACTTAGATGTTTCAGTTCCCCTGGTTCGCCTCTTGTACCTATGTATTCAGTACAAGATACTCAGCTTGTGCTGAGTGGGTTCCCCCATTCAGAGATCTCTGGATCACAGTCTGTTTGCCGACTCCCCAAAGCTTATCGCAGGCTACCACGTCTTTCATCGCCTCTGACTGCCAAGGCATCCACCGTATGCGCTTCTTCACTTGACCATATAACCCCAAGCAATCTGGTTATACTGTGAAGACAACATTCGCCGAAAATTCGTGAGAACTCACAAATTTTACCTTAGCCTGAACTACCAGCAGTGAAACTGGCATTCAGTCTATTTCTATCACATATCCGAATTTTTAAAGAACGATCTGACAAAAGTCAGAAATCAACATTCATTACCGAATGTTCATTTCTAAGTTCTGAACAGTGCTGCATCATGAAGAGTGGTGGAGCCAAGCGGGATCGAACCGCTGACCTCCTGCGTGCAAGGCAGGCGCTCTCCCATCTGAGCTATGGCCCCGTTTTGTCCTAGGCCGCACCATGTAATGGTAGGTCTGGGCAGATTTGAACTGCCGACCTCACCCTTATCAGGGGTGCGCTCTAACCAACTGAGCTACAGACCTATAACAGGGTCGCGTTACAGCATCGTCTTTTACAATGAATCAAGCAATTCGTGTGGGAGCTCATCAGCAGGCTGATGTCTTCGATTAAGGAGGTGATCCAGCCGCAGGTTCCCCTACGGCTACCTTGTTACGACTTCACCCCAGTCATGAATCACACCGTGGTAACCGTCCTCCCGAAGGTTAGACTAGCTACTTCTGGTGCAACCCACTCCCATGGTGTGACGGGCGGTGTGTACAAGGCCCGGGAACGTATTCACCGCGACATTCTGATTCGCGATTACTAGCGATTCCGACTTCACGCAGTCGAGTTGCAGACTGCGATCCGGACTACGATCGGTTTTGTGAGATTAGCTCCACCTCGCGGCTTGGCAACCCTCTGTACCGACCATTGTAGCACGTGTGTAGCCCAGGCCGTAAGGGCCATGATGACTTGACGTCATCCCCACCTTCCTCCGGTTTGTCACCGGCAGTCTCCTTAGAGTGCCCACCATAACGTGCTGGTAACTAAGGACAAGGGTTGCGCTCGTTACGGGACTTAACCCAACATCTCACGACACGAGCTGACGACAGCCATGCAGCACCTGTGTCAGAGTTCCCGAAGGCACCCATCCATCTCTGGAAAGTTCTCTGCATGTCAAGGCCTGGTAAGGTTCTTCGCGTTGCTTCGAATTAAACCACATGCTCCACCGCTTGTGCGGGCCCCCGTCAATTCATTTGAGTTTTAACCTTGCGGCCGTACTCCCCAGGCGGTCAACTTAATGCGTTAGCTGCGCCACTAAAATCTCAAGGATTCCAACGGCTAGTTGACATCGTTTACGGCGTGGACTACCAGGGTATCTAATCCTGTTTGCTCCCCACGCTTTCGCACCTCAGTGTCAGTATCAGTCCAGGTGGTCGCCTTCGCCACTGGTGTTCCTTCCTATATCTACGCATTTCACCGCTACACAGGAAATTCCACCACCCTCTACCATACTCTAGCTCGCCAGTTTTGGATGCAGTTCCCAGGTTGAGCCCGGGGCTTTCACATCCAACTTAACGAACCACCTACGCGCGCTTTACGCCCAGTAATTCCGATTAACGCTTGCACCCTCTGTATTACCGCGGCTGCTGGCACAGAGTTAGCCGGTGCTTATTCTGTCGGTAACGTCAAAACAGCAAGGTATTAACTTACTGCCCTTCCTCCCAACTTAAAGTGCTTTACAATCCGAAGACCTTCTTCACACACGCGGCATGGCTGGATCAGGCTTTCGCCCATTGTCCAATATTCCCCACTGCTGCCTCCCGTAGGAGTCTGGACCGTGTCTCAGTTCCAGTGTGACTGATCATCCTCTCAGACCAGTTACGGATCGTCGCCTTGGTGAGCCATTACCTCACCAACTAGCTAATCCGACCTAGGCTCATCTGATAGCGCAAGGCCCGAAGGTCCCCTGCTTTCTCCCGTAGGACGTATGCGGTATTAGCGTTCCTTTCGAAACGTTGTCCCCCACTACCAGGCAGATTCCTAGGCATTACTCACCCGTCCGCCGCTGAATCAAGGAGCAAGCTCCCGTCATCCGCTCGACTTGCATGTGTTAGGCCTGCCGCCAGCGTTCAATCTGAGCCATGATCAAACTCTTCAGTTCAATACTGCTTGGGTTTTTAAGAAACCCTAAACTTGGCTCAGCAATCTCAAATGACTATGTGATTTCTCGCATGGCCACTTGTGATGCTGATAATCTTGGCGACTATCAGTCCGTACTCACAAGCACCCACACGAATTGCTTGATTCGATTTGTTAAAGAGCGTTTGGTTAAGAGCCTTTCGTCTCAACCGAGGCGCGCATTCTACGCTTTCCTCATTGGCTGTCAAGCGTTTATTTTGAAGTTTTTTCCGAGAAACTCGTTTAGCTTCAAACACTTGACTCGCTGCGATCTCTCGTAGCGGGAGGCGAATCATACAGCACTCGAAGATGCTGTCAACTGCCTTTTTCACCGCTGCCGATCAGGTGATCGAAGCCCTTCACGCTTCACCGAACTCGCCTAACCCGCTGATTAACAAGGAGTTTTGCGTTCCGTTTGCTGCGGAAGTGGGGCGCATTATAAGGGGATCTGAGAGGGCGTCAACCTTTTATTTCAAGAATCTTTCAGATCGCTGAAAACACAGCGGGGAGGCCTGCCGGCCTCCCCGCTTCTCTATATAGCTGAGACGCTGTCACAGCACCCCTGCAGAACGCAGCACCTGAACAGCCGCTACATCCAATCCCAAGACATCCCTCAGCACCGCCTCGGTATGCTCCCCGAGCAAAGGTGGGGCCCGACGATACTCCACGGGCGTCTCCGACAACCTGATCGGGCTCGCCACCTGAGGCACACTGCCCGCCAGCGGATGAGGAACATCCACCTTCAAGCCGCGCGCCACGACCTGCGGATCCTGGAACATCTGCGCCAGGTCGTTGATCGGCCCGCACGGCACTCCAGCCCTTTCCAGCTCCGCCACCCACTCGGCAGTGGTCTTGAACACCGTCGCCTGTCGAATCAGAGGAATAAGCTCCGCCCGATGCGCAACCCGCTGCTTGTTGGTGGCAAAGCGCGGATCATCTGCCCACTGCGGCTGACCGGCCACTTCCGCGAACTTGCGGAACTGCCCGTCGTTACCCACCGTAAGGATGAAGTCACCATCGGCCGTCGGGAAGTCCTGGTAAGGCACGATGTTGGGATGCGCATTACCCAGGCGCTTGGGTGGTGTGCCCGTGGTCAGGTAGTTCATTGCCTGGTTGGCAAGGCACGCCACCTGCACATCCAGCAGAGCCATATCGATATGCTGGCCCTCCCCCGACTGATCGCGATGCGCCAGCGCTGCAAGGATCGCCACCGTAGAATAAAGCCCGGTGAGGATGTCAGTCAGCGCCACTCCCACCTTCATGGGCCCGGCACCCTGCTCACCCTCAGGCCGCCCGGTCAGACTCATCAATCCGCCCAGCCCCTGGATCATGAAATCGTAGCCCGCGCGCTTGGCATAGGGCCCAGTCTGTCCAAAGCCAGTGATCGAACAATAGATAAGCCTTGGATTGACCGCCTTCAGGCGTTCGTAGTCCAGCCCATAGCTCGCCAGCCCGCCCACCTTGAAGTTCTCGATGACGATATCCGACTTTGCCGCCAGTTCACGCACCAGGCGCTGACCTTCGGGCTGGGTGAAGTCGATAGTCACCGAACGCTTGTTCCGGTTGGCCGACAGATAGTAGGCCGCCTCGCTGGTGTTCTCGCCTCGGGCGTCCCGCAGGAAGGGCGGGCCCCACGCCCGGGTGTCATCGCCGCTATCCGGGCGCTCGACCTTGATCACGTCAGCCCCGAGGTCGGCGAGAATCTGGCCGGACCACGGCCCGGCCAACACACGCGACAGGTCCAGCACCCGCAGATGTGACAGTGCTCCCATGGCCGCGCCCTCTATTAATAGAACGCCTGAATGCCGGTCTGTGCGCGGCCGAGGATCAACGCATGGATGTCATGCGTCCCTTCATAGGTGTTGACCACCTCGAGGTTGACCAGGTGACGCGCCACCCCGAACTCGTCGGAGATCCCGTTACCGCCGAGCATGTCGCGCGCCAGACGGGCGATATCCAGGGCCTTGCCGCAGGAGTTGCGCTTCATGATCGAGGTGATCTCCACCGCCGCAGTGCCCTCGTCCTTCATCCGCCCCAGCCGCAGGCAGCCTTGCAGCCCCAAGGTGATCTCGGTCTGCATGTCGGCGAGTTTCTTCTGGATCAGTTGGTTGGCGGCCAGAGGGCGACCGAACTGCTTGCGGTCCAGGGTGTACTGGCGTGCAGTGTGCCAGCAAGCCTCCGCCGCACCCAGCGCGCCCCAGGAAATGCCATAGCGCGCCGAGTTCAAACAGGTGAACGGGCCTTTCAAACCACGGACCTCAGGGAAGATGTTCTCTTCCGGCACGAACACGCCGTCCATGACGATCTCACCGGTGATCGACGCACGCAGGCCAACCTTGCCATGAATGGCTGGAGCGCTCAGACCCTTCCATCCCTTTTCCAGAATGAAGCCACGAATATCGTCGGCATCGTCCTTCGCCCAGACCACGAACACATCGGCGATCGGGCTGTTGGTGATCCACATTTTGCTGCCCGTCAGGCTGTAGCCACCCTCGACCTTGCGAGCACGGGTGATCATCGCGCCAGGGTCGGAGCCGTGATTGGGTTCGGTCAAACCGAAGCAACCGATCCATTCCCCACTGGCCAGCTTGGGCAGGTACTTCTGCTTCTGCGCCTCACTGCCGAACTCGTTGATCGGCACCATGACCAGCGAAGACTGCACACTCATCATCGAGCGGTAGCCCGAGTCGATCCGCTCCACTTCACGGGCGATCAACCCATAGCACACATAGTTGAGACCACTGCCACCATACTCCGCCGGAATGGTCGCCCCCAGCAGGCCGACCTCGCCCATCTCACGGAAGATCGCCGGATCGGTCTGTTCGTGACGGAACGCCTCGATCACCCGCGGAGCAAGCTTGTCCTGGGCGAACTGATAAGCGCTGTCACGCACCATGCGCTCCTCTTCAGTGAGCTGCTGATCCAGCAGCAGCGGATCGATCCAGTTGAAGCTTGCTTTACCGGCCATGGGCAGAGTCCTCGAAAGGTATGTGACGAAATTTCTTGTTGCCTTGATCCTAGGCCGGAACCTGTCGGCGGACAAACGAGGATTGCGCACCTATTAGTGCTATTTTCTCACTCCGTAATAAGCGAAATCCCTATCCAACGCCTCTTATAAGTGAGAATGACGTACATGCGGCGCAAGATCCCCAGCACCACCGCCCTGGTCTGCTTCGAGGCGGCCGCCCGCCACGAGAGCTTTACCAAGGCCGCCCAGGAACTGGCGCTGACCCAAGGTGCCGTCTGTCGGCAAATCGGTGGCCTGGAGGGCTTTCTCAATGTGGAGCTTTTCCGACGCTCGCGCCGGGGGGTGAAGCTGACCGAGGCTGGCCTGTCGTACAGCCGCCAGGTCTCGGCGCAATTGGACGCGGTGGAACGGGATACCCTGTCGGTGATGCGCCAGCAGGGCGCCAACGTCATCGAACTGGCCGTAGTGCCGACCTTCGGCACCCAGTGGCTGCTCCCCCGTCTGAAGGACTTCCAGCAACGCCACCCGGAGGTAACGGTCAACCTCACCAACCGCACGCGGCCTTTCCTGTTCGCCGACACCACCTTCGATGCCGCCATCTACTTCGGCGACGCCGACTGGTCTGGCACCCAGTCACATCGCCTGATGGGTGAAAATCCGGTGCCGGTGTGCAGCCCGCAATGGCTCGACGGACGAGACGCACTAGACGCCAGATTCATCGCCGAGCTGCCATTGCTGCAGCAGACCACCCGCCCCTACGCCTGGCGGCAGTGGTTCGACAGCCTGGGCATGAGCGTGGAACGCGACATGAACGGCCCGCGCTACGAGCTGTTTTCCATGCTGGGCCAGGCGGCAATGCACGAAATGGGCATAGCCTTGATCCCGCCGTTCCTCATCCAGCGCGAGCTGGCGGAGGGCCGACTGGTGGTCGCAAACAAGCATGCCCTGTCGAGCGACAAGGCCTACTATCTGATGATTCCCGAGCGCAAGGTGGAGTCAGCTTCGCTGCGCGCCTTCCGCGACTGGCTGGTGATTCAGGCGCGCGACTACGCCGCAAGCGCATGAAACCCAAAAGCTGACTTCGTAGTCAATTATTTTAAACACCTACAGATATATGGATTTGTCGCAAATCCATAAACTGTTCCATTAGCGAAAAAAACCGTATCAACCCTAGTAACCGCGAGGGTTTGCCGCTGTTTTTACGACATCCAGCAAACTACGGACGAAAACCGCCAAAAATTTTCGATTTTTTCTCCTAAGCTCCCAATAGCGCGTTCTTGACGGCCTGGATGCGGACGGTTGCGACAAGTGGTCACAGGGTGACTTGTAGTTTTAACTTCGTTTCGCTCCAGAACCGGTTGAAGCACCTGCGGTTCGTCTGCAAAATGCCTCGCCCGCCCCGGAACCGGCGGTATGCATTGCTCAACGACCGCTCCAGCAGCACCACCCGAAGTGCGCTGGAATCAACAATGACAAGGTCACCGCAGGAGACAAAGTCGTGCACATTGGTGTTCCTCTAGAGACGCAGACGGGTGAGGCGAGGGTTGCCGCGACCCCGGAAACCATCAAGAAACTGGTCGGCCAGGGCCATCAGGTCACTGTCGAACGGGGCGCCGGGCTCAAAGCCAGCATCCCGGACAGCGCCTATGAGGCCGCAGGTGCTTCCTTGGGTGACGCTGGCGATGCCTTGGGCGCGCAGTTGGTGCTCAAGGTGGTGGCGCCCAGCGACCAGGAACTGGCCCGGATCAATCCCGGCAGTATCCTGGTGGGCATGCTCAACCCCTTCAACAGCGAGCTCATCGCCAGGATGGCCGAACACGGCATCACCGCCTTCGCCCTTGAAGCCGCTCCGCGCACCTCGCGCGCGCAAAGCCTGGACGTGTTGTCATCGCAGGCCAACATCGCCGGCTACAAGGCCGTGCTGCTTGCGGCGCATCACTATCCGCGCTTCATGCCCATGCTGATGACCGCTGCGGGCACCGTGAAAGCCGCTCGCGTGCTGATTCTCGGTGCCGGTGTCGCCGGCCTGCAGGCCATCGCCACGGCCAAGCGCCTCGGGGCAGTGATCGAGGCGTCGGACGTACGGCCCGCAGTGAAAGAACAGATCGAATCCCTTGGCGCCAAGTTCATCGACGTCCCCTATGAGACCGACGAAGAACGCGAGTGCGCCGAAGGCGTAGGCGGTTACGCCCGCCCGATGCCGGCCAGCTGGATGCAACGCCAGGCCCAGGCGGTGCACGAACGCGCGAAGCAGGCCGACATCGTCATCACCACCGCACTGATCCCCGGCCGCAAGGCACCGACGCTGCTCAGCGCCGAGACCGTGGCGCAGATGAAACCCGGCTCGGTCGTCATCGACCTCGCGGCGGCCCAAGGCGGCAACTGCCCGCTCACGGTGGCCGATCAGGTAGTGCTGGCACACGGCGTGACCATCGTCGGCCCGACCAACCTGCCCGCCCAGCTGGCTGCCGACGCCTCTGCGCTGTACGCACGCAACCTGCTGGACTTCATGAAGCTGCTGTTCGACAAGGACGGCGCGCTGGTGATCAACCTGGAAGACGACATCGTCGCCGCGTGCCTGATGTGCCGCGACGGCCAGGTCGTGCGCAAGAACGGCTGAGGAGCACGACAATGGAAGACATGCTGATTTCCCACGGAATCTACAACCTGATCATCTTTGTGCTGGCCATCTACGTTGGCTACCACGTGGTCTGGAACGTTACCCCGGCGCTGCACACCCCGCTGATGGCGGTGACCAACGCGATTTCCGCGATCGTCATCGTCGGCGCGATGCTCGCCGCAGCGCTGACGGTCACCCCGGCCGGCAAGCTGATGGGCACCCTTGCCGTGGCCCTGGCCGCGGTCAATGTGTTCGGGGGCTTCCTGGTCACCCGCCGCATGCTGGAAATGTTCAAGAAGAAAACCAAGAACGAGGGGCAGAAGTAAGCATGAGCATGAATCTGGTCACCCTTCTCTACCTGGTCGCCTCGGTCTGCTTCATCCAGGCTCTCAAAGGCCTGTCGCACCCGACCACCTCCCGGCGCGGCAACCTGTTCGGCATGATCGGCATGGGCATCGCCATGCTCACCACCATCGGCCTCATCTATAAGCTCGCTGCACTCTCGGTCGGTAGCGGCGGCGCCACCGCGGGTATCGGCTATGTCCTCGTCGGCCTGCTGATCGGCGGCAGCGCCGGGTCGATCATGGCCAAGCGCGTCGAGATGACCAAGATGCCAGAGCTGGTCGCTTTCATGCACAGCATGATCGGCCTGGCAGCGGTGTTCATCGCCATCGCCGCGGTGCTCGAGCCCCAATCACTGGGCATCGTTGCCAGCATCAGCGACCCGATCCCCACCGGCAATCGCCTGGAGCTGTTCCTCGGCGCAGCCATTGGCGCGATCACCTTCTCCGGCTCCGTGATCGCCTTCGGCAAGCTGTCGGGCAAGTACAAGTTTCGCCTGTTCCAGGGCGCACCCGTACAGTTCGCCGGCCAGCACAAGCTGAACCTGATCCTTGGCATCACCACCCTCGCCCTGGGCTTGCTGTTCACCTTCACCGGACACTACAGCGCCTTCACCCTGATGCTGGTCCTCGCCTTCGTCATGGGTGTGCTGATCATCATCCCGATCGGCGGCGCCGACATGCCGGTGGTGGTGTCGATGCTCAACAGCTACTCGGGCTGGGCCGCGGCAGGCATTGGCTTCTCGCTGAACAACTCGATGCTGATCATCGCCGGCTCCCTGGTCGGCTCCAGCGGTGCAATCCTCTCGTACATCATGTGCAAGGCGATGAACCGCTCGTTCTTCAACGTCATCCTCGGCGGCTTCGGTGGCGACACCGATAGCGGCGCGGCGGCCGGCACGAAAGAACAACGCCCGGTGAAATCCGGTTCGGCCGACGATGCAACCTTCCTGCTGAGCAATGCCGACAGCGTGATCATCGTTCCCGGCTACGGCCTCGCGGTGGCCCGCGCCCAGCACGCCCTGAAAGAGCTGACCGAGAAGCTGACCCACAACGGTGTAACCGTGAAGTATGCGATTCACCCGGTGGCGGGGCGCATGCCCGGGCACATGAACGTACTGCTGGCCGAAGCAGAGGTCCCGTACGATCAGGTGTTCGAAATGGAGGACATCAACGCCGAGTTCGGCCAGGCCGACGTTGTGCTGGTGCTGGGCGCCAACGATGTGGTCAACCCCGCAGCGAAGAACGATCCCAAGTCGCCGATTGCCGGCATGCCGATCCTCGAAGCCTTCAAGGCCAAGACCATCATCGTCAACAAGCGCTCCATGGCCAGCGGTTATGCGGGCCTGGACAATGAACTGTTCTATCTGGACAAGACCATGATGGTGTTCGGTGACGCCAAGAAAGTCATCGAGGACATGGTCAAGGCCGTGGAGTAGTCCTTTTCCGAGCTGGACGACACTGTTTTAGAAGGCCCCGGGAAGATTCTTCCTGGGGCCTTGTCGTTTTGCTGATCCAGATCAACGGCTCTATTTCCAGGCTCCTCATACGACCATGGTCGCGGGACGGCATCGGGCTAAATCTCTAGACTGCGCTGCAGTAGCCCAAGTAGCCCGAGATAACAATCCATGTACCGTGATCGTATCCGCTTGTCCTCCCTGCACAGCAAGGTAATGAGTGCGGCCGACGCCGCTGGCCTGATCGAGGATGGCATGACCGTCGGCATGAGCGGCTTCACCCGCGCCGGCGAAGCCAAGGCAGTGCCACACGCCCTGGCCGAACGTGCCAAGCAGTCGCCACTGAAGATCAGCCTGATGACCGGCGCCAGCCTGGGCAACGACCTGGACAAGCAACTGACCGAGGCCGGTGTACTCGCCCGGCGCATGCCCTTCCAGGTGGACAGCACCCTGCGCAAGGCCATCAATGACGGGCAGGTGATGTTCATCGACCAGCACCTGTCGGAAACCGTCGAGCAGTTGCGTAACAAGCAGCTGACCTTGCCGGACATCGCAGTCATCGAAGCGGTTGCGATCACCGAACAGGGCCACATCGTGCCAACCACCTCGGTGGGCAACTCGGCCAGCTTCGCGATCTTCGCCAAGCAGGTCATCGTCGAGATCAACCTGTCGCACAACCCCAACCTCGAAGGGCTGCACGACATCTATATCCCGACCTACCGCCCGACCCGCACGCCGATTCCACTGGTGAAGGTCGATGACCGCATCGGCAGCACCGCGATCCCGATCGATCCAGCGAAGATCGTCGGCATCGTCATCAGCGACCAGCCAGACTCGCCATCCACCGTCCTGCCACCGGATCACGAGACCCAGGCCATCGCCAACCACCTGATCGGCTTCCTCAAGCAGGAAGTTGATGCCGGACGCATGAGCAACAGCCTTGGCCCGCTGCAGGCCGGCATCGGCAGCATCGCCAATGCCGTGATGTGCGGCCTGATCGAATCGCCGTTCGAAGACCTGACCATGTACTCCGAAGTGCTGCAGGACTCGACGTTCGACCTGATCGATGCCGGCAAGCTGCGCTTCGCCTCGGGCAGCTCGATCACCCTGTCGACCCGCCGCAATGCCGACGTATTCGGCAACCTCGAGCGTTACAAGGACAAACTGGTGCTGCGCCCGCAGGAGATTTCCAACCACCCCGAAGTAGTGCGTCGCCTGGGCATCATCGGGATCAACACCGCGCTGGAGTTCGACATCTACGGCAACGTCAACTCCACCCACGTGTGCGGCACGCGGATGATGAACGGTATCGGTGGCTCCGGCGACTTCGCCCGCAACGCCCACCTCGCAGTGTTCGTGACCAAGTCGATCGCCAAGGGTGGTGCGATTTCCAGCGTGGTGCCGATGGTCAGCCATGTCGACCACACCGAGCATGATGTGGACATCCTGGTCACCGAACAGGGCCTGGCCGACCTGCGCGGCCTTGCACCGCGCGAACGCGCCCGGGCGATCATCGACAACTGCGTGCATCCGGACTACCGCGCCGCACTGAACGACTACTTCGACCGCGCCTGCCAGCGAGGCGGGCACACCCCGCATATCCTGCGCGAAGCGCTGAGCTGGCACGAGAATCTGGAAGAAAGCGGGCGGATGCTGGCTGGCTGATCGGCCAGCTGTATCGGTCTTCTGAGCCCATCGCGGGACGAGCCCGCTCCTACAAAAGCAGCTCAGGCCTCTGTGGGAGCGGGCTTGCCCGCGAATGAAACACTGCGATGCATGGCACCGGCTACGCCGGTGTTCGCGGAACAAGCCCCCGATCACGCCTGCTTTGATAAAACAGTTAGACAGTTAGATATATAAAACTGTACTACTGTACCGCTAAAATCCCCGCCTCAATCCCGCCGATATTTTAAAACTCAGCGAAAATGCACTAAAACAGTGCAGACCAGTACAGTTATGCCAATTCGGAGTGCAACAGTAGCGTTTAACAGTTAACTGGCCCATCGCAATACTGGTGAACTGTATCTACTGTTATGGACGACAGAGGAGGATCATTGGCATCAGTTAAATCACTACCTAATCCCGCCACAAGCGGAAGGATGACACATCATGGAACGTACCCTCAGTTCCGGTCTGGTTTTCGAAAACAACGTTGAATCTAAAGCCTCGGCTCCTCTGCGCGCCCTGTCGACCCTGCTGCTGTGGCAGCGTCGCATCGCCAGCCGTCGTCAATTGGCTCGCCTGGATGCCCGCCTGCTGGCCGACGCCGGTATCAGCGAGTCCCAGCGCTACCAAGAGCTGAGCAAGCCTTTCTGGCGCTAAGCTCCGGCTTGCCGGCACCACGCCGGCACCGCGAATTCTCAAAACCCGTCGCAGGGAACTGCGACGGGTTTTTTTGTTTCAAACCCGCGCAGTTGAGCAGCTCGACACAGAAGCAGTACAATTTCCAATAATTAAAAAAGGACCGTAACAGTTCCATCTGATCTCGTCCTTCACATCTGGAAACAGAGCCACGTGATACGCTTGCGACAACGGCCTGTTAGCTTGGTCAAACGCGCTGCCTATTATCTAAAGTACCGTGACAGTGCGAGCGTCCGAATAATCAGAACTACCCCCCGCAGGAGTCCCCCATGTCCCGTAAATACCTGTTTGGCGCTGCCATGCTGCTGAGCTTGGCGGGCACCGCCCACGCCACCAGCTTCGTCGTCACCACCGATGCCGTGGTTGGCGCAGTGGCCGCGTCCACCGACGCCACTTCCGACGTCTCCTCTTCGTTCCGTGACGACAAGATCGTCCAGGCTGCCCGTGACGACGCTGCCAGCTTCGTCGGCAGTCAAGGTGATATTCGCGGCGCGAAGCTGGAAAGTGCCTTCATCCATATCCGCCAGCAGATGCCTGCACTGCAAGCCAGCGACACGCAACTGGCACAGGCCATCCTGGCCCTCTGACGCCAACCATCGTACCCGCAGGCCACGACGCCCCGTCGCCTGCGGGAACAGCATTCACCCTGCCGACAGAGCGTTGTCCAAGCCCATGCGTTACCTTGTGCCCTTGCTGCTCGCCATTGCCAGTATGGGAAGCGCCCATGCCATGGATGTCACGACCCAGTTTCCGGTCATGACCGGCTATGTCACCAGCCAGGTGACCACTGCGCCGTTCGACCGCAAGATCGTCGGCATGGCCCATGATGATGCGGCCGCATTCGTCGCCAGTGACGGCCGGATTCGTGGCGCGCGGCTGCAAGCCGCACTGACGGAACTGCGCCATATCTATTCGCGTCAGTCCGTCGGCGACCTTGAACTGGCAGAAGCAATTCTCGTCCAATGATCACACCTGACTCCCAGTATTTTTCGGAGATGCTCCATGCGTAAACCGCTGATCGCCGCTACCCTCGGCATGTTGCTGCTGGCCGACCTGGCCCAGGCGCAAACCCTGGTGGCCACCAGCAATATCATCGTTCGCGCCTTTGGCCGCTCGATCGATTTCACATCCGACACCACCACCTCGATCCGCGACTCCAAGGTCGTGCGCGAGGCCCGCGACGACGCCGCCAGCTTCGTCGCCAGCAATGGCGATATCCGTGGCGCCCAGCTCGAAGCTGCATTCGACACCCTGCGCGAGCGTGTGCCTGAAGCGCGCGACGCCAGCGACCAGGTACTGGCCGAAGCCATTCTGTCGCTGTGAAGCGCGTGCGTGCCTGGCTGCTCGGCTGCGCCCTGACGCTGCTCGGCACGCCCGCCCTGGCCGACCTGCAGCTCGAGCTGCAGACTGTCGGCCTGGACGCTCGACAGCAGCAGGCCTCCCAGCAGCTGTTGGATGAGGCACTGTCGAAGCTGCCCCCCTCCTTCAAACAGCGCCTGGATCGCCGTATCCAGGTCGGCTGGACCGACAAGATGCCTGCCGATGCCTACGGCCAGGCCTCGCCAGTCTCGACCCTAGATCTCAACAGCCGCCTGCTGCCAGCGCTAGCCGATGGCAGTGCCGCCACGGAAAAAAACCATCGCCCCCACGGGACGGTGCGGGAAGAACTGCTGGCCACCGTGCTGCACGAGCTCACCCACATTTATGATCGCGCGCGCCTGTGGCCCAGTGCCGAGCGCTCGCTGATCGCCCGCTGCAACCGCCAGCAGGGCACCCTCGGCCAGATCGGCCTGCCCCAGCAATGCCGTGGCCAGACTGCTCGCCGCTTCACCCTGAGTGACGATCCGCGTCTGCTTGACCTTGCCGGCTGGCCGCAGTACGTCGGCCGCCGTGGCGAGCGTGAACAGCACAACGGTCAACTGGTACGCACCCCGGACAGCTATGAGCTGAGCAGCCCCAAGGAGTTTGTCGCGGTCAACATGGAGTACTTCCTCCTCGACCCGAGCTATGGCTGCCGGCGCCCGGCCCTGAACCAGTACCTGCACGATCATTTCGGCTGGGCACCCCAGCAGGACACCTGCGCCAAGGGCCTGCCGTTCCTTAACGCCGGCAGTGACTTCGCCCGCGAGCCGCTGGGCGAAATCGACCCGGAGCGCGTCTACGAAGTCGACTACCTGCTTGCCGAGGCCAACCAGAACTGGGTCAGCCGCTGGGGACACAGCATGCTGCGCCTGGTGATCTGTGCACCGGGCCGCCCACGCGGGCCGGACTGCCGCCTGGACCTGGACCGTCATCTGGTGTTGTCGTACCGCGCGTTCGTCAATGATGTGCAGTTGTCCAGCTGGGACGGCCTGACCGGCGCCTATCCGTCGCGCCTGTTCGTCCTGCCGTTGGGCCAGGTGATCGACGAGTACACCAAGACCGAACTGCGCAGCCTGGCCTCCGTGCCGCTCAAGCTCGATCGCCAGCAGATCGAGGACCTGGTGCGCCAGGCTGCCGAAATGCACTGGAGCTACGACGGCAATTACTATTTCCTGTCCAACAATTGCGCGGTGGAAACCCTCAAGCTGATGCGCAGCGGCACCGCCGACCAGCGCTTCAGCGATCTCGACGCGATCATGCCCAACGGCTTGCTCGAAGTCCTCAAGGGAAGGGGTCTGGCCGACACCAGCGTACTCGACGATCCGCGCGAAGCGCTGCGCCTGGGCTATCGCTTCGACTCTTATCGCGACCGCTACCAGGCCATGTTCGAAGTGTTGAAGAAGCAGTTGCCGATCAAACAGAGCGCCGTGGAAGACTGGTTGGCCCAGGATGCCGAGCAACGCCGCCCCTGGTTCGCCCAGGCCGACTTGCGCACCAGTGCGGCCTTGCTGCTGCTTGAGCAGGCCAGCCTGCGCCGCCAGTTGCTGCTGGCCCAGGACGAAGTCAAGCAACGCTACCTCAATGCCACCGCGCTCAAGGACGGCAGCATCGACAAGGCCAATGCCACGCTGCAGCAGATGCTTGCCAACAGTGGATTCCTCAGCCGACCGGCCGAGCTGCTCGAAGCGGATGGCTACGGCTTGCCGCAACCCCAGGAGCGGGTGCATCTGGAAAAGGTCAGCAGTGAACGGCAGGCGCAGTTGCTACGCCTGAGTACCGACCTGGACAAGGAAGTCAGAGCGCTGCTGGAGCCAGCCCGCGCGAAGGAAATTGCGGCCATCGAGGCCAACGTGAAGCAGATAGGAGAACACCTGCGCGCCCTGCACAAGGCAGCTGGCGGTTTGCAGCTACCGTGAGCGCACAGGGCTACTTGATCGGCCGCCAGATCAGCGGGTAGCGGTACGGCTTGCCTTCATTGGCCCGAACCCCTGCCAGGATGATCAGAATCAGCACTGCCACCGCCAGGATGGCGAACAGTACGATGCCGATCACCACGAACATCAGCAGGAAGCAGATGAATCCGGCAATGGTGACGCTGATCTGGAAGTTCAGCGCTTCCTTGCCCTGGGCATCGACGAACGGATCGACCTCACGCTTCCAGATCCACATCACCAGTGGCCCGAGCAGATGCCCGAGCGGCATCACCAGCCCGAGCAAGGCGCTGAAGTGGCAGAACATCGCCCATTGCCGAACTTCGGCGCTCGGCGTTTCGATCGGCAGATTCGTCTCACTCATGGGTCCATCGCCTCCTTGGCGCAGCTTCAGTCGGCCAATGCAGCCTTCTGCAGGTCGAAGATCTCGGTCATGCCCTTCTGCGCCAGCGCCAGCATGGCGTTGAAGTCTTCAGGCTGGAACGGCGCGCCTTCGGCAGTGCCCTGCACTTCGATGAAGCCACCGGCGCTGGTCATGACCACGTTGAGGTCGGTTTCGGCAGCCGAGTCTTCGAGGTAGTCGAGGTCCAGCACTGCCTCGCCCTGGTACATGCCCACCGACACCGCGGCGATCATGTGCTTGAGCGGGTTGCCGCCCTTGAGACCGCCACGCTTCTTGATCACCGCCAGGGCGTCGCACAGGGCCACCATTGCGCCGGTGATCGAAGCGGTACGGGTGCCGCCGTCGGCCTGGATCACATCGCAGTCGACGTACAGCGTGATGTCGCCCAGCTTGCTCATGTCCAGGGCTGCGCGCAACGAACGGCCGATCAGGCGCTGGATCTCGAGGGTGCGGCCGCCCTGCTTGCCACGACTGGCCTCACGCTGGTTACGCTCGCCAGTGGAGCGCGGCAGCATGCCGTACTCGGCCGTCAACCAGCCCTGCCCCTGGCCTTTGAGGAAGCGTGGTACACCATTCTCGACGCTGACCGTGCAGATGACCTTGGTGTCACCGAACTCGACCAGTACCGACCCCTCGGCGTGCTTGGTGTAGTTGCGGGTGATGCGGATCGAGCGAAGCTGATCGGCAGCGCGACCACTTGGACGTTTCATCTGGGATACCTGTACTGGAATTCGAATCAGGCGGCCATTATAGAGCCGTGCGTCCTGCGAGGACATGCCTATTGTCGCGGCCTCGCAACCCGTCGACTTTTTCCACCTATGCCTGCGACGCCCTGTAGCATGGTCCGATTGGGCGCCATCGCCGCACTGCGCTACAATCCTGCGCCTTGCAGCCGAAAGGCTTCCCCGTACAAACCGAATTCGCGAGGTACTCCCCATGGTGCACAGCATGACCGCCTTTGCCCGCGTCGAGCGCGCCGGCAGCCAGGGCACCCTGGCCTGGGAGCTGCGCTCGGTCAACCACCGCTATCTCGAACCGCACCTGCGCCTGCCCGAAGCCCTGCGCGATCTTGAGGGCGCGGTACGCGAAGGCCTGCGCCAGGGGCTGTCGCGCGGCAAGGTCGAATGCACCTTGCGCCTGTCCGAAGACAGCACCGGCAAGCCGTTGCAGGTCGATCGCGAGCGCGCCGCGCAACTGGTCGCCGCCGCCGAGACCGTGGCCGGGCTGATCAATCAGCCAGCCCCGCTCAATCCCCTCGAAGTGTTGGCCTGGCCCGGCGTGCTGGTAGCCGATGCCGCCGACCCACAGGCGCTGAACACCGAGGCGATGGCGCTGTTCGACGAGGCGCTCGCCGAGCTCAAGGCCGGCCGCCTGCGCGAGGGCCAGGAGCTGGCCCGACTGATCAACGAGCGCCTGGACGCCATGACCACCGAAGTCGCCACCCTGCGCGCCCTGGTGCCACAAATGCTGGCCGCCCAGCGCCAGCGCATCGTCGACCGTTTCAACGACCTGCAGGCCGAGCTCGACCCGCAGCGCCTGGAGCAGGAGATGGTGCTGCTGGCACAAAAGAGCGACGTCGCCGAAGAGCTCGACCGTCTCAGCACCCATGTCACCGAGGTGCGCCGCGTGCTCAAGTCGGGCGGCGCCGCCGGGCGACGCCTGGACTTTCTGATGCAGGAACTCAATCGCGAGGCGAACACGCTCGGCTCAAAGGCCTTCGACCCGCGCAGCACCCAAGCAGCGGTCAACCTGAAGGTGCTGATCGAACAGATGCGTGAACAAGTACAGAACATCGAGTAAGGCCACCCCACCATGAAGCACAGCAGCGGCACCCTCTACATCGTTTCGGCGCCTTCCGGCGCTGGCAAGACCAGCCTGGTCACTGCTCTGACCCAGCAAGACCAGCAGATCCGCGTCTCTGTCTCCCACACCACCCGTGCCATGCGCCCAGGCGAGATCCACGGAGTGAACTATCACTTCGTGGTTCACGAGGAGTTCAAGGCATTGATTGCCCAAGGCGACTTCCTCGAGCACGCCGAGGTGTTCGGCAACTTCTACGGCACCTCCCGCAGCGCGCTGCAGGAAACCCTCGACCAAGGTTTCGACCTGATCCTGGAAATCGACTGGCAGGGTGCGCAGCAAGTGCGCAAACTGATGCCCGAGGCCCTGTCGATCTTCATCCTGCCACCGAGCCAGGAAGCCCTGCGCCAGCGTCTGGACGGGCGCGGCCAGGACAGTGAAGAGATCATCGCCGGGCGCATGAAGGAAGCGGTCAGCGAGATGGTGCATTACAACGAATTCGACTACGTCATCGTCAACGATGACTTCGAAGACGCGCTCGAAGACCTGAAGTCGGTGTTCCGTTCGAACCGGTTGCTGCTCAAGAAGCAGCAGCAGCGCCATGGTGAGCTGTTGAAGCAGTTGGTCGGCTGAACCACGCGCTGAAACCAGCGCGGGGCAAGTCGCAACGACTTGCCCCGCGATTGGACTGCGCAGCAGCCACCCCTTGCGCCTTATTCCTGCAACTGCAACTTCGCCTGCTGCTGCAAGGTCGCCCCGAGGAAGTACGCCGGTGCACGCAGCCGCGACAGCATCATCAGCACGATCCCCAGCACCGAGATGATCGCCGCGATCACGAACACCAGCCCCAGCCCACCGACATGCGAGCCGCTGCCAAAGTCGGGCGAGGCGCTGTCGATCGCGGTACGCACGAAGATCACCGACAGGATCACCCCACCCACCAGCGGGCACAGGCCGCGCATGAAGAAGTGGCGCAGGCTGTCGAACAGGCTGTCGCGGAAGTACCAGACACAGGCGAACGCGGTCAGCGAATAGTAGAAGCAGATCATCATCCCCAGCGCGGTGATGGTGTCTGCCAGCACGTTCTCGCTCAGGGTACGCATGGTCACGTAGAACAAGGCCGCAGCCACGCCCGCACAAATGGTCGCGTAACGCGGCGTCTGCGAGCGCGGGCAGACACTGGCGAAGCGCTGCGGCACCGCACCGTAGTAGCCCATGGCGAGCAGGGTGCGCGCCGGCGACACGAAGGTCGACTGCAGCGACGCCGCAGTGCTGGCCAGCACCGCAATCGACATCAGGATCGCCAGCGGCCCCATCACCGGACCTGCCAGGTGGGCGAAGACGTTCTCCTGAATGCGCGGATTGCCCAGACCCAGGCCAGTGTCGCTGATGCCGGCGAACTGAAGGGTGGCAATGGCGGTGAACAGGTACAGGCCAAGGATCAGCAGCACCGTCCAGGTGGCAGCCTTGCCAGGCACTTCGTCGCTGCCGATGGACTCTTCGCTGACGGTGAGGCACACGTCCCAGCCCCAGAAGATGAAGATCGACAGCGACAGCCCGGCCGCGAAGGCCGAGAACGATTCGACCCCGAAGGGATTGAACCAGGCGAAATCGAATTCCAGCGGCGGTGGCGCGGTGGTCTCGCCGAACGCAGCAAAACCAAAGCCCACCAACACCAGCAATTGCAGGGCAACCAGGCCGTACTGCACGGTCATGGTGGTCCCCATGCCCCGACAGCAGATCCACACCGCCAGGGCGATGAACGCACAACAGGTAGTGACGTTGATCAACAGGTTGTCCGCTAGCGCGGCATACTCGTGATGCCCGGTGATCTGCCCGATGAACAGGTAGAAGAAATCGACCGCCACACCGGCCAGGTTCGACAGCACGATGGTGGTGGCGACGACCAGCCCCCAGCCACCGATCCAGCCGATCATGGGACCGAAGGCACGTGCCGACCAGGTGAAAGAGGTGCCGCTGTCGGGCTCCGCGGCGTTCAGCTCACGGTAGCCGAGGGCAACCAGCAGCATCGGCAGGAAGCCGACAATGAAGACCGCTGGAAGATGGGCGCCGACCTCACGCACGGTCGGGCCAAGGGCGCCGGTCAGGGTGTAGACCGGGGCAATGGTGGAGATGCCCAGCACCACGCTGGCCAGCAGGCCCAGGCGACCTTTGGCCAGGCCTTTGCTGGCGCGCTGGGTGTTGCTGCCCGCGTCGGCCGCCACATCGGGAGGGCGGCCGGCTTCTGTGTATTCGCTCATGAGTTATTTGCCGTTGCTATTGGTATTGTTTTCACAGACCTTGCGAACAAGGCCCGCTTTCACTCATTGAAAGCTTGCTGCAGGGGATGGGTCATCCGAGACCTTCGGGTAACGTCAGAATGCCTTCTGGCGCGAGCCCTCCCGAGCAGCATGGGCAATGCAGGCCTCACGAAACGCCTGAAACAGACGTAGGGAGACCGGGTTTTCGGCGAAACGCCACTCCGGGTGCCATTGCACGCCAAGCACGAAGCCCGACGCATCACTCATCGACACCGCTTCAATCAGGCCATCCGGGGCCCGTGCCTCGACACGCAGGCCCGGGGCCAGACGGTCGATGCCCTGGCTGTGCAGCGAGTTGACCTCGAACTGCTCCGCCAGGCCCAGGCGCTCGAACAGCCCGCCCGGCGCAATGCCGACCGTGTGTCGAGGCCCGTATTGCACCTCCAGGGGTGCGTCCTCAGGTTCGCGGTGGTCCAGGTAGCCGGGCAGTTCCTGCACCCGCTGGTGCAAAGTGCCGCCCAAGGCCACGTTGAGTTCCTGGAATCCACGGCAGATGCACAACACCGGCACGCCGGCGGCTATGGCGGCCTGCAGCAACGGCAGGGTCAGGCGGTCACGCGCAACGTCGTGCCGGGTACCGTCCACGCTGGGGGCGCCATTGTAATGATGCGGCTCGACATTTGAAGGCGAGCCGGTAAAAAGAATGCCATTCAGACGCGCCAGCAGCGCCTGCGGGTCGCTGGCCGTGTCGCGCGCCGGCAGGATCACAGGCAGCCCGGCAAAACCTGCCGCCTCGACATACTTGTCGCCCACCGTGTGCGACGAGTTCTTCCCAACCTGCTGGCGGCAGGCGCTGACACCAATCAAGGGAACCGCGATTGCGCTCATGGGCTTACACCGTGTGCAGGTACCAGTTGTATTCGAGGTCGGAGATCGACACTTCGAACTCCGCCAGCTCGCTTTCCTTGCAGGCCACGAAGATGTCGATGTATTCCGGGCTGATGTATTGGTTGAGGACCTCGCTGTCATCCAGCGCTCGCAAGGCATCACGCAGGTTGTTCGGCAGGCTCTGCTCAAGCTGCTCGTACGAATTGCCCTCGATCGGCGCGCCGGGTTCGACCTTGTTGGTCAGGCCGTGGTGGATACCAGCGAGAATCGCGGCAAGCATCAGGTAAGGGTTGGCATCGGCACCTGCGACGCGGTGCTCGATACGCAAGTTATCGCTGCTGTCGGTGGGCACGCGCAGGGCGACGGTGCGGTTGTCCAGGCCCCAACTCGGGGCGTTCGGCACATAGAACTGAGCACCAAAGCGGCGGTAAGAGTTGATGTTCGGACACAGGAAGGCCATCGACGCCGGCATGGTTTCCAGCACACCGCCAATGGCGTGACGCAGGGTTTCGCTCTGCAGCGCATCGTCGTTGGCGAAGATGTTCTTGCCGGTTTTCTTGTCCAGCAGCGAGATGTGCACGTGCAGGCCGTTGCCCGCCTGGCCCGGGTAGGGCTTGGCCATGAAGGTCGAGTCCATCTCGTGGTCGTAGGCGATGTTCTTGATCAGGCGCTTGAGCAGGATCGCGTAGTCGCAAGCCTTGAGCGGATCGGCGACGTGATGCAGGTTGACCTCGAACTGCGCCGGGGCACTTTCCTTGACGATCGCATCCGCCGGCAGACCCTGCTCCTTCGCGGCCTCGAGCATGTCCTGCAGGCAGTCGGCGTACTCGTCCAGGTCGTCGATCAGGTAGACCTGGGTGGACTGCGGGCGCTTGCCCGAGATCGGCGAGCGTGGCGGCTGCGGCCGACCGTTCAGATTGTCCTGGTCGATCAGGTAGAACTCCAGCTCGAACGCTGCGCAAATATCCAGGCCAAGCGCATCGAACTTGCTCACCACCTGGCGCAGCACTTCACGCGGGTCGGCGAAGAACGGCTCGCCTTCGATTTCGTGCATGGTCATCAGCAACTGCGCCGTCGGCCGCTTCTGCCAGGGCTCGTTGGAGAGCGAGCCTGGGATCGGATAGCAGATGCGGTCGGCATCGCCGATATCCAGACCGAGGCCCGTGCTTTCGACGGTCGAGCCGTTGATATCCAGGGCGAACAGCGAAGCCGGCAGGTTGATGCCCTTCTCGTACACCTTGTGCAGGCTGGCCCGCTCGATGCGCTTGCCACGCACCACGCCGTTCATGTCGGAGATCAACAGATCGACGTACTGTGTGTCCGGGTGGGCTTCCAGGAATTCATTCATCTCGCGGGAAGAACGGGCGCACGGGGAGACCGACGTCATGGCTGTACATCCTTTGATTCGGAGCGGCGATGTGGGGATATGGCTGGCGCCTCGAGGGCGACGATGGTTGCTGCTGTTGTTCTTTTCACTGCCCCATCGTGGGGAAATTCTGTGGCTCGCCCGGTGCATTGATTCCCGGGGGCCGTTCCACTATAAAGTGGGCTCCAGTGCAACAGACATTGGCAAATCGGCAAGCAGAGCGTGCACAAATGCAATATCAGATCAATCACGCGGACCTCGCCCTGGTCCTGGCGCTGGAACGTGGTCGCTCACTGGCCAAGGCCGCCGAGCTGCTCAAGGTCGATGTTTCGACGGTGTTTCGCTCGATCCGGCGACTGGAGTCGGCGCTGGGCACCGCCCTGTTCGTCAAGAGCCGCAAGGGCTACCTGCCAACCGACACCGCACAGGCCCTGGCCGAACAGGCTGAACGGGCCGAGCAGGCGCTGGACGCCGCGCGCATCGCCCTGACCAGCGGCGAGCAGGTGGTCAGCGGTACGGTACGCCTGACCTGCACCGAAGCCGTGCTGCACAGCCTGTTGCTGCCCGCACTGGCCGAATTCATGCCCAACTACCCCGCGCTGTCGCTGGAAATGGGCACCTCCAACACCTTCGCCAACCTGAGCCGACGCGACGCCGACATCGCCCTGCGCCTGACCAACACACCGCCGGAGCATCTGGTCGGACGCTGCCTGGGCTCGACGTCCTATGTAATCTGCGGACGCCCGGAGTTTCGCGAGCGCCTGGCCGAGTCGCCAAACAGCGTGCCGTGGATCGCCCCTGACGACGCCATGCAGGACCACCCCACGGTAGTCTGGCGCAACCAGCAGCACCCCGACCTGATCCCACGCTACCAGTGCAGTGGCATGTCGACCATTGCTCAGTTGGTCAGCACCGGCATGGGAGTGGCGGCGCTGGCCGACTACATGGTCGACACCCTGCCTGGCGTCGAGGCCTTGAGCGGCGCGCTGCCAGGTTGTGACACCCAACTGTGGCTGCTGACCCGCCCCGATTGTCGAGCGCTGCGTTCGGTACAGACTTTGTTCGAGGAGCTGACCCCACGCTTGCGCGACGCGATGCGCTGAAGCTGTTGTGTTCGCGGGACGGGAAGCGTTATCGTCATGTTCAAGCGAGAGGCTGTCTGTTACGGCCCTTTCGCGGGCAAGCCCGCCCCCACGAGCAGGTGACACGGATCACCAGACAAAACAGCCCTTCCCTATTGGCTGGTGATTTTTTAAACTATCGAGTCCGCCTGCCCATTCTGGGCTGCACGCTAATCGCATCTGCTACTGAGGAAGACCATGGCCCGCGTAACTGTTGAAGACTGCCTGGAACACGTGGATAACCGCTTCGAGCTGGTCATGCTCTCGACCAAGCGCGCCCGCCAACTGGCCACCGGCGGCAAGGAGCCACGCGTGGCGTGGGAAAACGACAAGCCAACCGTCGTCGCCCTGCGCGAAATTGCCGAAGGCATCGTGACCAATGAATTTATCGCCGCCGAAGAGATCGTCACCGAGGATCCGGTGTTCGCTGCGTTCGAGGACGAGAACAACGAGGCCGTCTGATTCATGCCCGGTCGACGTCGCGCGGCACACGATCCTCTTCCTCTGCAAGAGGTGAAACCATGCCGGGTATAGAAGCCCTCGCCGAGCGGCTGTCGACCTATCTGGGCCCCGAACAGGTCAATCTTGTTCGCCGGGCCTATTTCTATGCCGAACAGGCACACGACGGGCAACGCCGCCGCAGTGGCGAGCCCTACGTGACCCATCCGCTGGCAGTCGCCAGCATTCTCGCCGACATGCACATGGACCATCAGAGCCTGATGGCCGCCATGCTGCACGACGTGATCGAAGATACCGGCATCGCCAAGGAAGCCCTCAGCCAGCAGTTCGGCGAAACCGTCGCCGAGCTGGTCGACGGGGTCAGCAAGCTGACCCAGATGAATTTCGAGACCAAGGCCGAGGCGCAAGCCGAGAACTTCCAGAAAATGGCCATGGCCATGGCCCGCGATATCCGCGTGATCCTGGTCAAGCTGGCCGATCGCCTGCACAACATGCGCACCCTGGAAGTGCTGTCCGGTGAAAAGCGCCGGCGCATCGCCAAGGAAACCCTCGAGATCTACGCCCCCATCGCCAATCGGCTGGGCATGCACACCGTGCGCGTGGAGTTCGAGGATCTTGGTTTCAAGGCCATGCATCCCATGCGCTCCTCGCTCATTCACCGGGCGGTGAAGAGCGCGCGCGGCAACCGCAAGGAAATCGTCGCCAAGATCGAGACCTCGCTGGCCAACTGCCTGGCGGCGGACGGCATCGAGGGCGAGGTCAGCGGCCGGCAGAAACACCTCTATGGCATCTACAAGAAGATGCGCGGCAAGCGCCGCGCCTTCAACGAGATCATGGACGTGTACGCCTTCCGCATCATCGTCGACAAGGTCGACACCTGCTACCGCGTGCTGGGTGCCGTGCACAACCTGTACAAGCCGCTGCCGGGGCGCTTCAAGGACTACATCGCGATTCCCAAGGCCAACGGCTACCAGTCGCTGCACACCACGCTGTTCGGCATGCACGGTGTGCCCATCGAAATCCAGATCCGCACCCGCGAAATGGAAGAGATGGCCAACAACGGCATCGCCGCGCACTGGCTGTACAAGTCGAACGAGGAAGAACAGCCCAAGGGCAGCCACGCCCGCGCCCGTCAATGGGTCAAGGGCATCCTCGAGCTGCAGCAGCGGGCCGGCAATTCGCTGGAGTTCATCGAGAGTGTGAAGATCGACCTGTTCCCGGACGAGGTCTATGTCTTCACGCCCAAAGGCCGGATCATGGAGCTGCCCAAAGGCTCCACTGCCGTCGACTTCGCCTACGCGGTGCACACCGACGTCGGCAACAGCTGCATCGCCTGCCGCATCAACCGTCGCCTGGCACCGCTCTCCGAGCCGTTGCAAAGTGGCTCGACGGTCGAGATCGTCAGTGCACCGGGCGCACGCCCAAACCCGGCCTGGCTCAACTTCGTGGTTACCGGCAAGGCACGCACGCACATTCGCCATGCGCTCAAACAGCAGCGCCGCTCCGAATCCATCAGCCTCGGCGAACGTCTGCTGAACAAAGTGCTGACAGGCTTCGACAGCAGCCTGGACAAGATCGCCGCCGAGCGCGTCCAGGCCATCCTCACCGAATACCGCCTGGAGCTCGTCGAAGACCTGCTCGAAGACATCGGCCTGGGCAACCGCATGGCCTACGTGGTCGCACGCCGCTTGCTGTCGGCCGAAGGCGAGCAACTACCATCGCCAGAGGGCCCGCTGGCGATCCGCGGCACAGAAGGCCTGGTGCTCAGCTACGCCAAGTGCTGTACGCCGATCCCGGGGGACCCCATCGTCGGCCACCTGTCGGCGGGCAAGGGCATGGTCGTGCACCTGGAAGACTGCCGCAACATCAGTGAAATCCGACACAACCCGGAGAAGTGCCTGCAGCTCTCCTGGGCCAAGGACGTCACCGGCGAGTTCAATGTCGAACTGCGCGTCGAACTGGAACACCAGCGCGGCCTGATCGCCCTGCTGGCCAGCAGCGTCAACGCCGCCGACGGCAACATCGAGAAGATCAGCATGGATGAGCGCGACGGTCGCGTCAGCGTGGTCCAACTGGTGGTCAGCGTGCGCGACCGCGTGCACCTGGCTCGCGTGATCAAGAAGCTGCGCACCCTGACCGGCGTGGTCCGCATCACCCGAACGCGTGCGTAGTCCGTCAACCGCAAGGAGTCAACATGACCAAGACCGTCATCAACAGCGACAAGGCCCCTGCCGCCATCGGCACCTACTCCCAGGCGATCAAGGCTGGCAACACCGTCTACATGTCGGGCCAGATTCCTCTGGATCCCAAGACCATGGAGCTGGTTGAAGGCTTCGAGGCACAGACCGTGCAGGTCTTCGAAAACCTCAAGGCTGTTGCCGAGGCCGCTGGCGGTTCGTTCAAGGATATCGTCAAGCTGAACATCTTCCTCACCGACCTGAGCCACTTCGCCAAGGTCAACGAGGTCATGGGTCGCTACTTCGAGCAGCCCTACCCAGCCCGTGCCGCGATTGGCGTGGCTGCCCTGCCAAAGGGCTCGCAAGTCGAGATGGACGCCATCCTCGTCATCGAGTGATGCCCCAGGCGGCGGGCGCCCGGCCTGCCGCCTTTCCTTCCTGAAGGTTCCCACCATGCGTCATGCCCTGCCTCTCGCGCTGGCAGCCCTGCTTCTGGGCGGCTGCGCCAGCCACAAACCTGAAGATTTCAACGGTACCTGGATCAACCAGGATGCCATCGACGCCGCCGTCAAGGGCGACAGCTTGCGCAAGGCGCTGTCCAGCCATGGTCCGGTGTTCGAATGGAAGATTGACGTCGCCAGCCAGCAAGCCCGTTACAGCAATGGCTTCGAAGCCGCTGAGGGCAGCCTCGTCGCGGCGGACAAGCAATGGCAAGCCAATTTCGAAGGCGGCCAGAGCGAGCAATTGAGCCTCGATGGCGACGAGTTGCAAACGACCGACGCCTCCGGCGCCAAGCAGACCTTCGTGCGCAGCAAGCCCCCGACACCCGCCGACGCACCGCTGGGTGGCAGCTTCGAGAAGGCGCTGTACAAGGCGTACCTGGGTGGCGAATGGAAAATCGTCGAAGGCCCAGGCCAGGGCGCCAAGGTCCGCTTCGCCGACGACGGCGGCGTGACCGGCTTGCCCGATCTGGACCGTTACGCCCTTTGCCTGGCCGGCGATTGCGCGACCATGGGCGGCGACAACGACAGCCTCTGGCTGGAGCGCGACCAACGCGGCGCCCCCTGGGTGTTCAAGCGTGATGACGACAAGCTGGAGATCTTCCGTGCAGTCAACCGTGCGCAGCCCGACGAAATGCCAGAACTCGCGGCTGGCGCGCGGCAGTGGGTGCTTGAGCGCGACTGATCCACTACTTGCAGGAGCAATTGTCTCGTCCAAAATTTAAAGACCAGCCCAATCCCTGTGGGAGCGGGCTTGTCCCGCGATCACCGGCGAAGCCGGTGCCATGCAGCGCGGTATCCGATTCGCGGGCAAGCCCGCTCCTACGGGTACCCGGCCAGCCTCGACACCGGTAGTCGAGGCTTGGCTTCAGCCTTTCAGGATCGCCGCGTACCCTTCCTTGTAGCTCGCATACTGCGGCACCCAGCCCAGCGCCCGTGCCCGCGCGTTGCTGCAGCGCTTGCTGCCGGTGCGGCGCACGCGCTGCTCGTCAGACCACTCGGTAACGCCCATGTACTGGCGCAGCCAGGCCACCACCTCGGCCAGCGGGGCCGGATCGTCGTCGACACCGATGTAGCAGTCCTGCAGCGCCACCCCGTCCGCGTCTGCCTGCAGCAGGAACGCCAGCAAACCGGCCGCGTCCTCGGCATGAATGCGATTGCCGTACAGCGGCGGCTCCTCGGCCACCCGATATCCCTGGCGCACCTGGCTAAGCAGCCACTCGCGGCCGGGGCCATATATCCCCGTCAGGCGCACCAGGCTGGTGGGAATCCCACTCTCGAGCGCCAAGCGCTCGGCCTCCAGCATGATCCGTCCCGAATACCCCTCGGGCTCGGTGGCCGCACCCTCCTCGACCCACTCGCCGCCCTGCTGCGCATAGACGCTGCTGCTGGACACGAACAGCAAGCGGCGCGGGTGCTGCCCTTTGTCCGCCAACCAGCTCAGCACGTGGCGCAAACCCTCCACATAGGCGGCCCGATAACCGGCTTCATCGTGCTGGCTGGCCGCCACGCAATACACCAGATAATCCGGGGAACGCTCGGGCCAACCTGCAGGAATGCTGGGGTCGGACAGATCGGCCGCCACCGGCAGAACGCCTGCAGGCAGTTGCCCCACCGTGCGACGCAGCCCATGTACCTGCCAGCCGCGGGCGAGCAGTTGCCGGGCCAGGCGGCTGCCTACATCGCCACAACCTACGATCATCGCGGACAGATCCGACATCACTTCACTCCAGAACGAAAGGCCCAGGCTAGCCGTATTAGACGATCAGCGGCTATCCAAAGCGTAAAAAAAGTTACTCTATTACTTTTGTTAACAAGAATTACTTGCAATAATGGCGCCCTGATCAGTTCTCGGCCCGCCTCGAGGCCATGGAGAACACCACCTCATTTTTCTTCATCAGGTCCGGCCAGCATGACTCGTACTCAACCTTCCGCTTCGCCAACCACATCGCGCGCCTGGCGCGCCATCGCCGCGCTGCTGTTCAGCCTGGTGCTGGCCCCGGCCGCCATGGCTGAAGAGCCTGCCGCCAACGGCGCCACCCCTCCTGCTGCAGTCGCTCCGGCTGACCCGGCCGCCACTGGCCAAGCCCCCGCGAACGCCGCTGAGCCCGCCGAGGCCCAGGCACCAGCAAACGAGAACGTCGAAGCACTGGTCGAAGACACCTCGCTGGGCATGGCCCACGACCTGTCCCCATGGGGCATGTACAAGAACGCCGATATCGTCGTGAAGGCGGTAATGATCGGCCTGGCCATCGCCTCCATCATCACCTGGACCATCTGGATCGCCAAGGGCTTCGAGCTGATGGGCGCCAAGCGCCGCCTGCGCGGTGAAATCGCCCTGCTGAAGAAATCTGCCAGCCTGAAAGAAGCCAGCAGCGTCGCCGACAAGGAGGGCACCCTGGCCCATACCCTGATCCACGACGCCCTCGAGGAAATGCGCCTGTCGGCCAACACCCGCGAGAAGGAAGGCATCAAGGAACGCGTCAGCTTCCGCCTGGAGCGCCTGGTCGCCGCCAGCGGTCGCAACATGAGCAGCGGCACCGGCGTGCTGGCCACCATCGGCTCCACCGCGCCATTCGTCGGCCTGTTCGGCACCGTGTGGGGCATCATGAACAGCTTCATCGGCATCGCCAAGACCCAGACCACCAACCTCGCCGTCGTTGCCCCAGGCATCGCCGAAGCCCTGCTGGCCACCGCCCTGGGCCTGGTCGCCGCGATTCCGGCCGTGGTCATCTATAACGTCTTCGCCCGTTCCATCGCCGGCTACAAGGCGCAGGTCTCCGACGCCTCGGCGCAGGTCCTGCTGCTGGTCAGCCGTGACCTGGACCATCAGGCTGGCGAGCGCGCCGCCCCGCACATGGTGAAAGTGGGGTAAGCCATGGGCCTGCATCTCAACGAAGGTGGCGACGACCTCGCCGAAAACCACGAAATCAACGTCACGCCGTTCATCGACGTGATGCTGGTACTGCTGATCATCTTCATGGTTGCCGCACCACTGGCGACGGTCGACATCAAGGTCGACCTGCCAGCCTCGACCGCAAAACCTGCACCGAGGCCCGAGAAACCGGTGTTCGTCAGCGTCAAGGCCGACAAGAAGGTGTACGTCGGCGATGACGCGGTGGCCCTGCCCGAACAGCTTGGCGCGATGCTCGACGCCAAGACCAAGGGCGACAAGGAAACCACCATCTTCTTCCAGGCCGACAAGGGTGTTGACTACGGCGACCTGATGGAAGTGATGAACACCATGCGCGCGGCCGGCTACCTCAAGGTCGGTCTGGTCGGACTCGAGACGGCAGCCAAGAAATGACGAACAAGCGCTCCAACCTGGTGCGCTACGGTGCCAGCCTGGCAGCCGTGCTCGGTGTGCACGTGATCGCCGTAGTGCTGACGCTCAACTGGTCGGTGCCCCAGGCCATCGAGCTGCCGCCGGCAGCGATGATGGTCGAGCTGGCACCGGTCCCCGAGCCTGCGCCACCGCCGCCACCGAAAGCTGCTCCACAGCCGCCTGCGCCGGTCGAAGAGCCACCGCTGCCCAAGCTGGTGGAGGCTCCGAAACCGAAGATCGCGATCCCGAAGCCGCCCAAGCCGAAGGCCAAGCCCCAGCCGCCCAAGCCCGAGAAAAAGCCTGAGCCGCCGAAGGACGAACCACCGGCCAAGGAACAAGTGGCCGATACCGCGCCAAGCAACGCTCCGCCGCAGAAGTCGGCAGCGCCGCAGCCGAGTATCGCCTCCAACAGCAACGCCCTGCCGACATGGCAAAGCGACCTGCTGCGTCACCTGGCGAAGTACAAGAAGTACCCGGAAGACGCACGTCGCCGTGGCCTGCAAGGGATCAACCGGCTGCGCTTCGTGGTCGATGCCGAGGGCAAGGTGCTGTCGTATTCACTGGCAGGAGGCTCAGGCAGTGCTGCACTGGACCGCGCGACGATGGACATGATCCGCCGCGCCGGCACGGTACCCAAACCGCCTGCGGAGTTGTTGAACAATGGCACGATCGAGGTAGTGGCGCCCTTCGTCTACTCGTTGGACAAGCGCTGATACATTGCATCTGTCACAAAACCGCAAGTCTGATAACGTGCGTCTATCGATTGCACCCGCTATGCTGGGGCCGCAACTTCATGGACGCACGTTATGACCCTCACTGAACTCCGCTACATCGTCACACTCGCTCAGGAGCAGCACTTCGGCCATGCCGCCGAGCGTTGCCACGTCAGCCAGCCGACCCTGTCGGTCGGGGTGAAGAAGCTTGAGGACGAGCTGGGCGTGCTGATCTTCGAACGCAGCAAGAGCGCCGTACGCCTGACACCGGTCGGCGAAAGCATCGTCGCCCAGGCGCAGAAGGTGCTCGAGCAGGCCCAAGGCATCCGCGAACTGGCCCAGGCCGGCAAGAACCAGCTCACTGCTCCACTGAAAGTCGGCGCCATCTATACCGTCGGCCCCTACCTGTTTCCGCACCTGATTCCACAGCTGCACCGGGTTGCCCCGCAGATGCCGCTGTACATCGAAGAGAACTTCACCCACGTGCTGCGCGAGAAACTGCGCAACGGCGAACTGGACGCGGTCATCATCGCGCTGCCGTTCAACGAGGCCGACGTGCTGACGCTACCGCTGTACGATGAGCCATTCTGCGCGCTGATGCCGGCCGACCACCCCTGGACCGCCAAGAAGACCATCGACACCGCCCTGCTCAACGACAAGAGCCTGCTGCTGCTCGGCGAAGGTCACTGCTTCCGCGACCAGGTACTCGAAGCCTGCCCGACCCTGAACAAGGGTAACGATGCCTCGAAGCACACCACGGTCGAATCCAGCTCGCTGGAGACCATCCGTCATATGGTCGCCTCGGGCCTGGGTGTTTCGATCCTGCCGTTGTCGGCGGTGCACAGTCATCACTACGCCCCTGGCGTCATCGAAGTGCGTCCACTGACAGCGCCTGCGCCGTTCCGAACCGTTGCCATCGCCTGGCGCGCCAGCTTCCCGCGGCCAAAGGCAATCGAGATCCTCGCCGATTCGATCCGCCTCTGTTCGGTCGCCAAGGCGCCTGCGCCACAGCCGGCCTGATGCCATGACGGAGTTGTCGAAGGTCCCGGTCACCGAGCTCAAGGGCGTCGGCGAGGCGATGGCGGAAAAACTCGCCAAGGTCGGCCTGGAAAGCCTGCAGGACTTGCTGTTCCACCTGCCACTGCGCTATCAGGACCGCACCCGCGTCGTACCGATCGGCGCCCTGCGTCCGGGTCAGGACGCCGTGATCGAGGGCGTGGTCAGCGGTGCTGACGTGACCATGGGCAAACGCCGCAGCCTGGTGGTACGCCTGGGTGACGGCACGGGCGTATTGAGCCTGCGCTTCTATCACTTCAGCAATGCGCAGAAAGAAGGCCTCAAGCGTGGCACCCACCTGCGCTGCTACGGTGAGGCACGCCCCGGAGCCTCTGGCCTTGAGATCTATCATCCGGAATACCGCGCGCTCAACGGCGACGAACCGCCACCGCCCGTCGAGCAGACCCTGACCCCGATCTACCCGACCACCGAAGGCCTCACCCAGCAGCGTCTGCGCCTGCTCTGCCAGCTCAGCCTGAGCAAGCTCGGCCCGCGCAGCCTGCCCGACTGGCTGCCGGATGAGCTGGCCCGCGACTATCACCTGGCGCCACTGGACGACGCTATCCGCTACCTGCACAACCCACCCGCCGACGCCGACCTCGACGAACTTGCCGAAGGCCAGCACTGGGCCCAGCACCGCCTCGCATTCGAGGAACTGCTCACGCACCAGCTCTCCCAGCAGCGTCTGCGTGAGAGCCTGCGTGCCCTGCGTGCCCCGGTGCTGCCCAAGGCCAGCCGCCTGCCCGGGCAGTACCTGGCCAACCTCGGATTCACTCCCACCGGTGCCCAGCAGCGGGTAGGCAACGAGATCGCCTATGACCTCAGCCAGCCAGAGCCGATGATGCGACTGGTACAAGGTGACGTGGGTGCCGGCAAGACCGTGGTTGCCGCGCTGGCAGCGCTGCAGGCGCTGGAGGCCGGTTACCAGGTCGCGCTGATGGCGCCCACCGAGATCCTCGCCGAACAGCACTACATCACCTTCAAGCGCTGGCTCGAACCCTTGGGGATAGAAGTCGCCTGGCTGGCTGGCAAGCTCAAAGGCAAGGCTCGCGCCAGTGCGCTGGAGCAAATCGCCGGCGGCGCCCCCATGGTGGTCGGCACCCATGCGCTGTTCCAGGAAGAAGTGAAGTTTCGCCACCTGGCCCTGGCGATCATCGACGAGCAGCACCGTTTCGGCGTGCAGCAACGGCTGGCCCTGCGCAAGAAGGGCGTGAACGGCACGCTGTGTCCGCACCAGTTGATCATGACCGCCACCCCCATCCCGCGTACGCTCGCCATGAGCGCCTACGCCGACCTCGACACCTCCATTCTTGATGAGCTGCCGCCCGGCCGAACGCCAGTCAATACCGTGCTGGTGGCCGACAGTCGCCGCTTCGAGGTGGTCGAGCGGGTCCGCGCTGCCTGCGCCGAAGGGCGCCAGGCCTACTGGGTGTGCACCCTGATCGAGGAATCCGAGGAGCTGACCTGCCAGGCCGCCGAAAGTACGTTCGAAGAGCTGGGCAGCGCGCTCGGCGAGCTGCGTGTGGGCCTGATCCACGGGCGCATGAAGCCTGCGGAAAAAGCCGCGGTGATGGCCGAGTTCAAGGCCGGCCATCTGCAATTGCTGGTGGCCACCACGGTGATCGAGGTGGGGGTGGACGTGCCCAACGCCAGCCTGATGATCATCGAAAACCCTGAACGCCTGGGCCTGGCCCAGCTTCACCAGCTGCGTGGCCGGGTCGGTCGGGGTAGCGCCGTCAGCCATTGCGTGCTGCTCTATCACCCGCCACTGTCACAGATCGGCCGCGAACGCTTAGGGATCATGCGCGAGACCAACGATGGCTTCGTCATCGCCGAGAAGGATCTTGAGCTGCGCGGCCCCGGCGAAATGCTCGGCACCCGCCAGACCGGCCTGCTGCAATTCAAGGTCGCCGACCTGATGCGTGACGCCGACCTGCTGCCCGCAGTACGCGACGCCGCACAGGCATTGCTGGCACGCTGGCCCGATCATGTCAGCCCGCTACTGGATCGGTGGCTGCGTCACGGCCAACAATACGGCCAAGTGTGACACCGGTCCCATTCGTGCCCCAGCTCGGGGCTCAGGATGGTTATACTTCGCGTTTAAAAAGACACCTTTGGAAACAGCCCATGACTGAAGTGGCCTTGGACACCGCAACCCCGCACGCTCCGTCGGTCATCCGACTGCTGCTGGAAAAGCTCGGCGTAGCCTATCGCGAGGTGTCCGAACACCCGCGGCTGCCCGCGAAATCGCGCGTCCAGGCCGTTCTGCTGGACGATGAGGTCGGCGCGCTCATGGTGCTGTTCCCACAAAGCCATCTGCTGGACCTGCAGCGCCTGGAAGAGCTGACCGGTCGCAAACTCAAGGCCGTGCCGCTGGAGCGATTGAAGAAGATGCTCGACAAGCACCAGCTCAAGGCCTTGCCGGCAATCCCGGCCCTGACCAGCTCACCGTGCCTGTACGACGAACGGCTGCTCAACGCCGATAGCCTGTTGATCCAGTCCGGTGAGGCTGGGCTGCTATTGGAAGTGGCCCGCGACAACTTCAAGCGCATGCTGAGCAAGGCCAGCGCCGGAAGCTTTGGTCTTGAAGTCGAAAGCATCCAGCGCAACCTCGACCGCCCCCACGACGACACCAAGGAAATCTCCAACGCGGTCCAGGCCTTCACTGCCCGCCGCATCCAGCAGCGCCTGGAGCAGACCATCGAGATCCCGCCACTGGCCGACACCGCGCAGAAGATCATCAAGCTGCGCGTCGACCCCAACGCCAGCGTTGACGACATCACCGGCGTGGTCGAAACCGACCCGGCACTGGCCGCACAGGTGGTGAGCTGGGCCGCATCGCCCTACTACGCGTCACCCGGCAAGATCCGCTCGGTGGAAGATGCCATCGTTCGCGTGCTGGGCTTCGACCTGGTGATCAATCTTGCGCTGGGCCTGGCCCTGGGCAAGACCCTGAGCCTACCGAAAGACCATCCGCAGCAGGCCACGCCTTACTGGCAGCAGTCGATCTACACAGCCGCAGTGATCGAAGGCCTGACCCGCGCCATGCCGCGCGCCGAACGCCCCGAAGCCGGTCTCACCTACCTGGCGGGGCTGCTGCACAACTTCGGCTATCTGCTGCTGGCCCACGTGTTCCCGCCGCATTTCTCGTTGATCTGTCGTCATCTTGAGGTCAACCCGCACCTGTACCACAGCTATGTCGAGCAGCACCTGCTGGGCATCAGCCGCGAGCAGATCGGCGCCTGGCTGATGAAGCTGTGGGACATGCCGGATGAGCTGTCCGCGGCGCTGCGCTTCCAGCACGATCCGAGCTATGAAGGTGAGTATTCGGCCTACCCGAACCTCGTGTGCCTGGCCACGTCGCTGTTGCGTTCCCGGGGCATTGGCTCAGGGCCGCAGGAAGAAATTCCGGAGGCGCTGCTCGAACGCCTTGGGCTGACCCGCGACAAGGCGGAGGACGTAGTGAGCAAGGTGCTGGAAGCCGAAGCGCTGCTGCGCGAACTGGCCTCGCAGTTCCAGGCCCCACATTGACTGGCACGAGCGGGTTTGCCCGCTCCTACACAGGCGGATTCAGGCCTTTTTCTTGCGAGGCTTGAGGTATTTCATCAGCCCCTGAAACCAGATCACCAATGCCGGGTTGCCCTTGATCTGGATGTTCTTGTCCTGAATCCCCTGCATGAACGCCAACTGCTTGTTGCCAGCCTGCAAGGTGGCAAAGCCGAACGCGGCATCCTTGAAGGCGATGGCAAAGGCCGGTTGAGGGTGCAGGCCACCCTTGCTGCTGATGCGCTCACCACTCACCGTGAAATGCCGGGCCACTTTGCCATCCAAGGTCTGCATCTGGAACACCAGGTCCTTGTCGCGCAGTTGCTGCTGGAACGCCGGGTTGTTACGGCTGGCCCTGGCCATCAACAGCCCCATGGCCCAGAGAAGAAAGCGAAACTTCATCAGCGCGCCTCGATTGAAATATGACTGAAGCGCGCAGTTTATCCCTTTCTTAAACTTTTTACGCCAGCTCGCCGCATTGTTTCTGCATGCCAGAAAGCACAACGGGCGCCCTGGGGCGCCCGTTCGGATGACACTGGAGTGTCAGGAATCGATCACTTGCCTTTCTTGGCTGGCTTGGCGGGAACGTTGACGCTGTCACGCAGGTTCTTGCCAGGTTTGAAGGCAACAGTGTTGCTGGCCTTGATCTTCACCGGTTGACCAGTCTGTGGGTTCTTGCCGGTGCGCGCGCCGCGGTGACGCTTCTCGAAGGTGCCGAAACCGACCAGGGTGACGGTATCCTTGTCGAGCGCGCCAGTGATGCTGTCGAGAATCGCGTTCAGCACCTGATTGGCCTTTTCCTTGGTCAGATCGGCCTTTTCGGCGATGACGGCGGCGAGTTCTGGTTTACGCATAGTGAAGCCTCTTTGACGGGATTTTTGTTGTTATGCCGTGCTACCTGCGAAAGCAGCGCCCAAGGCGCCGCAGGCTCTAATCTGCGGCAGACGGAAGTGAGAATGGCACGCTCACCGTGGCCGCGCCAGTGTCTGAGCGGCCATTGTCGCGCCAAGAACAGGCCAAATACGACAGTTCGAACGGCATTCAGGCCATTAGAGGCGGAAGCTGCCGATTCAGCGCCAGCTTTTCCAACACCGCCGACCCCGTGAGGGCATAGCCCAGCAACTGGCCATCGGCGCTGTAGCACAGCACTTTCAGGTCGCTGCCCTGCCCTTCGACCTGCCAGGTTCCCTCTCGGCCCATCGGTGCTGGCGAAACAACCAGCGGGCACGCGGGCGTCTTTACCGTGACAGGCATCGGGCCATAGTTCACACCCGTGGGGTTGCCGGCGAGCGTCTGCGCCAGCGCGCGGGCGCAAGCCATCAGCGGCATGACGTAGAGCAGGTTGATGCCATCCACTTCGGCGCAATCGCCCAGGGCGAAGATGTTCGCGTGGGAGGTCCGCAGTTGGCGATCCACCACCACCCCCCGGTTCACCTGCAGCCCGGCAGCGGCGGCAAGGTCTGTACGCGGTCGCAGGCCGATGGCCGAGACCACCAGATCACAGGCAATCACGCTGCCGTCGGACAAGTGAGCCTCGAGACCGCCGCCGGTGCGCTGCAGGCGGGTCAGCACCGGGCCCAGATGGAAGCGCACGCCCAGCCCTTCCAGGCCAGCCTGCACCGCACTGGCGGCAGCAGGATGCAACAAGGTCGGCATCACCTGCTCACAGGGCGCCACCACGTCGCACTGGTAGCCGCCGAGGGTCAGATCGTTGGCGAACTCGCAGCCGATCAGCCCGGCACCCAGCAGCAACACGCGCCGCTTGCCCGCGGCGGCGGCACGAAAGCGCGCGTAGTCTTCCAAGTCGTTGATCGGAAAGACCAGCTCGGTGCCGTCGCCCTCGATCGGCACCTGTACCGTCTGCGCACCCAAGGCCAACACCAGGTCGCGGTATTGCACCGCCTCCTCGCCGATCCACAAACGCTTGTGACCAGGGTCGATGCCGCTGATACGGGTATGGGTACGAATCTCGGCCTTGAGCTGCTCGGCCATGGCGCCCGGCTCGGCCATGCACAGGCCGTCGGCGTGCTTGTGCTTGGCAAAGCCGGTGGAGAGCATCGGTTTGGAATAGGAGCGACCGTCGTCGGCGGTGATCAGCAACAGCGGCGTGTCAGCGTCGAGCTTGCGAAATTCCCGGGCCAGGTTATAGCCCGCAAGGCCAGTGCCGATGATCACCACAGGGGACGTCATGTCGTGCTTCCTCTTGCAGGGGGTCGTCGATCAGCCGATGGCGATCATTTCGAAGTCGCTCTTGCCTACACCACAATCGGGGCACAGCCAATCTTCCGGCACGTCTTCCCAGCGGGTGCCTGGAGCGATCCCGTCGTCCGGCCAGCCCTCGGCCTCGTCGTAGATCAGGCCACAGACAATGCATTGCCACTTCTTCATCAGGGTTCCTCGGTCAGGCGTTGTGTTGCCGCTGATGGCCCTCTCACGGTTGAACCCGCCCCTGCTTAGGAGCGGGCTGCCCCGCGAAGCACTCACCGCGCAATTCATGACGGGCTTTGTACTGGCCCGGCCGGCAGTATGCAAGCAAACCCGGCAATCATGCTAAGCTCGCCGCCTCTCTGGATGTAACAAGCATACCGACGTGTCGTACGAATCCCCGCAAGCAGCCGCTGTCGCGTGGCTGGCGTATTCACAGCTGGCGAGCGACCTCGACCAGCGCACCCTCGACTGGCTGTTCGACGAAGGCTCCCTGACCCGTCGCCTGACCCGCCTCTCCCACGACCACTTCTGCGTGACGCCGCTGTTCGAAGGCTGGCAACCACTGCGTGACGACGAATGCCTCGCCCTGAATCTTGCGCCAGGCGCGCAGGGCTGGGTGCGTGAAGTCTATCTGCGCGGCCATGACCAGCCTTGGGTATTCGCCCGCAGCGTCGCCAGCCGCGAAGCCTTGGAGCGCGGCGGTCTTGATCTGGAGACCCTGGGCAGCCGCTCGCTCGGCGAATTGCTGTTCTGCGACCAGGCGTTCATTCGCCACCCCATCGAGGTGTGTACGTACCCACAGGCGTGGATGCCGACGGAGGTTGCCAGCGCCAACCTCTGGGGCCGCCGTTCGCGCTTCGAACGCGATGGCCTGGACCTGCTGGTCGCCGAGGTATTCCTGCCAGCGATGTGGCAGGCGGACAAGGAGGTATCGCCCTGATGTACCTGCAGCTGCTCAAGTCGCTCAACCGCCTGCACCCCAGAGCCTGGGACTTCGTCCAGCTCAGCCGCCTGGACCGTCCCATCGGCATCTACCTGTTGCTGTGGCCTACGCTCGCGGCCGTGTGGATCGCCGCCAAGGGTGCACCAACCCTGGCCAACGTGCTGATCTTCGGCCTCGGAGTTGCGCTGATGCGCGCGGCGGGGTGCGCGATCAATGACTTCGCCGACCGCAAGGTCGACGGCCACGTCAAGCGCACCGCCGATCGCCCCCTGGCCAGCGGCCGGATAAAGCCGCGCGAAGCGGTGATGCTGTTCGTGGTGCTGACCGGCATCAGTTTCCTGCTGGTGCTGTGCACCAACGCCAGCACCGTGTGGCTGTCGTTTGGCGGCGTTGCCCTGGCGTTCTGCTACCCGTTCATGAAGCGCTACACCTACTACCCGCAGGTGGTGCTGGGTGCCGCTTATTCATGGGGCATCCCCATGGCCTTCACCGCCGCGGGGGGTGAGTTGCCAGCGGCGGCCTGGCTGCTGTACATCGCCAACCTGCTGTGGACGGTAGCCTTCGATACCTACTATGCGATGGTCGATCGCGACGACGACCTGAAGATCGGCGTGAAATCCACGGCGATCCTCTTCGGCGAGGCCGATCGGGTGATCATCCTGACCTTGCAGGTGCTGTCGCTCGGCTGCCTGTTGCTGGCCGGCAACCACTTCGAACTGGGTGGCTGGTTCCACCTGGGCCTGTTGGGCGCATTGGCATGCTTCGCCTGGGAGTTCTGGTCGACCCGCACGCTGGATCGCGATGCCTGCTTCAAGGCGTTCCTGCACAACCACTGGGCGGGCCTGCTGATCTTCATCGGCGTGGTGCTGGACTACGCGCTGCGCTGAAGGGAGCGCAGCGGTTCGCCGCTGCGACTTGCCGCGCGATTACACTGGTGAATTCACTGACGCAATCGCGGGGCAAGCCCGCTCCCACAAAGACCGACCACGCGTCAGGGTTTGGCGATATGCCAGACATCCTTCACGCCATCACCGGTCTTGTCCCCGGCTTTCTTGTCCTTGATGAAGGTGTACAGCGGCTTGCCATCATAGGCCCACTGCTTCTTGCCATCATCGCGCTCGATCACCGTCCACTTGTCCTTGGCCGCTTCATCCTCGGCCTTGACCAGCAGCGGCGGCCAGTTGGTTGCGCAATCACCGTTGCACATCGACTTGCCTCCGGCATCCTTATCGAAGGTGTACAGGGTCATGCCGGCATGGTCGACCCACATGCCGTCCTTCTCCATCGCGTGGTGCGCCGACGCCACCCCCGGCAATGCCAGCGCAGCGAAAAGGGCCATCCAGCTCAGCGTATGTCGTGTCATTGGAATCACCATCGTGTCGGGGGGAAGAAGGAGAAACACCGCCGCAGCGGCCCTGTGAAGCCTAGCGCAGTCATGCAATGTCGCCAGAACGGCCAACGCCCTGTCACACAGCTGCAATAATTCCGTTATCTAATGCGGGCCAAGACATCATAGATGGGAGAGTTTTGAGCATGGTTGGCAGGAACATTCTGATCGTCGACGACGAAGCGCCTATTCGCGAGATGATCGCCGTTGCATTGGAAATGGCCGGCTACGACTGCCTCGAGGCAGAGAACTCCCAGCAGGCCCACGCCATCATCGTCGACCGCAAGCCGGACCTGATCCTGCTGGACTGGATGCTGCCCGGCACCTCCGGCATCGAACTGGCACGCCGTCTCAAGCGCGACGAGCTGACCGGGGACATCCCGATCATCATGCTCACCGCCAAGGGCGAAGAGGACAACAAGATCCAGGGCCTGGAAGTCGGTGCCGACGACTACATCACCAAGCCGTTCTCGCCCCGCGAGCTGGTGGCCCGCCTCAAGGCCGTGCTGCGCCGCACCGGCCCGAGCGACAGCGAGGCACCGATCGAAGTCGGCGGCCTGCTGCTCGACCCGATCAGCCACCGCGTCACCATCGACGGCAAACCCGCCGAGATGGGCCCGACCGAATACCGCCTGCTGCAGTTCTTCATGACCCACCAGGAGCGCGCCTACACCCGTGGCCAGCTGCTCGACCAGGTCTGGGGCGGCAACGTCTATGTCGAGGAGCGCACCGTCGACGTGCACATCCGTCGCCTGCGCAAGGCGCTGGGTGAAGCCTACGAAAATCTGGTACAAACCGTCCGCGGCACCGGCTACCGTTTCTCGACCAAGAGCTGACGCGCCCGCACGCTTCACTGCAAGCCGCTGTACAAGGACTGTGAATTGAACCCGAACTGGCACGCGACCCTGATTCGCCACCTGCTCCTGCTGATCAGCGTCTGCCTGCTCGGCGGGCTGATCAGCGGGCAATACGGCTGGAGCCTGGCGGTTGGCCTGGCGCTTTACCTGGGCTGGACCCTGAAGCAGTTGCTGCGCCTGCACGAATGGCTGCGCAACCACCAGCCCGACGAGGCGCCGCCGGACGGCTACGGGCTGTGGGGCGAAGTGTTCGACAGCATCTACCACCTGCAGCGCCGCGACCAGCGTGTCCGCGGGCGCCTGCAAGCGGTGATCGACCGAGTCCAGGAGTCCACCGCTGCCCTGCGCGATGCGGTGATCATGCTCGACAGCGATGGCAACCTGGAGTGGTGGAACCGCGCCGCCGAGACCCTGCTGGGCTTCAAGACGCCCCAGGATGGCGGACAACCGGTCACCAACCTGGTCCGTCATCCGCGCTTCAAGGAATACTTCGAAGCGGAAAACTACGTCGAACCGCTGGAAATCCCCTCACCGATCAACGACCGCCTGCGCGTGCAACTGCACATCACCCGCTACGGCAACAACGAGCACCTGATGCTGGTGCGCGATGTAACCCGCATCCACCAGCTCGAACAGATGCGCAAGGACTTCGTCGCCAACGTCTCACACGAACTGCGCACGCCGCTGACGGTGATCGCCGGCTATCTCGAGACGCTGCTGGACAACGTCGAGGACGTGAACCCGCGCTGGGCTCGCGCGCTGCAGCAGATGAGCCAGCAAGGCTCGCGCATGCAGACCCTGCTCAACGACCTGCTGCTGCTGGCCAAGCTGGAAGCGACCGACTATCCCTCGGACAACCAGCCGGTGGCGGTGGATACTTTGCTGCAGTCGATCAAGGGTGACGCCCAGGCGCTGTCCGGGCCCAAGCGCCAGAACATCTCCCTGGAGGCCGCGCCGGGCCTGCGCCTGAAAGGCAGCGAATCGGAACTGCGCAGCGCCTTCTCCAACCTGGTGTTCAACGCAGTGAAGTACACCCAGGAGGAAGGCACCATTCGCATCCGCTGGTGGGCCGACGAGCAGGGGGCACACCTGAGCGTGCAGGACTCGGGGGTGGGCATCGACGCCAAGCACCTGCCGCGCCTGACCGAACGCTTCTACCGCGTCGACTCCAGCCGTGCCTCCAACACAGGCGGCACCGGGCTGGGCCTGGCGATCGTCAAGCATGTGCTGATGCGCCATCGCGGCAAGCTGGAAATCAGTAGCGTGCCGGGTCATGGCAGCACGTTCACCTGTCATTTTGCGCCGGCACAATTGGCGGCAAATCGCAGCTGAGAATCGGCGAGCAAAAACCATCCCCTTTGCTTTTGCAGCTTCAGCCGCTACATTGGATCCCCTGTGCCAGCTAGAGCTGGCACTTTTTTTCTCTCTCTTTCAAAGACGGACCCCGTAAAAACTCCATCATGGACCCTTCCCCTGGTATCAGCCTCGCTTCTCTATTCGCCGATTTCGGCATGATTCTCTTTGCCCTGTTCCTGGTAGTGCTCAACGGCTTCTTCGTTGCCGCCGAGTTCGCCATGGTCAAGCTGCGCTCAACCCGCGTCGAATCCATCGCCGAGCTGCACGGCTGGCGCGGCAGCATCCTGCGCAAGGTACACAACCAGCTCGACGCCTACCTGTCGGCCTGCCAATTGGGCATCACCCTGGCCTCGCTTGGCCTGGGCTGGGTCGGAGAGCCGGCCTTCGCCCACCTGCTCGAACCGCTGCTGGCCTATCTGGGCGTCGACAGCCCGGAACTGATCAAGGCCGTGTCGTTCTTCGTCGCCTTCTTCGTGATCTCGTACCTGCACATCGTGGTCGGCGAACTGGCGCCCAAATCCTGGGCGATCCGCAAGCCCGAGCTGCTGTCGCTGTGGACGGCAGTACCGCTGTACCTCTTCTACTGGCTGATGTACCCGGCGATCTACCTGCTCAACGCCAGCGCCAACACCATCCTGCGCATCGCCGGCCAGGGCGAGCCCGGGCCGCACCATGAGCACCACTACAGCCGTGAAGAGCTCAAGCTGATCCTGCACTCCAGCCGCGGCCAGGACCCGAGCGACCAGGGCATGCGCGTGCTGGCCTCGGCGGTGGAAATGGGTGAGCTGGAGGTGGTCGACTGGGCCAACTCCCGTGAAGACATGGTGGTGCTCGATGCCAAGGCGCCGCTGAAGAACATCCTGGCGATGTTCCGTCGCCACAAGTTCAGCCGCTACCCGGTGTACGACGCCGAGCGCGAAGAGTTCACCGGCCTGCTGCACATCAAGGACCTGCTGCTGGAGCTGGCCGAGCTGGACCACCTTCCTGAAAGCATCGACCTGGAAGACCTGGCGCGGCCGTTGGAACGCGTATCGCGACACATGCCGCTGTCGCAGCTGCTCGAGCAGTTCCGCAAGGGCGGTGCGCATTTCGTGCTGGTCGAGGAAGCCGATGGCAAGGTGATCGGTTACCTGACCATGGAAGACGTGCTGGAAGTGCTGGTCGGCGATATCCAGGACGAACACCGCAAGGCCGAACGCGGCATCCTTGCCTATCAGCCGGGCAAGCTGCTGGTGCGGGGCGACACGCCGCTGTTCAAGGTCGAACGCCTGCTGGGCGTCGACCTTGACCACATCGAGGCCGAGACCCTCGCAGGCCTGGTCTACGAGTCGCTCAAGCGCGTGCCCGAGGAAGAGGAAGTGCTGGAAGTCGAAGGCCTGCGCATCATCATCAAGAAGATGAAAGGGCCGAAGATCGTCCTGGCCAAGGTGCTGAAGCTCGACTGACGACGCTGTTCATGGATTCCCTGCCGTGAAGTCCGGTAGTCCGCCAATCGGACGGTCGAAACGGTAGGGAATCGACTCCAGCGCCAGCCCCACGTTGCGCTGCACCACGAAATGCAGGTGTGGCCCGCTGCTGTTGCCGGTGTTGCCAGACTTGCCCAGCATCTCACCCTGCCCCACCCGCTGACCCTCGCTCACCACCACGGAACCCCGCATCAAGTGCAGGTACACCCCCATGGTGCCGTCTGCGTGCAGGATCCGCACGAAGTTGCCCGAAGGGTTGTTGCCACGTCCGCTCTGGCGGTTCTCCACCTTGATCACCACGCCGCCCCGAGCGGCAATGATCGGCGTGCCCTCTGGCATGGCGATGTCCATGGCATAGCGGCCCTTCGCGCCAAAATGGCTGAAGCGGCCGTTGGGCCCTTGGCTCAGCCGGAACGGACCGCCGCGCCACGGAAAGGGATAGCGGTAGGCTTGCGGGCGCTGCGCGGGGTCGCCGAGGGCGTGACGCAGCTTGGCGCGGTATTTCAGTTGGCCGCCGGAACGCGCCAGCAACACGCTCAGCACCTGTGTGGAGCGCGGCGCCAGCACCCGTCGCACGATACGCGGCGCGTTACCGTCGCGGGCGTTGCCAAGGCCTTCCAGACGCAGTTCGACTTCCACTGGGGCGAACAGATCATTGCGCGCCAGGAAACGCACGCCCCCGGCAAAGGTTTCGGGCTGCAGACGGACCTGATCGTCGAGACGCTCGACCATCGGCTCGCGCAAGGCCATTGCCCGTGCACCGGGGCTGGGCTGGTAGGAATAGGACGCCACGCCGAAGGTGTCGGTGGTGCTGTAGAGGGTCATGGCCATGCCCGGTGCCGAAGCCAAGAGCAGGGACAGCAACAGGCAGGCGCGCATGATGGTGGCTTTTTGACAGTTGTTATGTCTTGAGCCTAGCAACGAGTTATCCCGGGGGAATGACAGCTGGTCGGGTGACTGCTTCGGATCTGACGCGGTAAGAGCGGCCTTTTGCCGCTCTCACCGGAGGGTGGAACAGCGGATCAACCGCCCGGCGTGAAGTGCTTCTGCGCAGTACCGCGGGCGATCAATCGCGACAGGTAATCGAGCTTCTGTGCATCCTGATCGACGAACTTGAACGTCAGTTGCAGCCAGTCGCTCTCAGGCTTGGGCTCGAGCGCGGCGATGGCATGCAGGTAACCGTTCAACCGTGCGACCTCGGCGTTCTCACCCTGCTCCAGATCGAGCACCGCACCTTCGAGCACCTGCGGCAGGGCAGCACTGCGGCGCACCACCAACAGCGCTTCCTTGAGGCTGAGGGCCTTGATCACGCAGGGCTGAGTACCGCTGGAAAGGCGCAGCTGCCCCTGACCTCGCCCGGACTGGGCTGCGGCGGCAGCGCTCTGCGGTGGCGGTGCGCTGATCAGCGGTTTGCTAGCGGCAGCCGGCGCAGGCGTTGGCGCGACCTTCACGGCTTCAGGCTTGCCGCCGGTCAGGGCACTCAGCGAATCGTTGGCAAAGGCCGAATTGACTCGCGCCGGCGCTCCCGCCACGAGGGCCTCGAGCTTGCCGATCTTGGCCAGGGACTTCTTCACCTTGGTCAGCAACTGTTCGTTGGTGAACGGCTTGCCAACGAAGTCGGAGACGCCAGCCTGAATGGCCTGAATCACGTTTTCCTTGTCACCACGGCTGGTCACCATGATGAACTGCAGGGCTTTCATTTCTTCCTGCTGGCGACACCAGGTCAGCAGTTCGAGGCCGGACATCTCCGGCATCTCCCAGTCGCACAGGACCAGGTCGAAACGTTCCTTGCTCAGCATGGCCATGGCCTTGCGGCCATTGACCGCGTCTTCGATGACCATGCCCGGGAAGGCATTTCGCAGGCACTTCCTCACCAGGTCGCGGATGAACGGCGCATCGTCCACGACCAGCACATTGACTTTACTCATCGATACTCCTCTTGAATCCCGACTAGCATACCGCCGACTGATGGCAATTTGCCAAACCACTGGTCACGCCGGGACGTTTCAAGACTGTTCGCGGGTGCCTGCTGTATCTGCCACAAACGAAAACGCCCGGACGAGGCCGGGCGTTGATGCTCGGGAGCAATATTACTTATCGTCCGATTCGCCCGGAACATTAGCCTTTTCGGCAGCGCCGGAAGTGTCGCCCTCGACCTCGGCCTTCATGCGCTTGAGGCCCATGTGGCGTACATCGGTGCCACGCACCAGGTAGATCACCAGCTCCGAGATATTGCGGGCGTGGTCGCCGATACGCTCCAGCGAGCGCAGGGCCCAGATGACGCTCAACACCCGCGAGATCGAACGGGGGTCTTCCATCATGTAGGTGACTAGCTCGCGCAGCGCGGTCTTGTATTCGCGGTCGATGGTCTTGTCGTACTGGGCCACCGACAGTGCCAGCTCGGCGTCGAAACGGGCGAAGGCGTCCAGTGCATCGCGAACCATGTTGCGCACCTGGTCGCCGATATGACGCACTTCGACGTAGCCACGGGGCGACTCGCCTTCCTCGCACAGTTGAATGGCGCGGCGGGCGATCTTGGTCGACTCGTCACCGATGCGCTCCAGGTCGATCACCGACTTGGAGATGCTGATGATCAGACGCAGGTCGGACGCCGCAGGCTGGCGACGGGCGAGGATGCGTACGCATTCCTCGTCGATGTTGCGCTCCATCTGGTTGATCTGTTCATCGACCTCACGCACCTGCTGGGCCAGGCCCGAATCGGCTTCGATCAGCGCAGTCACGGCATCGTTGACCTGCTTCTCGACCAGGCCCCCCATCGCCAGCAGGTGGCTGCGCACTTCCTCGAGCTCGGCGTTGAACTGCTGGGAGATGTGATGGGTAAGGCTTTCTTTGTTGATCATCGTTCTCTAGTCCCTGAATCCTGTAGGAGCGGGCTTGTCGGGGCGCCGAATCGCCGCGCTGCTAGCCGTAACGCCCGGTAATGTAGTCTTCGGTCTGCTTCTTCGCCGGATTGGTGAAGAGCGTGTCGGTATCACCGAATTCGATCAGCTTGCCCATGTACATGAAGGCGGTGTAGTCGGAGACGCGCGCCGCCTGCTGCATGTTGTGGGTCACGATGACGATGGTGTACTTGGACTTCAGCTCGTAGATCAGCTCTTCGACCTTCAGCGTGGAAATCGGGTCCAGTGCCGAGCAAGGCTCGTCGAGCAGCAGGACCTCGGGCTCCACGGCGATGGTACGGGCGATCACCAGACGCTGCTGCTGACCACCGGACAGCCCCAGCGCCGAGTCGTGCAGGCGGTCCTTGACCTCATCCCACAGCGCTGCGCCCTTGAGCGCCCACTCGACCGCTTCGTCGAGCACGCGCTTCTTGTTGATACCCTGGATACGCAGGCCGTAGACCACGTTCTCGTAGATGGTCTTGGGGAACGGGTTGGGCTTCTGGAACACCATGCCCACCCGGCGACGCAACTCGGCCACATCTTCGCCCTTGCGGTAGATGTTGTTGCCGTACAGGTTGATGGCGCCTTCCACGCGGCAACCATCGACCAGGTCGTTCATGCGGTTGAAGGTGCGCAGCAGCGTGGACTTGCCGCAGCCGGACGGGCCAATGAAGGCGGTCACGCGCTGTTTGGGGATGTTCATCTGTACATCGAACAGCGCCTGCTTGTCGCCGTAGAACAGCGACAGGCCCGGGACTTCGATGGCCACGGTCTCTTCGGCCAGGCGCAGGCTCTGCTTGTCGCGGCCCAGGGCCGACATGTCGATGCCGTGGGAGTGGGATTCTTGCTGCATGGTCAACTCCATACGCTATCAATTCGTTTCGAAGGGCCGCCCATACCGTGGGCGGCTCACTTGCAATCAGGATCAGCTGTCGAGCGCCTTGTACTTCTCGCGCAGGTGGTTACGGATCCACACCGCCGAGAGGTTGAGGGTCGCGATCACCAGTACCAGCAGCAGCGCCGTGGCGTAGACCAGCGGTCGCGCGGCCTCGACGTTGGGGCTCTGGAAGCCGACGTCGTAGATGTGGAAGCCCAGGTGCATGATCTTCTGGTCGAGGTGCAGGTAAGGGTAGTTGCCGTCCACCGGCAGCGATGGCGCCAGTTTCACTACACCCACCAGCATCAGCGGCGCCACCTCGCCTGCGGCGCGCGCCACGGCGAGAATCATGCCGGTCATCATCGCCGGGCTGGCCATCGGCAGTACGATTTTCCACAGCGTCTCGGCCTTGGTCGCACCCAGGGCCAACGAGCCCTCGCGCACGGTACGCGGAATCCGCGCCAGGCCTTCTTCAGTGGCGACGATCACCACAGGAACCGCCAGCAGCGCCAGGGTCAGCGAGGCCCACAACAAGCCTGGCGTGCCCAGCGTAGGTGCCGGTAGCGATTCGGGGAAGAACAGCCGGTCGATCGAGCCACCCAGCACGTACACGAAGAAGCCCAGGCCGAATACGCCATAGACGATCGCCGGCACGCCGGCCAGGTTGTTCACCGCGATGCGGATCAGCCGCGTAACCGGGCCTTGCCTGGCGTATTCGCGCAGGTAGACCGCCGCCAGCACGCCAAAGGGGGTGACGATCACGGCCATGATCAGGGTCATCATCACCGTGCCGAAGATGGCCGGGAAGATCCCGCCTTCAGTGTTGGCTTCACGCGGGTCGTCGCTGAGGAACTCCCAGACCTTGCTGAAGTAGGCGCCCATCTTGGTCATCGCCGACATGCCGTTCGGCTGGATGGCATGCACCACCTTGCTCAGGTTGATCTCCACCTGGCGGCCGTTGGCGTCGCGGGCCACCAGGCTGTCGCGGGCGAAGGCCTGGTGCAGGCCGGTCAGACGCTCCTCGATGGTCTTGTAGCGGCTGTTCAGCTCTGCGCGTTCAGACTCGATATCGGCCTGGGCGGCCGCATCCAGCTTGCCCTGCAGTTCCAGCTTGCGGCTGTGCAGGCGCAGGCGTTCGAGGCCGTGGTTGATGGAGCCGATGTCTTTCTTCTCGAGCGACACCAGTTGGTCGTTCAGGTCGCTGGCGCGCTTGAGGCGGCTCTGCAGTTCGTTCCAGGCGCTCGGGCCTTCGGCGACCACACGGCCTTCTTCCTTGACGCTGACCAGGTAACCATAGAAGTTGCCCCACTCGCGGCGCTCCAAGGCAATCAGGTCGGCAGGCTTGCTCTGGTCCACCAGCCATTCGCCCACCAGCCAGGTGAAGTCGCTGCCGTTGAGGTCGCGGTTTCCGACCTTGACCAGCTCGCGGGTCATGAACTCCGGCCCCTGGTCAGGTACCGGCAGGCCAGCGCTCTTGAGGCGCTCGCGCGGGACTTCTTCCTTCTGCACCACTTCGCCGACGATCACATGATCGGCCTGGCCGGGCACCTTGTAGGTGGCCTGGACCAGGTCGGCCGGCCAGAAGTGGCCCAGGCCGCGCACAGCGATCACGGCGAGCAGGCCGACGGTCATGATCACCGCCATGGCGACCGCGCCACCGCTGATCCACACGCCCGGCGCACCGCTCTTGAACCAGCCTTTGAGGGAATCCTTTTTCACGGATCTCTACCTTTCTATCAAAGCGACGAGTATTTCTTGCGCAGACGCTGGCGAATCAGCTCGGCCAAGGTGTTCATGATGAAGGTGAACATCAGCAGCACGAGGGCGGCGAGGAACAGCACACGATAGTGGCTGCCGCCGACTTCCGACTCGGGCATCTCCACGGCCACGTTGGCGGCCAGGGTGCGCATGCCCTCGAACAGGTTCAGTTCCATCACCGGGGTGTTGCCGGTGGCCATGAGCACGATCATGGTCTCGCCCACCGCCCGGCCCATGCCGATCATCAGCGCCGAGAAGATGCCCGGGCTTGCGGTGAGGATGACCACGCGGGTCAGGGTCTGCCAAGGCGTCGCGCCCAGCGCCAGCGAGCCGAGGGTGAGGCTGCGCGGCACACTGAACACGGCGTCTTCGGCGATCGAGTAGATGTTCGGAATCACTGCGAAGCCCATGGCGATACCGACCACCAGGGCGTTGCGCTGGTCGTAGGTAATGCCCATGTCGTGGCTGATCCACAGGCGCATGTCGCCGCCGAAGAACCAGCTCTCCAGGAACGGGCTCATGGACAGCGCGAACCAGCCGATCGCCAGGATCACCGGGATCAGGATCGCCGCCTCCCAGCCATCCGGGACGCGCTGACGGATCGACTCTGGCAGGCGGCTCCAGGAGAAGCCCGCCACCAGGATGCCGATCGGCAGGATCAGCAACAGGCTGAACACGCCCGGCAGGTGGCCTTCGAGATACGGCGCCAGGAACAGGCCGGCGAAGAAGCCGAGGATCACCGTCGGCATCGCTTCCATCAGCTCGATCACCGGCTTGACCTTGCGACGCATGCCAGGGGCCATGAAATAGGCGGTGTAGATGGCCGCGGCAATGGCCAGGGGTGCCGCCAGGATCATCGCGTAGAACGCGGCCTTGAGCGTACCGAAGGTCAGCGGCGACAGGCTCAGCTTGGGTTCGAAATCGGTGTTGGAGGCGGTCGACTGCCAGACGTACTTCGGCTCGTCGTAGTTCTCGTACCAGACCTTGCCCCACAGCGCGCTGAAGGACACTTCAGGGTGCGGGTTGCGCAGACTCAGTGGCAGCAGCTTGCTGCCTTCTTCGATCATGATGCGGTTGGCGCGTGGCGACAGGGCCAGCACACCGGCGCCATCGGCGACCGGCTCGACCAGCAGGGTACGGTGCGCGGTGCTGTGGAACACACCAAGCTTGCCGTCGTTGTCCAGGGCGATGAAGCCCTTGCGCCGCTCCTCGGCGTCGATCTGGGCGATCGGTGCCTTGCCCAACTGGAAGCTGCGGATCAGCTTGAAGCGCGACTCGCCATCCGGGTCGCGGGCCATGAACCACTGGCTCAGGCCACCCTTGGAGTCACCGAAGATCAGCGAGATACCACCGACCAGCTGGCCACTGGCAGTGATTTCGGCGTTGCCATCTTCGAGCAGCTTGTAGCGACCGTTGAGGCTCTTGTCCCGCAGGCTGAAGACATCGGCGGTGGCGCGACCGTTGACCACGTACAACCACTGCTGGCGCGGGTCGATGAAGATGTTCTTCACTGTTTCGGTCATCTGCGGCAGCGCGATGCGGTTCTGTTCGGTGGTGGTCTCGCCGGTCATCATGTTTTCGGTGCGCGACAGCTCGATCACCTGCAGTTGCGCGCCGGTGGAGCCGGCCAGCAGCAGGGTGTCGCCATTGAGGTTGACGCTCACGTGCTCCAGCGCACGACCCTGTTCGTCGAGGGCGAAAGGATCCTGACCATAGGGGTAGTCGATACCCGCATTGATGGTCTTCTTGTTGTCCGGATAGGTGATCTTGTAGGTGTGGTGGAACACCAGCGCCTGGCCATTGGACAACCCCAGCACCACCAGCGGACTGCCCGGCTGGTCGGTACCGATCGAACTGACCGTGGTGCCCGCCGGCAGCGGCAGGTCGACGCGCTTGATCTCGGCACCGGTCTTGGTATCGAAGAACAGTGCCTGGCCCTTGTCGGAAACACGCATGCCCACGAGGTTCTGCTCCTCGAGGGCGATCATCAGCGGCTTGCCGGCATCCTGCTGCAACCAGGTCGGCTCCAGGGCTTTCTTGCTGGTCAGCTCGGCGCCCTGGAACAGCGGCAGCACCACGTAGGCCAGATAGAAGAAGATCAAGGTAATGGCTGCCAATACGGCAAGCCCGCCCACCAGGACATACCAGCGGGTCAGGCGGTCCTTCAACGCGCGCATGCGGCGCTTGCGTTGCAGCTCGGGCGTATTGAAATCAATGCGCACGGGAGGGGAATTTGGGGTCATTGTGGAATTGGCCAGATCATTCATGCGCACACCCTAGCGGTCCCGTATGACAGAAACATGACAGTGTAGTGACGCAAAAAAGCCCGCCGCTCAGGAGACCTGGCTTCGGACTGGGGAAAGTCATGGAAGGGGCCGACCCACTGGCCCACCCCTTCCGGGCAACACGTCTTACTTGTGGGACAGACCCAGGTCACCCAGGGTCTTCTCGACCACTTTGGCCGGCAGCGGGATGTAGCCATCCTTCACCACGACCTGCTGGCCTGCCTGCGACAGGACCAGCTTCACGAACTCGGCTTCCAGCGGTGCCAGAGGCTTGTTCGGTGCCTTGTTGACGTACACGTACAGGAAGCGCGACAGCGGGTAGGTACCGTTCAGGGCGTTGGCTTCGTTATCTTCGATGAACTCGCCGCCTTCCTTCTTGGCCAGGGCTACGGTCTTGACGCTGGCGGTCTTGTAACCGATACCCGAGTAGCCGATGCCGTTCAGCGAGGAGCTGATCGACTGCACGACCGAAGCCGAGCCAGGTTGTTCGTTGACGTTAGGCTTGAAGTCGCCTTTGCACAGGGCTTCTTCCTTGAAGTAGCCGTAGGTGCCCGATACCGAGTTGCGGCCGAACAGCTGGATTGGCTTGTTGGCCAGGTCGCCGGTCACACCGACGTCACCCCAGGTCTTGATCTCGGCCTTGCCACCGCACAGGCGGGTGGAGGAGAAGATCGCGTCGACCTGAGCCATGGTCAGGCCCTTGATCGGGTTGTCCTTGTGCACGAACACGGCCAGGGCGTCGACAGCGACCGGGATGGCGGTCGGCTTGTAGCCGTACTTCTGCTCGAAGGCCTGCAGCTCCACGTCCTTCATCTTGCGGCTCATCGGGCCCAGGTTGGCGGTGCCTTCGGTCAGCGCGGGTGGCGCGGTGGACGAGCCGGCAGCCTGGATCTGGATGTTTACGTTCGGATATTCCTTCTTGTAGGCCTCGGCCCACAGAGTCATCAGGTTCGCGAGGGTGTCGGAACCGACGCTGGAGAGGTTGCCCGATACGCCAGTGGTCTTGGTGTAGGTCGGGATAGCAGGGTCGACAGCGGCGACCGCGTTGGCGGCAGCGACGCCAGCGGCGGCAAAGGTCAGGGCCGCCATCAAACGCTTCAGTTTCATGCCTTGCTCCTAGCAGGAATATTGGGTGTGTTGGATGGAACGGGGCCCAGTATCGGCAGGCCGCATGAACACGATATGACCTAATTGTGACAAATGGATGAAAGGCCATCATCGCTGCCGAGGATGGCCTTTCGGGTGCCGCAGGAACCCGACTCAGCGCTTGTTGATCAGCAGGTACACCCCGACCAGCAGCCCTACAGCGCACAGGCCAGCCACATAGTAGGCCGGTGCCATCGGGCTGAATTTGAGCAGGGCGGTCACCACCATCGGGGTCAGGCCGCCGAAAATGGCGTAGGCGACGTTGTAGGAGAACGACAGCCCGCTGAAGCGCACCACCGCCGGGAAGGCCTTGACCATCACATAAGGCACCGCGCCAACCAGACCGACGAACAGTCCGGTAAGGGCATACAGCGGGAACAGCAGGTCAGGCCGGGTCGGCAGGCTGTGGTAGAACGCCCACGACGAAGCCAGCAGCGCCAGGCTGCCGATCACGAACACCCGCCCTGCGCCGAAGCGGTCGGCCAGGCTGCCGGCACCGATGCACCCCAGGCTGAGCAGCACGATGGCCAGGCTGTTGGCCTTGAGCGAATCGGTGGGGCTGACGTGATAGAGGCTCTGCAGCAGCGCCGGGGTCATCAGGATCACCACCACGATGCCCGCCGACAGCAACCAGGTCAGCAGCATCGACAGGATGATCGCGCCACGGTGGTCGCGCAGTACCGCACGCAGCGGCAGCTCTTCGGCCAGCGCCTTGCGCTGCTGCATCTCGGCGAACACCGGGGTCTCGTGCAGCCAACGACGCAGATACACGGCGAACAGGCCGAACACACCGCCGAGCAGGAAGGGGATCCGCCAGGCGTAGTCGGCCACCTCTTCAGGGCTGTAGACGGTGTTGATCAGGGTTGCCACCAGCGACCCCAGCAGGATGCCGGCAGTCAGGCCGGCAGTCAGGGTGCCGCAGGCATAGCCGGTATTGCGCTCCGGTACGTGCTCGGAGACGAACACCCAGGCGCCCGGCACCTCGCCACCGATGGCGGCGCCCTGCACCACCCGCATCAACAGCAGCAGGATCGGCGCCCACAGGCCGACCTGTGCATAAGTCGGCAGCAGGCCCATGATCAGGGTGGGCAAGGCCATCATGAAGATGCTCAGGGTGAACATCTTCTTGCGCCCGAGCAGGTCACCAAAGTGCGCCATGATGATGCCACCCAGCGGGCGCGCCAGATAACCTGCGGCGAAGATGCCGAAGGTCTGCATCAGGCGCAGCCATTCGGGCATCTCGGCGGGGAAGAACAGCTTGCCCACCACGGTGGCGAAGAACACGAAGATGATGAAGTCGTAGAACTCCAGAGCTCCGCCCAAGGCGGACAGTGAGAGGGTCTTGTAGTCACTGCGGGTCAGCGGCCGCGAGGGCTGCTCGATACTGCTCGGCACGGAGGTCATGGATGTTCTCTTATAAGGCAGGCCGCTTGTGCTGCGGCTTGTGGCGCGGGAGTGGGCAAGATAACAAATTGCCGCGCATGGCTCATAGAGGTACAAAAACTCTACAGATATTCACCAATGTGCGGTCGTCGCTGGCCGATACCGTCTATATACTGCGCTCTTCGTAGGAAAAGGTTGTTTACGATGTGGGATGTTGTGCGAAAACGCCGGTCATTATGTTCAGGCGGTTTCGCAGAGTTTCCCTTTGGCCGCCAACCGGAGCGAAATCAGCGTAGTATGTTTCTGGCTGAATCGTTTTTCAGGGCGTCCGTCACCGCGCCAACCAACGAAGCGTCACGGGTCAGAGGCCCCACGGCATGATTGAGCTCGAACAAGAAGATCCTATCCCGCAGGGCGACCTGGCCCTTCAGATTACCGCGCTACCGCGCGAAACCAATGGCTTCGGCGATATCTTCGGCGGCTGGCTGGTCGCCCAGATGGACCTGGCCGGTACTGCCATGGCCAGCCGCGTGGCTGGCGGCCGTGTGGCCACCGTGGCGATCGATCGCATGGCATTCCTGGTGCCGGTGGCCGTGGGCGCGCAACTGTCCTTCTATACGCAGACCCTGGAGATCGGCCGCAGCTCGATCCAGATGATGGTCGAGGTCTGGAGCGACGACCCGCTGTCCAGCGAATGGCGCAAGGTCACCGAAGCGGTGTTCGTTTTCGTGGCCATCGACGGCAGTGGCCGCACCCGCTCCGTACCTCGTCGCTGAGCCCGGCGCGCGGTAAACTCGTTGCAGGCTTCGAGGTCCAACGGCCTCACCTGCAATCAACGAGACGAGCGCATGGCAACCTTCAAGGTCGACACCGAGCAACACGGCGAACTCAACTGCTGGCGCATCACCAGCCGGCATGCCGAACTCCTCATCGCCCAGCAGGGCGCGCAGATTCTCAGCTACCAGCCCATCGGTGACGAGCCCCTGCTGTGGCTCAGTGACCAGGCGATCTTCCGCCAGGGCAAGTCGGTACGCGCCGGTGTGCCGGTATGCTGGCCATGGTTCAGCAACTTCCAGCGCAATCCCGATTCGGTCAAGGCCATGTACCACGGCAGCGAGGCACCGGCCCACGGCCTGGCGCGCGGACGCGACTGGCAGTTGCTTGGCGTCGAGGAAGTCGGTGAAAACCTGCGTATCGAGTTCGACCTGCCCGAGGCTCAAGGCCAACTGCCAGACTGGCCACACAAGGTCGAGCTGCGCCTGCTGATCGAGCTCGGCGAACAACTGCACGTTTCGCTTTGCAGCCGCAACCTGGGCGATGCCAGCGTCACGCTCAGCCAGGCACTGCACAGCTACTTTGCCGTCAGCGATGTACGCCAGGTGCACGTGGAAGGCGTCGAGGGGCTGCCCTATATCGAGACCCTGGAGGGCTGGGAGCAGCGCACCCAGCAAGGCAAGCTGGGCTTTGCCGGCGAGACCGACCGCATCTACCTGAACGCTCCCGAGCGCCTGGCGATCGTCGACCCACAATGGAAGCGGCGCATCACCTTGAACGCCACCGGCTCACGCAGTGCAGTGATCTGGAACCCTTGGACCGACCGCGCCCGCGAGCTGCCCGACATGGCCGACGACGGCTGGCAGCGGATGCTGTGCGTGGAGACGGCGAATGTGTGGGATGACGTGGTGGAACTCAAGCCTGGAGCCAGCCATGTGCTGGGGGTGGTGATTGGCCGCGAAGCGCTCTGATTCGACAGGACACCGCGCTGTCCGTAGGAGCGGGTCGGGCTCAAAGATCGGCGTCCTCGACCACCCTCACCTTCCCCGCGTCCAGCGCATAGGCCGCATCAGCCAGGTCATTGCTGACCTTCTCGATCTTCAGCGTACCGGTCACCCACAGCGGCGTGTAGATATCGGCGATCTTCAGCCCTTTCGGGTAGCGCACCAGCACCAGCTGGTTCGGCGGAGGCGGCGGCACGTGGATGCAGGCCCCCGGATAAGGCACGAGGAAGAACAAGGTGCTGTTGCCCTTGGCATCGCTCTCCAGCGGCACAGGATAGCCGCCCAGGCGGATCTGCTTGCCGTTCATGGCCGCCACGGTCTTGGTCGAATACATCACCGCCGGCAGGCCCTGGCTTTGCTTCAGGCCGCCCTTGGCGGTGAAGGTGCCCATGGCTTCGGGGGAGTTGTGATCGATCTCGGGCATCTGTTCGAGAGCCTTCTGGTCCGACTTGGGCATCAACTCCAGCCAGTCGGTTTCGGGCAGCTCGGCATGGGCCAGGGTGCTGGCCAGCAACAAGGGAAGAAGGAATAACGCACGCATGGCAATGCTCGGCAACTCAAGTGAATTGCCGCGCATTCTAGCCTGTGTTCAGCGCTTCTTGATGAATCCGTAGATCACCAGCAGCACGATGGCGCCAACCAGGGCACCGAAGAAGCCCGCCGCCTGTCCGGCCTGGTAGATACCCAGGGCCTGCCCGCCATAGGTGGCCACCAGGGAGCCGGCGATGCCGAGCAGAATGGTCATGATCCAGCCCATGCTGTCGTCCCCGGGTTTCAGGAAACGCGCCAGCAAGCCGACGATCAGGCCGATGAAGATGGTTCCGATGATGCCCATGGCAATCCCTCCACAGTAAAGATGGAACACGCCAAAGCCTAGACAGCGCTTTGGCGTGTTGCCATCTCAGAGGGCCTGCTGCAGGCAGAAGTTCGATCAGCCGACGATCAACGCCTCTACTTCGGCGATCTTGGCCTTGAGCGTGACCATGTCCTTGCAGCGCAGGGTGGCGTGACCGACCTTGCGCCCCGCCTTGAACGCCTTGCCATAGTGATGCAGGTGGCAGTCGTCGATGGCCACGACCTTGTCGACCGCAGGCACTTCGCCGATGAAGTTGAGCATGGCGCTCTCGCCGACCTTGGCCGTCGAGCCCAGCGGCAGGCCGGCGACGGCCCGCAGGTGGTTCTCGAACTGGCTGCACTCGGCGCCTTCGATGGTCCAGTGCCCGGAGTTGTGCACGCGCGGGGCGATCTCGTTGGCCTTGAGGCCACCGTCGACCTCGAAGAACTCGAACGCCATCACGCCAACATAGTCGAGCTTGTGCAGCACACGGCCGACGTAATCCTCAGCCAGCGCCTGCAGTGGATGCGCATCGCTTGCCACCGACAGGCGCAGGATGCCGCTGTCATGAGTGTTGTGCACCAGCGGATAGAAGCGCGTCTCGCCATCGCGGGCTCGCACGGCAACCAGCGAGACTTCGCCGGTGAACGGCACGAAGCCTTCCAGCAGGCAAGGGACGCTGCCCAGCTCGGCGAAGGTGCCGACCACGTCCTCTGGCTTGCGCAGGACCTTCTGGCCCTTGCCGTCATAACCCAGGGTGCGGGTCTTGAGCACGGCCGGCAGGCCGATGCTGGCCACTGCCGCGTCGAGGTCATCCTGCGAAAGGATGTCGGCGAAGGCCGGGGTCGGAATGCCCAGGTCGCGGAACATGCTCTTCTCGAACAGGCGATCGCGCGCGATGCGCAGGGCTTCGGCGCTTGGGTAGACCGGCACGAACTGCGACAGGAAGGCCACGGTTTCCGCGGGGACGCTCTCGAACTCGAAGGTCACCAGGTCGACTTCGTCGGCCAGTTGGCGCAGGTGGTCCTGGTCGCCGTAGTCGGCACGCAGGTGCTCGCCCAGGGGGGCGGCGCAGGCGTCCGGTGCCGGGTCGAGGAAGGCGAAGTTCATGCCCAGCGGAGTGCCCGCCAGGGCCAGCATGCGACCCAGTTGGCCGCCACCGATTACACCGATCTTCATGTCGTGAGCCTCAAGCCTGGCGGGGGTCCGGGTTGTCCAGGACGGTTTCGGTCTGCTCCGCGCGGAACTGCTTGAGCGCCGCGTGGTACTGCGGGTGCTTGGCACCCAGGATGCTTGCCGACAGCAGCGCGGCGTTGATCGCGCCAGCCTTGCCGATGGCCAGGGTGGCAACCGGGATGCCGGCTGGCATCTGCACGATCGACAGCAGTGAATCGACACCCGACAGCATCGAGGACTGCACAGGTACGCCCAGCACCGGCAGGTGCGTCTTGGCGGCGCACATGCCCGGCAGGTGCGCAGCGCCACCGGCGCCGGCGATGATCACCTCGATGCCGCGGCCTTCGGCCTCTTCGGCGTACTGGAACAGCAGGTCCGGGGTCCGGTGGGCGGACACCACCTTCACCTCGTAGGGAATGCCGAGTTTTTCCAGCATATCGGCGGTGTGGCTAAGGGTGGACCAATCGGACTTGGAGCCCATGATCACGCCAACCAGTGCACTCATCGTCGAGCCTCTTCGCTTGTGCGCCCTTGGGCGCCGTCAAAAAACAACAAGCCACGCGGGACGACCGGCGTGGCTTGTTTGCTGATCATGACCGGATCGATCCAGTCGAGGGGCCGCGCAGTATACCGTAACGTTAGGCATTCGAGGCACCCCTGGCGACCAACTGTCGGCCTTATTTTTCGGGGCTTTGACTGACTTTCGAGTCAACTGCGCCCGCCAGCGCTCCACCTTCGAGCTTGCGCCACAGCAGGCGCACGTTCGCCTTGCGCACCAGGGCGCAGCGGTAGAGGCGAATCTCCAGCGGCACGTGCCACTGGCTGGAGCCGCAGATCGCCAGCTCACCACGCTCCAGCTCGCCGCGCATCGACAGGCGCGGCACCCAGGCGATACCCATGCCTTCGAGCGCCATGCTCTTGAGACTGTCGGCCATCGCCGTTTCGTACACCGTGGTGTAGCGCAGGTTGCGCTGGCGCAGCAGCAGGCTGACGGATCGCCCGAGGAATGCCCCTGCGCTGTAGGCCAGAAGCGGCACGCTGCCCTCGCCTTCCAGGTCGAACAGCGGCTTGCCATCGGCCCCGACGGCACAGACTGGCAGCATTTCGGTGGTGCCCATGTGCAACGATGGGAAGATCTCGGCATCCATCTGCAAGGCGGCGTCAGGGTCGTAAAAGGCCAGCATCAGGTCACAGCCACCTTCCCTCAAGGCATGCACTGCATCGCCCACGTTGGTGGCCACCAGGCGGGTGGCGATGTTCATGCCGTCGTTGCGCAACTGGGCCACCCAGCGCGGGAAGAAGCCGGACGCCAGCGAGTGCGCCGCCGCAACCTGGACCACCTCGCCCTGACCACCTTCCAGATGATGTAAATGGCGGAGAACTTCGCTCAACTGGTCGACAACGGTACGCGCGGTAACGAGAAACAGCTGACCCGCCTCAGTCAGCTCTATCGGCGTGCGGGAACGATTCACCAAGGTCAGCCCCAATGCCGCTTCCAGGCTGCGGATGCGTCGACTGAAGGCCGGCTGCGTCACGAAGCGGCGCTCCGCCGCCTGGGAAAAACTGCGTGTGGAGGCCAGAGCACTGAAGTCTTCCAGCCACTTGCTTTCAAGGTTCATCGAGAAGCTCCGCAGGCGTGCACCAAAATGGAACACGCTCGATTGTCAATCGGCGTCACATCAAACCGTATGCCGTTTGTGCATAGGTTAGCGTCTAACAGCATTGGCCGCAAAATCTGCCGAGGCCTAGGATTGGCGGCATTCCGGCAGGTGCCGGGTTTAAATCGAGATGATATCCGTCATGTCCTCCGCTGCATCGTTCCGCGTCGAAAAAGACCTGCTTGGTACCCTTGAAGTCCCTGCCGATGCCTACTACGGCATCCAGACTCTGCGCGCTGCCAACAACTTCCACCTCTCCGGCGTTCCGCTGTCGCACTACCCGAAACTGGTAGTCGGCCTGGCGATGGTCAAGCAGGCCGCTGCTGACGCCAACCGTGAGCTGGGGCACCTGAGCGATGCCAAGCACGCCGCCATCAGCGAGGCCTGTGCCCGCCTGATCCGTGGCGACTTCCACGAGCAGTTCGTGGTGGACATGATCCAGGGCGGTGCTGGTACTTCTACCAACATGAACGCCAACGAGGTCATCGCCAACATCGCACTGGAGGCCATGGGTCACCAGAAGGGTGAGTACCAGTACCTGCACCCGAACAACGATGTGAACATGGCGCAGTCGACCAACGACGCCTACCCGACCGCCATCCGCCTCGGCCTGCTGCTGGGCCACGACGCCCTGCTGGCCAGCCTCGACAGCCTGATCCAGGCTTTCGCTGCCAAAGGTGAAGAGTTCAGCCACGTACTGAAGATGGGCCGTACCCAGCTTCAGGACGCCGTGCCGATGACCCTGGGCCAGGAATTCCGTGCCTTCGCCACCACCATGACCGAAGACCTCAACCGTCTGCGTTCGCTGGCGCCGGAACTGCTCACCGAAATCAACCTGGGCGGCACCGCCATCGGCACCGGCATCAACGCCGACCCGGGCTACCAGGCCCTGGCGGTACAACGCCTGGCAGCCATCAGCGGCCAGCCGCTGGTTCCGGCGGCCGACCTGATCGAAGCCACCTCCGACATGGGCGCTTTCGTGCTGTTCTCCGGCATGCTCAAGCGCACCGCGGTCAAGCTGTCGAAGATCTGCAACGACCTGCGCCTGCTGTCCAGCGGCCCGCGCACCGGCATCAACGAGATCAACCTGCCGGCGCGCCAGCCAGGCAGCTCGATCATGCCAGGCAAGGTCAACCCGGTTATCCCGGAAGCGGTCAACCAAGTCGCCTTCGCCATCATGGGCAACGACCTGGCCCTGACCGTCGCCGCCGAAGGTGGCCAGCTGCAGCTGAACGTGATGGAACCGCTGATCGCCTACAAGATCTTCGACTCGATCCGCCTGCTGCAACGCGCCATGGACATGCTGCGCGAACACTGCATCGTCGGTATCACTGCCAACGAACAGCGCTGCCGTGAACTGGTCGAGCACTCGATCGGCCTGGTCACCGCCTTGAACCCGTACATCGGCTACGAAAACGCCACCCGTATCGCCCGCGTCGCCCTGGAAACCGGCCGCGGCGTGCTGGAACTGGTGCGCGAAGAGAAGCTGCTGGACGAAGCGATGCTCAACGACATCCTGCGCCCAGAAAACATGATCGCTCCACGTCTGGTTCCGCTGAAGGCGTAACCCGAACGCTGCAACCTGTCTCACCAGGTCGAGGGACTAGACACCTCTCAACCTTTCAAGGGCCCGAGCGCACGCTCCGGGCCCTTTTTTTATACCCAGCACCGGCAAACGGTTCCCGGCACACTCCTTGCTCGATAATGCCCCTCACCCCCACGGGATGCCGAGCATGCTGCACAGCCACCTCACCACCCTCAACGCAGTTTCGTTGATTCTCAACGTCTTCCAGGAAGAGGGCTGTACCGCCTCGCAACTGCTCGCCGGCAGCGGCATAGGCCCGGCAGACCTGGGCCATCCCGATGCACGCATCACCACCCAGCAAGAGCTGCAGGTGTGTGCCAATGCAGTCGCCCGACGCGAGGAGATCGGCCTGGAGCTGGGGCGGCGGATGCATGTGTCGTGCTACGGCATGCTCGGTTACGCCTTGCTCTCGAGTGCCACTTTGGGTGACGCCCTGCGCTTGGCGCTGCGTTATCCGGCACTGCTGGGAACAATCTTCCAGTTGCGCCTGGTCGACGATGGCCAGCGTGTCTGGCTGAGCGCCAGCGATTATCGCGAGGGGCCAGCACTGGCAGCGTTCAATGCCGAATTCTGCCTGGTCTCGCTGAAAGTCATCTGCGATGACCTGCTTGGCCGGCCGCTACCCTTGCTGGCGGCACGCTTCGAACACGCACGCCCTGCCTACCATCTGCTCTACGCCGGTGCATTCCCCTGCCCGACGGGCTTCGAATCGCGAGACAACGCCTTTGCCTTCGAACGGCGCTGGCTCGATATGCCACTGCCCCTGGCCGACCCCATCACCCACAAAGCCATGGCCGAACGCTGCAGGCGCCTGAACCTGGAGTTCACTGGTCGCCAAGCCTGGCTGGGGCGCATTCGCCAGCTGCTGATGCAGCAGCTCGATGCGGCACCTGGGCTCGAGGGCCTGGCGCGGCAGATGAACTGCTCGTCGCGCACCTTGCGGCGACACTTGCAGGCGTTGGGCAGCAGTTATCAACAGCTGCTCGATGAGCTGCGCTTCGAACGGGCCAAACAGTTGCTCGCCGAAGACCAGATGCCGATCTACCGGATCGCCGAAACCCTTGGATTCAGCGAGACGGCAAGCTTCCGGCACGCGTTCCAGCGCTGGAGTGGCGTGGCGCCCAGCCATTTTCGGGGGTAGTCGGCACCCGTCCAGCCGCGGGGCAATAGGCCGGAAATATCCCCAAACCACCCGATCCGGCCATCGCCAGTGGCCATATCGATCCCCTTTTGGCCGTTTGCAACGTTCTCTCCACCTGGCCCGCCCACCACAATGGACCCACGCCAGTCACCTTCGGAGAACAACAAATGCTGACGATCTATTCCGATGACCATCGCCTGCACCACGGCCGCTGCGAGCTGATCGACGGCAAGCTGATGCCGTGTTTCGAGATGCCCTCGCGCGCCGACCATGTGCTCGCCCGCGTCCAGCACCGCGACATCGGCCCGATCCAGGGCCCGACCGACTTCGGCCGCGCGCCGCTGCTGCGCATCCACAGCGCCGCCTACCTGGACTTCTTCGAAGGCGCCTGGGCGCGCTGGGCGGCCATGAACCAGGAGGGCGACCTGCTGCCCTTCACCTGGCCAGCACGCACCCTGCGCCAGATCAAACCCACCGGCCTGCACGGCGAACTGGGCTACTACAGCTTCGACGGCGGCGCACCGATCACCGCCGGCACCTGGCAGGCCGCCTACAGCGCAGCGCAAGTCGCACTGACCGGGCAGGCCGCGATCCAGAACGGCGCCCATGCCGCCTTTGCCCTGTGCCGTCCGCCAGGGCACCACGCTGCCGCCGAAGTGATGGGCGGCTACTGCTACCTGAACAACGCCGCCATCGCTGCCCAGGCCTTCCTCGACCAGGGCCGGCGCAAGGTTGCGATCCTCGATGTCGACTACCACCACGGCAACGGCACCCAGGACATCTTCTACGACCGTAACGACGTGTTCTTCGCCTCGATCCACGGCGACCCGACCGACGAGTTCCCGTTCTTCCTCGGCTATGCCGACGAAACCGGCGAGGGCGCGGGCGAGGGCTGCAACGTCAACTATCCTCTGCCGGCAGGTAGCGACTGGGCCACCTGGAGTGCCGCCCTCGAAGATGCCTGCCAACGCATTGCCGCCTTCGACGCCGATGTGCTGGTGATCTCGCTCGGTGTAGACACCTTCAAGGACGATCCGATCTCCCAGTTCAAGCTCGACAGCCCGGACTACCTGGAGATGGGCAAGCGCATCGCCCAACTCGGCAAGCCGACCCTGTTCGTGATGGAAGGTGGTTATGCCGTCGAGGAAATCGGCATCAATGCGGTCAATGTGCTGGAAGGGTTCCAGCGCGCTCAGCCAGGAGCCTGATCATGCGTCCATTCAAGCGTCTGTTAGCCCCGCTCGTTGCTGCCGGCCTGCTGGCTGGTGGCCTTCAGGTCCATGCCGAACAACGCACCCTGCGGGTGTACAACTGGTTCGACTACATCACTCCGCAGACCCTGGTCGACTTCCAGAAGGATGCCCAGGTCAAACTGATCTACGACATCTTCGACACCAACGAAGCACTGGAAGCCAAGCTGCTGACCGGCAACTCCGGCTATGACGTGGTAGTGCCCTCCAACGTGTTCCTCGCCAAGCAGATCGAGGCAGGGGTCTTCCAACCCCTGGACCGCAGCAAGCTGCCGAACTGGCAGCACCTGGACCCAACGCTGATGAAGCTGATCGAGGCCAACGACCCAGGCAACAAGTTCGCCGTGCCCTACATGTACGGCACCATCCTGATCGGCTTCAACCCAGCCAAGGTGAAGGCCGCGCTGGGTGACAACGCACCGGTGGACAGCTGGGACCTGATCTTCAAGGAAGAGAACATCGCCAAACTCAAGCAGTGCGGCGTGGCGCTGCTTGATTCGCCGTCGGAAATCCTGCCGCTGGCCCTGCAGTACCTGGGCCTGTCACCCAACAGCGACAAGCCCGAGGACTACAAGAAGGCCGAGGCGCTGCTGATGAAGATCCGCCCGCACGTCACCTACTTCCATTCCTCGAAGTACATGGCCGATATCGCCAACGGCGACATCTGCGTGGCAGTGGGCTACTCCGGCAGCTTCTCGCAGGCCGCCAACCGTGCGCGCGAAGCCAAGAATGGCGTGGTGGTGGACATGCGCCTGCCCAAGGAAGGCGCGCCGATCTGGTTCGACATGCTGGCCATTCCGAAAAATGCAGCGAACCCGGACGACGCCCACACCTTCATCAACTACCTGCTGCGTCCAGAGGTGATCGCGCCGATCAGCGACTTCGTCGGCTACCCCAACCCGAACAAGGACGCGACCGAAAAGGTCAGCCCACAGATTCGCAACAACCCGAACCTGTACCCGACGGCTGAGGCGATGACCACGCTGTATACCCTCAAGCCGCTGAGCAAAGAAGCCGAACGGGCACGAACCCGGGCCTGGACGCGGATCAAGTCCGGTACCTGAGCCGCCTGCTTCGCGCGCAAAGCCAGCGCCTACAGGCTCTTTAGTAGGAGCTGGCTTGCCCCCGAAACAGACAACGCGATCCAACGCCTTATCGCCAAGCCCGGCGCAATCGCATCAACGCCCCGGCAATCTCCTCCTCGGGCACCGCAGCGAAACCCAGCACCAGCCCTGCCCGCTTATCCACAGGCACCTCGCTGTCTTCCAGCCAGTAAGCACTCAGCGGGTGCACTTCCACTCCCACCGCCTCTGCCCTGGCCACCAGCGCTTGCTCCCGCGCGAAGTTATCCACATCCACTTTCACATGCAGCCCCGCGGCCACTTCCGGCATTGCGCCCAGCCCCGGCACATCCAGCGGCCAGCCGGCCTTGAGCACATTGCGCCGCGCCAGCGCCGCCCGACGCATGCGGCGTATATGCCGCTGGAAGTGCCCCTGAGCCATGAATTGCGCCATCACGCACTGCGTCCCGACTTCGGAATGCCGCACCGCCAATGCACGCGCCTGGCTGAAGGCCTGCACCAGTCGCGGCGGCAGCACCAGGTAACCCAGGCGCAACGCGGGGAAGGCGATCTTGCCGAATGTGCCGACGTAGATCACCCGCTGCTGGCGATCCAGCGCTGCAAGGGGCGCCAGCGGTGCGCCGCTGTAGCGGTATTCGCCGTCGTAGTCGTCCTCGATGATCCAGCCATCCTGGCGTTCGGCCCAGGCCAGCAACGACAAGCGTCGCGCCAGGCTCATGGTGACGCCGGTCGGGTATTGGTGCGCAGGCGTCACGTAGGCCAGGCGACAGTCGCGCAACTGGGCGAGCTGCTCGCACACCAGCCCTTCCTCGTCTATCGCCACACCGCGCACCTTCGCTCCGGCCAGGGCAAAGGCATGCCCCGCGGCGCGATAGCCCGGGTTTTCCACAGCCACCTCCTCGCCCGGTTGCAGCAGCAGCTGTGCACAAAGGCTGATGGCCTGCTGTGCACCACTGGTGATCACAATTTGTTCAGCGGTGCACGAAAGCCCTCGCGAGCGACGCATGTAGGCCGCAATCAGTTCGCGCAGCACAGGCTCCCCGGCCGGGTCGCCGTAACCAAGCAGCGCAGGATCGGGATCACGCCAGAAACCCGCTTGCAGCTTGGCCCAGACGTCGAACGGGAACAGATCGAACGCGGGAATACCGACCCGAAAAGCCCTCGGAGCCCCGGTTCTAGGCGGTGAAAGATGGTGTGATTTCAAGCGCTCCAAGGGTGCGCTGGAACGCGTTGAACTGGATAAATCCTCAGTGTCATCGGGTGGAAATGTGGATAACTCTGTTGATAACCCCTGGGATAACCTTGTTGATAACTGTGTGGACAGTTTTGCCAGCCGACTCACGTAGGTGCCATCCCCGACTCGGCTTTCGATGAAGCCTTCAGCGTACAACTGGTCATAGGCACGCACCACGCTGTTGCGCGACAGCGCCAGCACCGAAGCCAGGTCACGAGTGGCCGGCAGCCGCGTGCCACTGCTCAGCCGGCCGTCCAAAACCCGCGCGCGCAGTGCCTGGTAAAGCTGCTGGCTGAGGCCGCGGCGGCGGTCCAGCACGATGCCGGAGGGGTCGAAAGGCAAAACGAGAGGACGCTCACTCATGACATTGGACCTGTCAAATCAGCGGTAAATGGCTCTTACACAGAACCAATAGCCTGCCTAGGATGATGTCATCAAACAAGGACTTCGCCATGTACAACGCCAAGCCTCATCAGGAACACGATCTTCAACGTCTGCACCAGCAGATGTTGCAGACGCGCCTGGCCACGCTGGTCAGCCACGGAGAGCACGGCCTGCTGGCGACCCACCTGCCAGTGCTGGTGGACACCCGCGAAGGCGAGTTCGGTACGGTATACGGCCACCTGGCCCGCGCCAACCACCAGTGGCAGGACCTGGAGCGAGGCGGTGAAGCCCTGCTGGTTTTCCAGGGCGCCGATGCCTACGTGAGCCCCGGCTACTACCCGAGCAAGCTGGAGAATCCAAAGGTGGTGCCCACGTGGAACTACGTCGCGGTGCATGCCCACGGCCCGGTCGAGGTCATTCATGACCCGGCGCCCCTGCTGGAGATCGTCAGCCGCCTGACCGACCTGCATGAACAAGGCCGCGCCACCCCCTGGAAGGTCTCCGACGCCCCCGCCGACTACATCGATGGCATGCTCCGCGCCATCGTCGGCATCCGCCTGCCCATCACCCGCATCCAGGGCGCCCGCAAGCTCAGCCAGAACCGTAGCGCCGAAGATGTCCAAGGCGTGCGCGAAGGCCTGGCCAACAGCCCCGACCCACTCGACAACCAACTCGCGGCGCAGATGCGTTCGCTCTGAAGGAAACCACCATGTCCAACGTCACCTTGCGCCCGGTCACTCTCGAAGACCACGCCGCCTGGCTGCCCCTGTGGCAGGCCTACTTGCGCTTCTACCAGACCACCCTCGCCGACGAGGTCACGGCCAATACCTGGCAGCGCCTGCTCGACCCCAGCGAACCCACCCACTCGGCCCTTGCCTGGGTCGATGGCAAGGCGGTGGGGATGGTCAACTACATCTATCATCGTTCCAACTGGAGCATCGAGAACTCCTGCTACCTGCAAGACCTCTACGTCGACGGCGAGCAGCGCGGCCTGGGTATCGGCCGCCAGCTGATCGAACACGTCTACGCCACCGCCAAGACCGCTGGCTGCATCAAGGTGCACTGGCTGACCCACGAGACCAACGCCACGGCCATCAGTCTGTACGAGCAGGTCGCCGAGCGCCCGGGCTTCATTCAATTTCGCAAAGCACTGTAGGCCGACCATGACCCTGAACTGGAAACCCGCTGCGACACCGGACGCCTCCCCCCTCGATGGCCGCTTCATCCGCCTGGAGAAACTCGACCCGGCGCGCCATAGCGACGACCTGTGGGAAGTCCTGCAAGGCCCGGGATCGGACCCGGTGCTGTGGAACTACCTGCCCTACGGCCCGTTCGCCGAACGCGCCGACTTCGACTGCTGGCTGCAAGGCAACGCAGCGGGCCGCGATCCGCTGTTCTATAGCGTCATCGACAAACACAACGGGCAGGTGCAGGGCATCCTCAGCTACATGTCGATCGTCCCCGAGCAGGGGCGCTTCGAGATCGGCCACATCGCCTTTGGCGCGGCCATGCAGCGCACGCCCAAGGGTACCGAGGCGGTCTACCTGTTGAGCAAGCTCGGTTTCGAGCTGGGCAATCGACGCCTGGAGTGGAAATGCAACGATGCCAACGCCCGCTCCAAGCGCGCGGCGCTGCGCTTCGGTTTTGTCTTCGAAGGCGTGTTCCGCCAGCACATGGTGGTGAAGGACCAGAACCGCGACACCGCCTGGTATTCGATCACCGACGGGGAGTGGCCAGCAGTGGCGGCGGGGTTCGAGCGCTGGTTGAGCGTGGAGAACCAGCGGCCTGAAGGTCAGGTGAAAACCCTGGAAGCGTGTCGCCTGGCCTGACGCAATCGCGGGGCAAGCCCGCTCCCACCGGTACCCCGCCAGTTTCAGAACCAGCGGGGTGCCCCGCGATCGGGCCTTGAACCCAACATAAAAAAAGGGGAGCAACCGCTCCCCATGAGCTAAACCGCTTGTATTCGAAGGCTGTCGATCAGCCTTCGATCTCGATCAGGATCTCGCCCGGGGTCACCCGGTCGCCCTTGGCTACGTGGATGGCAACGACCTTGCCGGCGATGGCCGCCTGCACCTCGGTCTCCATCTTCATGGCTTCGGTAATCAGCACTGCCTGCCCGGCCTTGACCACATCGCCCTCCTTGACCAGTACATCGACGATGTTGCCCGGCATGGTGGTGCTGACGTGACCCGGCGCGCTGGCCTGCTTGCGCTTGCTGCTGCCGCCGCCGACGAAATCGTTGAGCGGCTCGAACACCACTTCTTCCGGCATGCCGTCGATGGACAGGTAGAAGTGACGCTTGCCTTCGGCCTTGACGCCCACGCCGGTGATGTCGACGCGGTAGGTCTCGCCGTGCACGTCGATGACGAACTCGGTCGGTACACCCTCACCGCCCACGGAGGCTGCAGCACCGGCTTCCGGGATCGGCAGCAGGACTTCGGGCTTGAGGGTTCCGGCTTCACGCTCTTCGAGGAACTTGCGCCCGATGTCCGGGAACATGGCGAAGGTCAGCACGTCTTCCTCGCTGTGCGCCAGGCTGCCGATTTCGGCGCGCAGCTTGGCCATTTCCGGCTTGAGCAGGTCGGCCGGGCGCACATCGATGACGTCTTCGCTGCCGATCGCCTGGCGGCGCAGCTTCTCGTCAACCACACCTGGCGCCTTGCCGTAGCCACCTTGCAGGTACAGCTTCACTTCGTTGGTGATGGTCTTGTAGCGCTCACCGGCCAGCACGTTGAAGAACGCCTGGGTGCCTACGATCTGCGAGGTCGGGGTGACCAGCGGCGGGAAGCCGAGGTCTTCGCGCACACGCGGGATCTCCGCCAGCACTTCGTTCATACGGTTGAGGGCGCCCTGCTCCTTGAGCTGGTTGGCCAGGTTGGAAATCATCCCGCCGGGTACCTGGTTGACCTGCACGCGGGTATCCACGGCGGTGAACTCGCTCTCGAACTGGTGGTACTTCTTGCGCACGGCGTAGAAGTACAGGCCGATTTCCTGCAGCAGCTCCAGGTCCAGCCCGGTGTCGAACTCACTGCCCTTGAGCGCGGCAACCATCGACTCGGTGCCCGGGTGGCTGGTGCCCCAGGCGAAGCTGGAGATGGCGGTGTCGATATGGTCGGCGCCGTTCTCCACAGCCTTGAGCTGGCACATGGCGGCCAGGCCGGCGGTGTCATGGGAGTGGATGAACACCGGCAGCGACTGCTCGGCTTTCAGCGCCTTGACCAGCTCGCCGGTGGCGTACGGCGTCAACAGGCCGGCCATGTCCTTGATCGCGACCGAGTCGCAACCCATGGATTCCATCTGCTTGGCCTGGTTCACGAAGGCCTCGATGGTGTGCACGGGGCTGGTGGTGTAGGCGATGGTGCCCTGGGCGTGCTTACCGGCGGCCTTCACCGCTTCGATGGCCACGCGCAGGTTACGCACATCGTTCATGGCGTCGAAAATACGGAATACGTCGATACCATTGACTGCAGCCTTGGCCACGAAGGCCTTGACCACATCATCGCTGTAATGACGGTAGCCCAGCAGGTTCTGACCGCGCAGCAGCATTTGCAGGCGCGTATTGGGCAGCGCGGCGCGCAGTTGGCGCAGGCGCTCCCACGGATCTTCCTTGAGGAAGCGCACACAGGCATCGAAGGTCGCGCCGCCCCAGACTTCGAGCGACCAGTAGCCGACCTTGTCGAGCTTTTCGCAGATCGGCAGCATGTCTTCGGTGCGCATGCGGGTGGCCAGCAAGGACTGGTGGGCGTCGCGCAGGATTGTGTCGGTTACATGGATTTTCTTGGACATTGTTGAATTCCTCACAGGCCTGCGTGGGCGGCGATGGCGGCGGCGATGGCCAGGGCCAGCTCTTCGGGTTTGCGCTTGATCGAGTAGTTGGTCAGTTCCGGATGGCTTTCCACGAAGCTGGTATTGAACTGGCCGCTACGGAATTCCGGGTTGCGCAGGATTTCCTGGTAATACGCGGCGGTGGTCTTGACCCCCTGCAGGCGCATGTCATCCAGGGCTCGCAGTCCACGGTCCATGGCTTCTTCCCAGGTCAGCGCCCAGACCACCAGTTTCAGGCACATGGAGTCGTAGAACGGTGTAATGGTGTAGCCGGTATAGATTGCCGTGTCGGTACGTACGCCCGGGCCGCCGGGGGCGTAGTAACGGGTGATCTTGCCGAAGCTGGGCAGGAAATTGTTCTTCGGGTCTTCGGCGTTGATCCGGAACTGCAACGCGTAGCCGCGATGCTGGATGTCTTCCTGTTTGACCGACAGCGGCAGGCCCGAGGCGATGCGGATCTGCTCACGCACGATATCGATGCCGGTGATTTCCTCGGTGATGGTGTGTTCCACCTGCACTCGGGTGTTCATCTCCATGAAGTACACCTCGCCATCGGCAAGCAGGAACTCCACGGTACCGGCGTTCTCGTAGTTGACTGCCTTGGCGGCCCGTACGGCTAGGTCGCCGATGTAGGCGCGCTGTTCCGGCGTCAGCTGCGGGCTCGGGGCGATTTCGATGAGCTTCTGATTGCGGCGCTGGATCGAGCAGTCGCGCTCGAACAGATGCACCACGTTGCCGAAGCTGTCACCGAGAATCTGCGCCTCGATGTGTTTGGGATTGACGATGCATTTCTCGAGAAACACCTCGGCGGAACCGAACGCCTTGGTGGCTTCGGAAATCACCCGCGGGAAGTTCTGTTCCAGCTCTTCGCGGCTGTTGCAGCGGCGAATACCACGCCCGCCGCCACCGGAGGTGGCCTTGAGCATCACCGGATAACCGATGCGCTCGCCTTCGCTCAGGGCTTCGTGGATGTCGGCCACGTTGCCTTCGGTACCTGGGGTCACCGGGACACCGGCCTGGATCATCGTGCGGCGCGCTTCGGTCTTGTCGCCCATGCGACGGATGACCTCGGCGGCAGGGCCGATGAACTTGATGCCACGCTCGGCGCAGATTTCCGCAAGTTCGGCGTTTTCCGATAGAAAACCGTAGCCCGGATGCAAGGCGTCACAGCCGGTTTCCACAGCAAGGTTCACCAGCTTGCGCGGGTTCAGGTAACCGGCCAGAGGCTCGGCACCGATGCTGTAGGCCTCGTCGGCGCGCTTGACGTGCAACGCGTGACGGTCGGCGTCGGAAAAGATCGCGACAGAGCGAATGCCCATCTCGGCGCAGGCACGCACGATCCGAACTGCGATTTCACCCCGGTTGGCGATCAGGATTTTTTTTATCACTGGAGTCTTCCCAAAGCCGTAGGAACAGACGATCCGGTTACACCGGTCGGCGCGTGACCAGACGTCGCTGGCCAGTCGCACCTTCAAACTAGCGCCACCGGTGAATAAACAAAAATCAATATTTGTTAGGGGCTGTATTAGCAAAAGCTTATAGTGGGGTAACAAGGTTTTGCCGGAGCCTGGGCATAAATGCGTAAGTCCTTGATGCGTATGACTTTGCGTCAGCTGCAGATCTTTAACGAAGTGTGTGATTTGCGCTCGTACAGCCGCGCGGCAGAAGAGATGGCGCTTACGCAACCCGCCGTAAGTCTACAGATCCGCCAGCTCGAAGAGCTGGTCGGCCAGCCGCTGTTCGAGTACGTCGGCAAAAAGCTCTACCTGACCGAAGCCGCCGAGGCACTGCAACGTGCCAGCCGCGACATCTTCGGGCGCCTGGAAAACCTCGACATGCAGCTGTCGGACATGCAGGGCTCACTGCAGGGGCAATTGAAACTGGCGATCGAATCCAGTGCGAAGTACTTCGTGCCACACCTGTTCGCCGCCTTCAAGCAACGACACCCGGAGGTCAACCTCACCCTCACGGTGGTCAATCGCGCCCAGGCCATCCGACGCCTGTCCGACAACCGCGACGACCTGATCATCATGTCGATGGTGCCGCAGGACATGGGTCTGGAGTTCCTGCCGTTTCTCAACAACCCGATCATCGCGGTGGCGCCACCGGAACACCCGTTGTGCAAGCTCGACCGCTTGCGCCTGCAGGACCTGGAGCCTCATACCCTGCTCATCCGCGAACAAGGCTCGGGCACGCGCAAAGCCTGCGAGGAGTACTTCAAGGACAAGCGCGTGCACTTCACCCAGACCCTGGAAGTGGCCTCGGCCGACGCCCAGCGCGAATGCGTGATCGCCGGTTTGGGCATCGCCCTGCTGACTCGCCATGCAGTGAACATGGAGCTGGCCACCGGGATGCTCAGGGAATTGCCCGTCGAGGAACTGCCACTGTACCGCAGCTGGTGCGTGGTGCAGTCCAAGGCCAAGCGGCAATCGCCGGTGGCCTTGGCATTTCTTGCGTTCATTCGTAGCGAACGCGCGAAAATCAGCGGGCTTGTGGAGCGATTTTCTGGGAAGCTGCCGTCGCCACCTGCCATACCGTGATGTCTTGCAGCTCAGGGTAGTCGGCGATATCACGCAACAGTTGACGCTGGTCGCAGTAGCTTTCGATCGCACGTCGATATTCCATGCGACGTTGATCCTTCTCAGCCTGCTTGCGAGCCTTGGCGTTGGGTTGGTACGAACCGAAATGATCGTTTGCCATTGCCTGTCTCCCAGATCGGGTGCGGGAGTTTCAGGGTGGCCCCGAGGGTTTACGGTTTGGCTGAGAAATGGTGACAGAATCGTGAATTTTAATTGCCCGTACCGGCCCTTTCGCGGGTAAACCCGCTCCCACAGCGGCCGGTGCGGTGGCAGCGCGATCAGTCGTCGGTAGCCTTGATCGACTTGGGCGACAAGCGCAGGCTGCGCAAGCTGCGCTTGACGCTCTTGAGGTGGTTGACCAGGCTCGGGCCACGGGCCATGGCCACGCCCATCGCCAGCACATCGATCACCACCAGGTGGGCAATGCGCGAAGTCAGCGGGGTGTAGATCTCGGTGTCTTCGTGCACATCAATCGCCAGGTTGACGGTTGACAGCTCCGCCAGCGGCGTCTGGCTCGGGCACAGGGTGATGAGATTGGCGCCGCTTTCACGCACCAGGTTGGCGGTGATCAGCAAGTCCTTCGAACGCCCCGACTGCGAGATGCACACGGCGACATCACCCGGCTTGAGGGTCACCGCCGACATCGCCTGCATGTGCGGGTCGGAATAGGCTGCGGCGCTGAGCAGCAGGCGGAAGAATTTGTGCTGGGCATCGGCGGCGACCGCACCGGAAGCCCCGAAGCCATAGAACTCCACGCGCTGCGCCTGGGCCATGGCACTGACCGCCTGCTGCAGCGCCTGCGGGTCGAGGTGCTCGCGCACTTCCATCAGCGTGTGCAAGGTGGTGTCGAAAATCTTCAGGCTGTAGTCGGCGACCGAATCGTCTTCATGGATGGCGAACTGGCCGAAGCTGGCGCCTGCCGCCAGACTTTGCGCCAGCTTGAGCTTGAGGTCCTGGAAGCCCGAACAGCCGATGGCGCGGCAGAAACGCACGATGGTCGGCTCGCTGATACCAACACTGTGGGCAAGATCGGCCATCGAGCTGTGCATGACGGCAGCCGGATCGAGCAGCACGTGGTCGGCCACTTTCAGTTCCGATTTGCGCAGCAGGTGGCGCGATTGAGCGATATGTTGCAACAGATTCACAGGCTGGACTCGGTTATGATCGGCTGGCCGGGATGTAGCTATCTTGTAGTTATACTACATGACCGGCTGACCGCCCAGCTAAACGAACGTGGGAGAGTGGTGGCTTGAGTATCCCTTGCGACATTCTGGTTTTCGGCGGCACGGGCGACCTGGCCCTGCACAAGCTGCTGCCGGCGCTTTATCAGCTCTACCGCGAGGGTCGCCTGCACAACGCCGTGCGGATCATCGCCCTGGCCCGCCGCTCCCTGCCGCGCAACGACTACCTCAAGCTCACCGAGCGTCATTGCCGGGCACAGATCGCCCGCAACGACTTCGACGAGGAGGTCTGGCAGCGCTTCTCGGCACGCCTTGACTACTTCGCCATGGACGCCTCCCAAGGCGCCGATTTCGGGCGCCTGGCCCGTTACCTCGGCGAGCCCGGTGGCCTGACCCGGATCTTCTATCTCGCCACCGCCCCCAACCTGTTCGTGCCCATCGCCAACAACCTGCGCCTGGCCGGGCTTGCCGACAGCGAAGCGCGCATCGTGCTGGAAAAGCCCATCGGCCATTCACTGGAATCGGCCACGGCGATCAACGAAGCCATCGGCGCGGTATTCGACGAATCCCAGGTGTTTCGCATCGATCACTACCTGGGCAAGGAGACGGTGCAGAACCTCATGGCCCTGCGCTTCGCCAATGCCCTGCTGGAGCCTGTATGGCGCAACAGCCAGGTCGATCATGTGCAGATCAGCGTCTGCGAAACCCTCGGGGTCGAGAACCGCGGCGCCTACTATGATCGCGCCGGCGCTACCCGCGACATGCTGCAGAACCATCTGCTGCAACTGCTCTGCCTGGTGGCGATGGAGCCACCGGCACAGTTTGAGGCCGAGGCGGTGCGCGACGAGAAGGTGAAGATCCTTCGTGCGCTGCGCCCCATCACCGGCCAGGACGTGCAGGACAAGACCGTACGCGGCCAGTACAGCGCCGGCAAGATTGGCGGTCAGGAGGTCCCGGCCTACTACTTCGAGAAAGATGTCGACAACGACAGCGATACCGAAACCTTCGTCGCCGTGCAGGCCCATATCGAGAACTGGCGCTGGGCCGGGGTGCCGTTCTACCTGCGCACCGGCAAGCGCATGGCTCGGCGCTCGTCGCAGATCGTCATCCAGTTCAAACCGGTGCCCCATGAGCTGTTCGCCGGCGGCCAGGTCAACCAGTTGCTGATCCAGTTGCAACCCGACGAGCACATCAGCCTGCGCATGATGACCAAGAGCCCCGGCCGCGGCATGCGTCTGGCGCCGGTCGAGCTGGACCTGAACCTGGCCCAGGCCTTCGCCCAGACACGCCGCTGGGAGGCCTACGAGCGCCTGCTGCTGGATGTACTGGATGGTGACTCGACGCTGTTCATGCGCCGCGATGAAGTGGAAGCTGCGTGGGCCTGGATCGACCCGATCCTCAAAGGCTGGGAGGACCACTTCCAGGCACCGCGGACCTACCCGGCAGGCAGCAATGGGCCGGAGCAGGCCAATAGCCTCCTGGCGCATCAGGGCCGACACTGGCACCTCTGACCATTTCCCGCCCCGGCACTTGCCGCCGGGGCGCAGGTCATCTTCGCGAGCGCTCCAGCAATGCCTTGAACGCTGCGGCATCGATCGGTCGACTGATCAGGTAACCCTGCGCCTCGTCGCACCCCTGCTCACGCAGGAATGCCAGCTGCTCCTGGGTTTCCACCCCCTCGGCCACCACCTCCAGCCCCAGGCTCTTGGCCATGGCGATGATCGCCCGGATGATCGCGGCATCCTGGCTGCCCTCCTGCAGGCCCCGAATGAACGCCTGGTCGATCTTCACGTAGTCCACCGGAAAGCGCTTGAGGTAACTCAGCGATGAATAGCCGGTACCAAAATCGTCGATCGCCAGCTTCACGCCCAATGCGTGCAGTTGCTGGAAGGTGGCGATGATGTGCTCGACATTGTCGAGCAACTGGCTTTCGGTCAGCTCCAGCTCCAGCAGGTGCGGCGCCAGTCCGGTCTCCTGCAGTACCTGACGCACCAGGCTGACCACCTTGCCCTGGCGCAACTGGTAGACCGACAGGTTGACCGACACACGGATCTCCCAGCCCTGGCGCAACCATTCACATGCCTGCCAACACGCCTGACGCAGGACGAACTCACCCATCGGCGCAATCAACCCGGTTTCTTCGGCCAGCCCGATGAACTCGCCCGGCGGCACCATGCCCCACTGCGGATGCTGCCAGCGCACCAGCGCCTCGGCGGCATGCAGACGGCCGGAACGCAGGCACAGCTTGGGCTGGAAGTAGACCCGCAGCTGGTTTTCGTCGAGAGCCTTGCGCAGATCGTTTTCCAGTTGCAGGCGTTCCAGGGTACTGGCACGCAGGCTTTCGGTATAGAACTGGAAGCTGTCGCCCCCCAGGTGCTTGGCGTGTTGCTTGGCCATGTCGGCCTGACTGACCAAAGCGTTGAGGTCGAAAGTGGCCTCCGACAACACACTGATGCCCACCGATGCACTGATCACCACCTCATGACCGCCCACTCGCTGCGGCACCCGCAGCTTGTCGAGCAGGCGTGTGGTGACCCGCACCAGGCTGGAAAGATTGCTGTAGCCATCGAACAGCACGGCGAACTCGTCGCCGGAAATACGCGCCACGGTGTCGGCCTCCGGCACCGCATTGGCCAGGCGCTGGGCCATTTTCTTCAGCAACTGGTCGGCCAGTTCGTGCCCAAGGCTTTCATTGAGCAGCTTGAAGCGGTCCAGATCGACATGCAGCAGCGCCAGGCTGCGGCCGTTCAAGCGCACACGCTGCACCGCCTCATGCAGGCGCAGGCGGAACAGCGCTCGGTTGGCAAGGCCTGTGAGGTCATCGTAGTGGGCGAGATAGCGCAGGCGCTCCTCCGACTCACGGCGCGCCGACAGGTCCGTGAAGAACGCCACGATATTGCTGATGTTGCCCCGTCCATCGCTCACGCCATTGAGCTGCAACCATTGCGGGTAGAGCTCGCCATTACTGCGCGCCTCGACCAGCTCGCCCTCCCAGCGCCCTTGCTGCTCGAGGGCCTGGTGAATCGATTGGCTGTGCCGACGGGCGTCGCGGCTGCAGGGCAGCTCCAGCAGGTCACGCAGGATCAGGTCTTCGCGCCCATAGCCGGTGAGATCGCAGAATCGCTGGTTGACCGCCAGCAACTGGTAGTGCGCATCGAGGATGGCGATGCCTTCACTCGCCGCTTCGAACACGGTGGCAGCCAGCCGCTGCTGTTCTTCCTGTTCCTTCTGTGCGGTGATGTCACGACGGGTACCCAGCATGCGCAGGACCTTGCCGTCGGCATCACGCTCGACCGCCCGTCCCCGGTCCTCGATCCAGCACCAGCGACCTTGCGTGTGGCGCACCCGGTATTCGACACGATAGTCGTCGCTGCGGCCCTTGAGGTGCTCGACCAGCGTGCGACGCAGCAGCGGCAGATCGTCGGGATGCAAGCGCGGCTTGAGGTCGGCACGCACCGAGCGCACCTGCCCAGGCTCCAGGCCGAACAAGGCATGCAACTGGGTGTGATGGACTTCGTCGGTTTGCAGGTCCCAGTCCCACAGTCCCAGTTCGCTAGCCTCCAGCGCCAGGCTCAGGCGCTGCTCGCTCGCACCCAGGGCCTGGGTGGCAAGCGCCAGCTCACGGCCTCGCTCGCTCACCCGCAGCTCGAGGCCGGCCTGCGCCTGGCGCAATTGCTCTTCGGCGTGACGACGGTGGCGGATCTCTGCACTCAAGGCCTGGTTCAATTGCTCGCCATGGCGTTGCGCACCCTGCAGATGCTCGATCAATGCCTGGTTCTGGAAGCGCCGAAGCAGACCGCGCTCGATCAGACGATTGACCTGCCAGGCCACCACCATCAGGGCGCCGAGCAGGATCAGGCCAAGCCAGCCCCAGCCGCGCTGCAACCCGTCCTGATAAAAGAACAGAAATCCGATCGGCGGCAACAGGCCGGGTAACACGAAGCTGAGAAAGGCCGGCAGGCTGACCGCGTAGGCGACGCTCGCCGACAGCGCCGCTGCGCCCAGCAGGCCGAAAACCCAGGCCTGCTGGACGAAACTGTCCACCGGTACCAGCGCGAGGGCGGCACAGCCAAGCGTCAGGCCACTGAAGGCCGAACCACCGAGAAACATCCGCCACCAGGTCGGCTTGGCCTGACGCTCCGGCGAGGCCGCATCGAAGGCCGCCACCTGGATCACCCGCAAGGCCACCAGCGCCAGTAACCAGACCATCCACACGCCGACCAGCAGATAGCGGGCAGGGCTCCACAGCAGCCAGGCGCAAAGCAGGCCGTTGAGCAACATGAACAGGGTGGGCAGCAAGGAGCCCTGGTAAAGCAGGCGGGTCCGCTCGATGGAGAGCTGGGTTGCGAATTGCCTGCGAACGCTCCTTGTCGATTCGGGTGATGCGTCGATCACCACGCAATTCTGGGTCATATGGCAGTGTTCTTATAATGGTCAGCCGCGAACGTGCACGGAGCATACACAAGCGCGAGGCCGGGCCAAACTGCTGTGTGTCATGATTTCACAAATGCCCGACCATTTGCCCGCAGCCCCCGCGCCAACCTAGAATGGCCGGATGCACACTGATGACCTCTCCCTACTGCTCAATTCCCTCAACGATGCCCAACGCCAGGCCGTAGCAGCCCCGCGTGGGCGTCAACTGGTGCTCGCGGGCGCCGGCTCGGGCAAGACCCGCGTGCTGGTGCACCGCATCGCCTGGCTGATCCAGGTCGAACAGGCCTCGCCGCATTCGATTCTGTCGGTGACCTTCACCAACAAGGCCGCCGCGGAGATGCGTCACCGTATCGAGCAGTTGCTGGGCATCAACCCGGCTGGCATGTGGGTCGGCACCTTCCACGGCCTGGCCCACCGCCTGCTGCGTGCCCACTGGCAGGAAGCGCGCCTGGCGCAGAATTTCCAGATCCTCGACGGCGACGATCAGCAGCGGCTGATCAAGCGAGTGATCCGCGAGATGGGCCTGGATGAGCAGCGCTGGCCGGCACGCCAGGCCCAGTGGTTCATCAACGGCCAGAAGGACGAAGGCCTGCGCCCGCAGCACATCCAGGCCAGCGGCGACCTGTTCCTGGCGACCATGCGCGGCATCTACGAAGCCTATGAGCAGGCCTGCGAGCGCGCCGGGGTCATCGACTTCTCCGAGCTGCTGCTGCGCGCCCTCGACCTGTGGCGCGACAACCCCGGCCTGCTCGAGCACTACCAGCGCCGTTTCCGCCACCTGCTGGTGGACGAATTCCAGGACACCAACGCCGTGCAGTATGCCTGGCTGCGCCTGCTGGCCGGCGGTGGCGAAAGCCTGATGGCTGTGGGCGACGACGACCAGTCGATCTATGGCTGGCGCGGTGCGAAGATCGAGAACATCCATCAATACACCGCCGACTTCCCCGACGCCGAACTGATCCGCCTGGAGCAGAACTACCGCTCCACCAGTGGCATCCTCAAGGCCGCCAACGCCCTGATCGCCAATAACAGCGGGCGCCTGGGCAAGGAGCTGTGGACCGATCTGGGCGAAGGCGAACCCCTCACCCTGTACGCGGCATACAACGAGCACGACGAAGCACGCTACGTGGTCGAAAGCATCGAGCGCATCATCAAGGACGGCAATTCGCGCAGCGACATCGCCATCCTCTATCGCTCCAACGCCCAGTCGCGGGTGCTCGAAGAAGCCCTGCTGCGTGAGCGCATCCCCTACCGCATCTATGGTGGCCAGCGCTTCTTCGAGCGCGCCGAGATCAAGAACGCCATGGCCTACCTTCGTCTGCTCGAAGGCCGCGGCAACGATGCAGCACTCGAGCGGGTGATCAACGTACCGCCCCGCGGCATCGGCGAGAAGACGGTCGAAGCCATCCGCGAACATGCCCGCCACAGCCAGCTGTCGATGTGGGATGCCATGTGCCAGCTGCTCGCTGCCAAAGCACTCAAAGGCCGTGCGGCCAGTGCCCTGGGCGGCTTCATCGAGTTGATGGAAAACCTTGCGAACAAGGTCATGGAGATGCCACTGCACACCATGACCCAGACCGTCATCGAGCAGTCCGGGCTGATCATCTACCACCAGGAAGAAAAGGGTGAAAAGGGCCAGGCTCGGGTAGAAAACCTTGAGGAACTGGTCAGCGCTGCGCGCAACTTCGAATCCACTGAGGAAGATGCCGATCTTTCGCCGCTGTCGGCATTCCTCGGTCACGCCTCGTTAGAGGCCGGCGACGCCCAGGCAGACGAGCACGAAGACAGTGTGCAGTTGATGACCCTGCACAGCGCCAAGGGCCTGGAGTTCCCCTACGTGTTCCTGGTCGGCCTGGAAGAAGGTCTGTTCCCGCACAAGATGAGCCTGGAAGAACCTGGCCGCCTTGAGGAGGAGCGCCGCCTGGCCTACGTCGGGATCACCCGCGCGATGCGCCAGCTGATCATGACCTACGCCGAGACCCGGCGCCTGTATGGCAGCGAGACGTACAACAAGGTGTCGCGTTTCGTACGGGAAATTCCGGCAGGTCTGGTTCAGGAAGTACGCTTGTCCAATTCGGTCAGCCGTCCTTTCGGCGGTGCGCAGACCCAGGCCAGCAGCCTGTTCGCCAACGCCAACATCCCGCAGACGGCGTTCAGCCTTGGCCAGCGCGTGCAGCACTCGGTGTTTGGTGAAGGCGTCATCCTCAACTTTGAAGGGTCCGGGGCACAGGCTCGCGTGCAAGTGAACTTCGACGAAGGCAGCAAGTGGCTGATGCTTGGGTATGCCAAGCTGGAAGCGATCTGAGGACGAGTCGCGCTGACTCGTCCTGCAACGCTCTTTCAGACGCCAGATTCAGACGCGGATTACAGGATCAGGCAAAAGCTCGAAACATTCTTGCGCTAGCCATGTCTCCTACATCATGTGCACCATGACGCGCGTGCAATCCACAAAACGGGAAATCCCATCTTATGCAACGTTTTCTTAGCATCGCACTGGCGCTCTGCGTCGGCCTGACGCTGAGCCTCGACGCCAACGCCAAGCGCTTCGGCGGTGGCAAGAGCTCGGGCGCTGCGCCTATGCACCAGACCCGCCAGGCCTCCCCAACCACGCCTGCCGCCGCGCCGACCGCTCCAGGCCGTGCACCGGCCGCTGCCAGCGGTGCTTCGCGCTGGCTGGGCCCTCTGGCCGGCCTCGCCGCCGGTGGCCTGCTCGCCTCCATGTTCATGGGAGACGGCTTCCAGGGCATGCAGATCCTCGACTTCCTGATCATGGGCCTGATCGCCTTCCTGGTCTTCCGCTTCATCGCTGCGCGCCGTCGCCAGCAGCAGCCGCAAGCTGCCGCAGGCGCCGGCCACGCTCCCTACCAGCGTGAAGTGCAACAACAGCCTGCGCAATCGATCTTCGGTGGTTCGGCCGCCCCTGTCGCCACCGCGCCGGTCATCAACGCCCCGGCCTGGTTCAACGAGCAGAGCTTCCTGGCCGCTGCCCGCAACCACTTCCAGACGCTTCAGCAGCACTGGGATGCGAACGAGATGGACAAGATCGCCGAGTTCGTTACCCCGCAAATGCTCGAGTTCCTCAAGCGTGAGCGTGCCGAGCAAGGTGATGGCTTCCAGTCCACCTACATCGACGACCTCGATGTGCAACTGGAAGGCGTCGACGACCGCGCCGACAAGACCATCGCTACCCTGACCTTCCGTGGCGTATCGAAGAACTCGCGCTTCGATCAGGGCGAGGCCTTCAGCGAAAGCTGGCACATGGAGCGTGCACAGGGCGAGAACCAGCCCTGGATGCTCGCCGGTATCCGCCAGAACGGCTGATTCTGACGCGCTTCACAGAAAAACCCCGGGCCTGTCCCGGGGTTTTTGCTTTTGCCACACTGGGCTACTAGGGTATAACGCGCAGCGTTGTCATCAAGGTAAGAGGAAGTGAACTGTGGAAGAAGTGATCGAACAACTCCGTGAAGCCAATGAGCCAGTACCCGTGCCCCTGGAGCTTCCCGACGAAGACCAACTGGTCGAAATCGAAGAACAACTGTTCATCAACATTCCCTTCGTCTTCAAGGAATTCCTGCTGACCGTCAGCGACGTGGTATACGGCTCCCTCGAGCCGGTCACTGTCACCGACCCGCAGTCGCACACCTACTTGCCTGATGTTGCCGCCAATGCCTGGGATGCCGGCGTACCACGCGACCTGATCCCCCTTTGCCAGGACGGCGACAGTTACTACTGCGTCGAGGAAGACGGCACGGTGGTGCTGTGGGATGGCGACGAAGAAATCGTTGGCGAGGAAAGCTGGGAGTCGGTGTGGCACTGGGCGCGGGACGTCTGGCTGGAAAGCTGAACCCGAACACGCAAAGTAATGGCATACCGCCATTAACTACTCGTAGAATCGCCAGGCTTTCTGCGCCTGGCGACATCGTTACCGCCTGATCCCCTCGGACTACCATGAAGTCTTGCGCAGGGAGCGATCACCCCTCAATGCGAGTGATCGCGGCTGTTCTCCAACGTTTCCAGCAGGGCGATCTGCATGCGCGTATGCACGCGCACGAACCAACGCCACAGCAGCGCGACCACCACGGCCGCGACCACGGCGATGACCAGCAAAAGCTCGTTGGTCGGCAGGATACTCGCCGACAGTGCCGACAGCAGCAGGAAGATCACCAGCAGCGACAACAGCGGAATCACTTCGGCAATCACGCGGCGCACGCGCTGAGTGTGTCGCCCGGCCATCTCCGGCTTGACCCCCATCTCCGCCAACAGCATCGACAGCGCCTTGAGCTTGCGATAAGCGGCGATCAGGAATGGCAGTGACAACAACAATGCCGCACCCCAGATCACCGCCTTCTGCTGCCCGACATCACCGATCCATTCGCTCAACCAGGTGCCGATGCGTACCGCGAAGTAACCACCGCTGAAGAAGATGGCGATCACCAGTGCCAGGTTCACCCCCACTTGCAGCAGGATGCGCCGGATCATCGCCGCCAGCATGGCGCCCTCGCCTTGAGGCTGAATGTTGCGCAACCACTCGCCATACAGCGACAGCACCCGCGACAAGCGCTGCGGTACCACCTTGCCCAGGCGAATCGACAGGGGATCCGCAGCACGAATCAGGTAAGGCGTGAGCAAGGTGGTGATGGCCGAGACGGCCACTGCGACTGGATAGAGGAAGTCGCTGGTGACCTGCAAGGTCATGCCCAGGGCAGCGATGATGAAGGAGAATTCGCCAATCTGTGAAAGCCCCATCCCCACACGCAATGAGGTACGTCCATCGTTGCCCGCAATGAAGGCGCCCATGCCGCAAGACAGCATCTTGCCCAACACCACAGCCAGGGTGATCACCACGATCGGCCAAGCGTAGTCGATCAACACCTGCGGATCGATCATCAGGCCAATGGCGACGAAGAAGATGGCGCTGAACAGGTCGCGTACCGGCTCGATCAGGCGCTCGATCTTCAGCAACTGGCGCGATTCGGCCATGATCGCACCGATCAGGAAGGCGCCCAACACCATGCTGTACTCCAGCTTGACCACCAGCAGGCAGAAGCCGAAGCACAGCCCCAGTACGGTAATCAGCAACATCTCGTTGCTCTCGAACTTCGCCACGTAGGCCAGCAGCCGTGGCACCAGCAGGATGCCGATGACCAACGCCACGATCATGAACAGCGACAGCTTGCCGACGGTGGAGAACACCTCGCCGGAACTGACCGTACCGCTGACCGCAATGCCTGAGAGCAGGGCGATGATGCCGATGCCGAGGATGTCCTCGACGATCAGCACGCCGAAGATCAACTGCGCGAACCGCTCGTTCTTCATCTTCAGGTCGTTGAGCGCCTTGACGATGATTGTCGTCGAGGAGATCGCCAGGATGGCGCCGAGGAACAACGAGTCCATGGTGCTCCAGCCGAACCAGCGGCCGATCTCGAAGCCGATCCAGATCATCAGCACGATTTCGAGGAAGGCAGCGATGAAGGCGGTCGCCCCCACCTTGAACAGCTTGCGCAGGCTGAACTCCAAGCCCAGGCAGAACATCAGGAAGATCACCCCGAGCTCGGCCAGGGTCTTGATCGTGTCTTCGTCGTGGATGAGGCCGAACGGCGGCGTGTGAGGGCCGATGATGAAACCGGCGACGATGTAGCCGAGCACCACCGGTTGGCGCAGCCTGTGGAAAAGAATGGTTACCACCCCTGCGACCAGCATGATCACGGCCAGATCCTGGATGAAGCTTATGGCATGCATGGCGTGGCACTCCTTTTCTCTACGCACGGGGGCAGACCGCTCCTCTGCCAGGCCATCCCCGATCGAGCAGCTAGTACGAATTGTGTTGAAAGGTGGAACACCCATGTTGCATGGGCGTACTCAGGGTAACATCGCGTCCGCTCGTCAAACGCCCGTGCAATATGTAGAAACAGATCGGCAAAAGCGCGCGAGGTAATGGCATGATCGGCGTGACGACGGACCGTCGAGCGACGTCCGTTTCCAGGATGGGAAACCTCAACAGAGGGGAACAGAAGTGTCTGCAGATACCCGCCCCGTTTCAGCGCAACCTCACCGTGAGCACACTATGGAACCTGGAAACGCCCAGCTGAGCATGACCGTCCTGATGACGCCGGACATGGCCAACTTCTCGGGCAACGTACATGGCGGCACCCTGCTGAAATACCTCGACGAAGTGGCCTATGCCTGCGCCAGCCGCTATGCCGGTACTTATGTCGTGACCCTGTCGGTGGACCAGGTGATCTTCCGCGAGCCGGTGCACGTCGGCGAACTGGTGACTTTCCTCGCCTCGGTCAACTACACCGGCAACACCTCCATGGAAGTGGGCATCAAGGTGGTGACCGAGAACATCCGCGAGCGCTCCGTTCGCCACTCCAACAGCTGCTTCTTCACCATGGTCGCGGTCGACGACAATCGCCGCCCGGTCGCGGTGCCGCCACGTCAGCCACAGAACAGCGAAGAGAAGCGCCGCTTCCTGCAGGGCCAGCAGCGCCGCCAGATCCGCCAGGAGCTGGAGAAGCGCTACCAGGACCTGAAGACCGAGTGATCTAGAACGCCAGCACCTGTGCTTCGAAGCGCACCCGCGGATGGGCGATGCGGTCCTGCGCCCGCACCAGCTGCAACTCGTAGCTGGCGCAGGCCTGGGTTTCCAGCAGCACTTCGTGCACCGCCGCCGCGGTGAACTCGAAGGCCTGCAGCCACGAATCGCCCAGCAGTACCCGCGCCAGGAACAGCCCCGAGGTCAGGTCACCGACTCCAACCGGCTGACGCGGAAACGCCAGCAGCGGGCGACGCAGGTGCCAGCTCTGCTCGCGGGTCACCAGCAGCATCTCGAAAGCATCCTCGCCGCGCCCCGGGTAGGCCAGGTGCTTGACCAGTACCGCCTGCGGCCCACGTGCCAGCAGGCTGCGCGCCATGGCCACGCAATCTTCCAGCGACTGCGCATGCCGACCACAGAAACTGTCGAGCTCGAGCTGGTTCGGGCAGAGGATGTCGGCCACCGACGCCGCCTGCTCAAGCAGGAAGTCGCTGACCTCCTGGGGCACGATGCAGCCCTTCTCGGCGTGCCCCATCACCGGGTCGCACAGGTACAGCGCATGCGGGTTGACCGCCTTGATCCGTTCGACGCCGGCCAGGATCGCCCGCCCCTGCTCGGCACTGCCCAGGTAACCCGAGAGCACTGCATCGCAATGGCCCAGCTCGCCGATATTGGAAATGCCTTCCACCAACGCAGGAATTTGCTCCGGAGCAAGCACTTCGCCAGCCCACTGGCCATACTGAGTGTGGTTGGAGAACTGCACAGTGTTGAGCGGCCAGACATTGACGCCGATGCGCTGCATGGGAAACACCGCGGCGCTGTTTCCGGCATGGCCAAAGACCACATGGGACTGGATCGCGAGCAAGTGCGGTGTACGTTTCATGCAGGAGACTTCCGAAGCTGTGTGGATAAGTGAAAGTCGATCAGTATGAACCCGAAAGCCACCTATACGACAGGCCAGGCACGCAGTTAAGCTGAAGCCACCTGTCTGGAGCATATGCAAATGTTGACCCTGGAGAACCTGTTCGTCCTGATGCTGTTGGCGACGGCTGGCGCCTGGCTGTGGCACAACCATGGCTTGCGAGAGAAGGCGCTGGAACGGGTCAAGCAGCATTGTGCGAAGCTCGACCTGGAGCTGCTAGACGACGCCGTGGCCCTCAAGCGCATCGCCTTCATACGCGATGCCAATGGCCGCAAGCGTCTGGCACGGGTCTATGCCTTCGAGTTCACCGTTACCGGCGAACAGCGTCACCCCGGCACCGTGACCCAGTTCGGCGCCCATACCGTACAGATCGAACTGGCACCCTACCCGTTCGAGATCAAGACCCCGCCGCGCACCGACAACGTTATCGAAATGCAGCAATGGCGCCAGGAGCACAACCGCTGGCGCAACTGATCAGCCGTTTACGCGGCAGTGCTCGATGGCTGCTTGAAGGGGCTGCAACGGCTGGGGCTCATCAAAGATCAGCTCGATACGCGAGTCCCTGCGCCATTCGCTTGAACGCCACTCAGGCACACCGCGCTCCAGGCCGTTGAATGATTGCCAACCCTGGGTGCTGTGGATAACCCCTTTGGCTCGCCGCCACGCCCATTGCGCGAGCACGCCACGCAATGCAGCCTCATCGAAGCGCTGGCTCGGATGCCAGCGCCAGCCAACACTCCACCCACCCTCACCTTGCTGCGCCTGGCAGATGGGTTGGCGCGGATCTGTCCACAGGGCAGCCAAGCTGACGGGTGAGCTGTCCACAGGCAGGCTGGAAAGAACCCCTGAGGGTAAAGGCTCTGTGGACAGAATGGGCAGATTATCCAGGGCAAGCGCAGCATGATCCGTCCACACCGCCCTGATTTCGCCAAACGGCGCAGTTATCAACAGACGCTGTGCATCATCCACATCCTCTGACTTGTTGAAAATCAACAACCCCGCCTGCGCCACTGCGCGCTGTTGCGCATCGGGCAGCGGTTCACCCCGCGCCAGGGCAGCAGCATCCAGCACCATCAGCAGGGGCTGGACATCCAGCACACCAATCCAGGGCGCGTGCCTCAACTGCTCCAGCAATTGCACGGGATGACCGAGGCCGGAAGGCTCGATGAACAGCCTGTCGGGCTTGGCCTTGCGTAGCAGACGCCCCAGGCCGACCTGGAATGGCGCCCCGTTGACACAACACAAGCAACCGCCTGCGACCTCGCCAATGGCAACGCCGGACGCATCGGTGCTGAGCAGCGCAGCGTCGAGGCCAATCTGGCCGAACTCATTGACCAGCACCGCCCAGCGCTCGCTTTCCGGGCGCTGACCGAGCAGGTGACGAATCAGGCTGGTCTTGCCTGCGCCCAGTGGGCCGGCGATGACGTAGGTGGGAATGTGCTGCAACATGGCTCAGAGTCTAGGTGGACGTGATGCCAGTCTATCGTGGATGCAGGTTCGTTGCCTTTACGGACCTCTTCGCGGGCAAAACCCTCACCCCAACCAATCAAGACTCAACAACAGCCGCTTCTCTCCCGGCGGCGTCGGCGGCGAGCGGTGCACCAGCCCCGCCCCCTCGTTACCCAACCACTTCTCGCCCTTGAGCAAGGCCACGTCCCCTGCCTGCAAGCGCCGAATGTTATCCACAGGTGCTTCGGCCAGCTGCAAGCGGCTGCGGTCGATGTCGCCTTCTTCCAACCACTCACTGCCGGCGCCCGCATAGGTGGTCAGCAGACGCAGTGGGACATGATCCACATGAAAGCGCGGGCACATCGCCCCGTCGAGCAGCCTCAGCCGCAAGCCCACGCGGCGCGCGCCCAGCAGGCAGGTATAGGCCGCCACCAACCACGACACGTCAGCCACAAAACCTTCGTAACCGTGCAGATCGGCCGCCTCGGGCAGCAAGCGATGCAACACCGGTGGCTCACGCTCATCCACCTCCATCACACGCTCATCCGACATCGGCTGGCCAAGATTGAGCAGCAGGGCCGCGAAGTCCTCGACCTGCGCCGGTAAGCGTCGCTGCCACACCGCCAGGTTGACGCCATCCTGCAGGATTTCTGTCATCACCTGCGGCGACTCGCCGAACGCCTGGCGGATATCCACAGGCCGAGGTGCCGCCTTCATGCTGCCGCCTCTTCATACCAGGGGCCGAACGGATCATTCAGGCGCAACCAGGCCATCGGCCCCAGTTCCATCTCCTCGTCCGTCAGCAGACACGCTTCAAGCTCTGTGGATAACCGTGCGAAGTCGATGTTCTGACCGATGAACACCAGCTCCTGGCGACAGTCGCCCGAATCGACCGTCCACTGCTTGAGGATCGCTTCGAGGTTCTCTTCATCTTGCGGCCACTGCTCACGCGGCACGAAACGCCACCAGCGACCCGCCAGCCCATGACGCATCATGCCGCCTGCCTGCGACCAACTGCCCGCTTCCTGGTACTTGCTGGCCAACCAGAAAAATCCTTTCGAACGCAGCAGCCGACCATTGCTCCAGCTGTTGTGGATAAAGTCGAAAAAGCGCTGTGGATGAAACGGCCTGCGTGCCTGCCAGGTGGTCGAGGCGATGCCGTACTCCTCGGTTTCCGGCACATGCTCGCCGCGCAGTTCCTGCAACCATCCCGGCGCCTGGGACGCTTGCTCGAAGTCGAACAGCCCGGTATCGAGAATACGCTCCAGCGGCACTTGGCCCATCACCATTGGCACGATCTGGGCACGGGCGTTGAGGCTGCGCAGGATCGCGGTCAGTTCCTCGCGTTCGTGCTGACTGATGAGGTCGATCTTGCTCAGCAGCAACACGTCGGCGAATTCGATCTGCTCGATCAGCAAGTCGCTGATGGAGCGTTCGTCCTGCTCACCCAGGGTTTCGCCACGACTGGCCAGGCTGTCCGCCGCCTGGTAATCCCGCAGGAAGTTAAGGCCGTCGACCACCGTGACCATGGTATCCAGGCGCGCCAAGTCGGAGAGACTGCGGCCCTGTTCGTCGCGGAAGGTGAAGGTTTCGGCCACCGGCAGTGGTTCGGAAATACCGGTGGATTCGATCAGCAGGTAATCGAAGCGGCCTTCGTCGGCGAGCCGGGCCACTTCCTCGAGCAGGTCTTCGCGCAGGGTGCAGCAGATGCAGCCATTGCTCATCTCGACGAGCTTTTCTTCGGCGCGATTGAGGCTCACATTACGCTGTACCTCGCTGGCATCGATATTGATTTCGCTCATGTCGTTGACGATCACCGCAACCCGCAGGTTTTCACGGTTGCGCAGGACATGGTTGAGCAGCGTGCTCTTGCCGGCCCCGAGGAAGCCGGACAGCACGGTAACGGGAAGACGGTTGGTCATGGTGAACCTCATCGGGCAAAGCGCATTCGAAACGATGCATTGCACAACGTTATAATATAACAATACAATTTCGCCAAGCCGCGTCTGTCGAACGGCTGCTCGAGAGGATGGACATGAAGCACTCGAACCTCGCCCTATTGCTGCTGGCACTTGCCGTGCCCATCCCGCTCTACGCTGCGATCCCACAGCCCGGCCTGGCGTTGTGCACCCGCAGCGCCACGCTGTTGGCGTGCGAAGACGGCAAAGGCAGTTACTACAGTGTGCGAACCGAAGGCCGAGACTTTCATCTGCGCGGGTATGACAGCAACAGTCGACGACTCTGGGCGCAGACCAACAGCCGCTATGGACAGATGACCTTTTTCACCGGCCTGGCCAGCGACGGCGAAGCCTGGGTGGGCTACAGCCGGCGCGTCGGCTGGACCACCCTGAACCGCGTATCCAGCTCAAGCGGCCAACGTTTCAACCTGCATTGCAGCTTGATCGGAGGTTGCCGCTGAAGCCCCTTCTTCATGGACTCTATCGATGACCAGCCTGATGCTTCCCGACATCGCCGCACAAACCAGCCACAAGCTCCAACCCCTGGATTGGGTCGGTATGCGCGGTATCGCCCTGCCTGTGCAACTGAACGGGTACCGCCTGAGCGCCTGGGCTGATGCCGGCGTGAGCCTGGATGATGGTGAATCGCGCGGCATCCATATGTCGCGCCTTTACCTTGCGCTGGAGGCACTGGAGCACACCGAACTGACGCCCTTGGCATTGCGCCAGCTCCTGGACCGCTTTCTCGACAGCCATGAAGGGCTTTCGTCCAGCGCCTACCTGCGCCTGAAATTCGACTACCTGCTTAAGCGTCCAGCGCTTGTCAGCCCGTTGGAGGGCTGGAAGCGCTACCCGATCACCCTTGATGCACGCATCGAAAACGAAATGTTCCACGTGGAACAACACGTGGAAATCCCCTATTCATCCACCTGCCCATGCTCCGCTGCGCTGGCGCGCCAGCTCATCCAGCAGCAGTTTCTCACGGACTTCGCCAACCAGACGCTCGATCCACAGGCCATCCTGCAATGGCTGGGCAGCAGTGCAGGTATCGTTGCGACGCCCCACAGCCAGCGCAGCCAGGCCTTCATCAAGGTGCGTCTGCGGGACAACCTGCAAACGCTTCCGCTCAACGCGCTGATCGATACCGTGGAAAACGCATTGGGTACCGCCGTGCAGACGGCCGTGAAAAGAGCCGACGAACAGGCGTTCGCCCTGGCCAATGGTCAGAACCTGATGTTCTGTGAAGATGCTGCGCGTCGCGTGCACCTGGCGCTGCGCGAACTGGAATGGGCCACCGGCTTCGATCTGCGCGTGGAACATGCGGAAAGCCTGCATGCCCACGACGCAGTGGCTGCCAGCCAGTGGCAATGGTGAGGCGCTAGCTGCGTGGACGTACGTTCCCGCAATCATTACCCAGCCACACCGCCCGGGTGTTCATGCTGCCCTGCTGCTGAACGCCCGAGGCATTGAAGGTGCCGCTGACCTGGGTGGTGAATTCGCGATCACTGAGGAAGGTTGCCTGACCGGTGCCTTGGGCTTTGGGGCAACTGAACTGGAACTTCCAGACGTTGCCTTGACGGTCGGTGATCTTCTGCGTGCAACCCGACTGCGGATCCTGCAACGGAATATCATTGGTAGCCACCTGCTCTGGCGTCAGGCACGAGCGCACTCCATTGCCCCCCACGGTAATGCCTTGCTTGGCCAAGGCACCCTCCATCATGGCGCGCTGCTCCGGCGGCAGGTTCTTCAGTTGGCCGAGCATGAATGCCATGTCGGGCAATGGCTTGCCGTCGACCTGCATGTTGCTGGTGGTCAACTCCCAAAGACCGGGTTGCAGCATCTGCGCTTGCGCCAGCAGCGGGCTGCCCAGGCCCAGTGCCAGGGCAATCAGTGGCAGACGAATCTTCATGGATCAGTGCTCCTCGAAATACCGGCTTCAGGCCGGACAGAGCCTTAGACGTCTTTTTCGCCCGCGGGTTGCAAGTGGCCCCGGGAACATGCTCTGTTAGGCGGCAGTGCTCTTGGAATGCAGGATGCGTATGGATTACCACAGCCCCTACTTCTTCGGTTACCTGCTCGGACTGATTCACTTCCTGGGCATCATCGCTGCGCTGCATGCGGTGTTCACTGTGCGTACCGCTCAGGGCGCAATCGCCTGGGCAATGTCATTGTTCTTCATTCCCTACCTGACCCTGGTGCCCTATCTGATCTTTGGCGCCCGCTCCTTTTACGCCTATATACAGGCGCGGCGACAAGCCAACCAGGAGATGCACGTGGCGATGGCCGACCTCAACTGGCGCCCCTGGGTGGAGGAAGCCCTGACCGCCCGGGAGTCGGAAAGCTACGCGGCACTGCGTGCCATGCCCAAGCTTGGTCGCATGCCCTGCCTGGCCAACAACCAGGTGAAATTGCTGATCGATGGCACTGCGACCTTCGACGCGATCTTCGCTGCCATCGGCGAGGCGCGGGACACGGTGCTGGTGCAGTTCTTCATCATCCACGACGACGCCATCGGTCAGGAGCTGCAACAACTGCTGCTGCGCAAGGCCGCCGAAGGGGTAAGGATTTACGTATTGTTCGATCAGGTCGGCAGCCATGCCCTGCCGGCGCGCTACAGCCAGGTGCTGCGCGAGGGCGGTGTACAGATCCAGGCCTTCTCCTCGCGCCGTGGGTGGTTCAACCGCTTCCAGGTCAACTTCCGCAACCACCGCAAGATTGTCGTGGTTGACGGACTCCAGGGTTTCGTCGGTGGGCACAACGTCGGTGATGAGTACCTGGGCGGCAATCCACGCCTGTCACCCTGGCGCGATACCCACGTGCAGGTCAGCGGACCGGTGCTGGCCTGTCTGCAGGAGTCGTTCGCCGAAGACTGGTATTGGGCCACCCGTGAGCTGCCACCGCTGATCCTGCCCGATGCCTATCCAGAAGATGGCGTACTGTGTCAGGTGCTTGCCAGCGGCCCGGCGGATCCACAGGAGACCTGCCAACTGTTCTTCGTCGAAGCGATTCAGTCGGCAACACGGCGTATCTGGATCACCAGCCCCTACTTCATTCCAGACGAAGCCGTCTTCGCGGCACTGCGCCTAGCAGTGCTGCGCGGCGTCGATGTGCGGATACTGATTCCGTCACGGCCCGACCACAAGATCGTCTATGCCGCCTCCAGCCTGTTCGCCTTCGAAGCTGTGCGGGCCGGGGTGCGCATATTCCGTTATCAGCCGGGCTTCGTGCATCAGAAGGTGATCCTGGTGGACGATGATGTCAGCGCTATCGGCAGCGCCAACATGGACAATCGCTCGTTCCGGCTGAATTTCGAGATCACCTTGCTGACCATCGACCGCGCCTTTGCCGATCAGGTCGAGGCCATGCTGCTGTGCGACTTCGAGCAATCGCGGGAGATAACCGCCGAAGACAGCCGCGACACTCATCGGCTGCAGCAGCTGGGGATGCGCATCGCGCGCTTGATTTCACCGATTCTGTAGCCAGAAAAGAAGCGGGGCCGCAAAGGCGGCCCCGTCTTGATCAACGATAGAGATCCTCTCGCGTCCACGGCAGGTCGTGGTGGCCATCCGCATACGGCTTCACTGCAAGAATCTGATGCAGATTGATCCAGCCCTTGGTGAAGGCATAGGCGCATCCGGCCAGGTACAGCCGCCAGATCCGCAGCGTCTTCTCCGGCACCAGCGCCGCAGCGCGATGCAGCTGGTTCTCGAGATTTTCGCTCCAGTGATTGAGGGTCTTGGCGTAGTGCAGACGCAGGCTTTCCACGTCTACCACCTCCAGCCCTGCCTCGCAGATACGCGCGGTAATCATCGAGATGTGCGGCAGCTCGCCGTGCGGGAATACATAACGATCGATGAAATCCCCAGCACCTCGCCCAACCGGCCGACCATCCACATGCTTGGCGGTGATGCCATGGTTCATCACCAGGCCGCCTTCACGTACGGCGCCGAACAGTCGCTGGCAGTACAGTTCGAGGTTGGCATGGCCGACGTGCTCGAACATACCGACGCTGACCGCCTTGTCGAAACGGCCATCCTGGGGCAGGTCGCGGTAGTCGAGAATCTGCAGGTCGACCTTGTCGGCCAGCCCCTCATCCTTGACCCGCTGGCGCCCCAGCGTCAATTGCTCCTTGCTCAGGGTGATGCCGAACACCTTGGCGCCATATTCGCGTGCGGCAAAACGCGCCAGGCCGCCCCAACCGCAGCCGACATCCAGCAAGTAATCGCCGGCCTGCAGCCGCAGCTTGCGACACAGATGGTCGAACTTGTCTTGCTGGGCCTGGGCGAGGGTGTTGTCCGGCTCCTTGAAGTAGGCGCAGGAATAAGCCATGTCCGGATCGAGCCACAGTTGGTAGAACTCGTTGGACAGGTCGTAATGGTAGGAAATGGCTTCGGCGTCGGTTTTCTTGTCGTGCGAGGTGCGCACCGGGACTACATCTTCATCGTCTTTGAGCAAAGCCTCGCTGAGCTCGTCGCAAACGCGGATGACTTCGCCAATGTTCCCCTCGAGTTCAAGCTTGCCCTCGACAAAGGCTGTGCCCAGTTCATCCATGCTCGGGTGTGTCAGCTGACTGATCAACTGAGGCTCCTTGACCAGGATGGTGACCTGCGGGCTAGGCCCTAGATCGAACTGGTTGCCGTCCCACAGCTTAAGACGTAAAGGCAAGTGCAGGCTCTGCAACGCAGGTGGAAGTTGCGCAAGCATGAAAGACCCCCTTTCAATTACGGACGCCGTACAAGAATTCGAGCGTCACCGGATCAGGGTAGTTCATTCATTGGAAGTTTCCTTTTATAGCGACCATAGTCCAACGCTATCGGCCATGCCGCGATCGACAGATTGTATACAATCCTCCATTCAGCGACTAACCTTGTGCCCCTCTCGCGCATTCTTCTTCCCTGGAGTGAATCCCATGAAATCCTATGATGTGGTGATCATCGGTGGCGGCCCTGGCGGCTATAACGCGGCCATCCGTGCCGGTCAGTTGGGCCTGAGCGTGGCCTGCGTCGAAGGACGTTCGACTCTCGGCGGCACCTGCCTGAACGTCGGCTGCATGCCCTCCAAGGCGCTGCTGCACGCCTCCGAGCTGTACGAAGCGGCCAGCGGCAGCGAGTTCGCGCACCTGGGCATCGAGGTCAAGCCGACCCTGAACCTGGCGCAGATGATGAAGCAGAAAGACGAAAGCGTGAGCGGCCTGACCAAGGGTATCGAGTACCTGTTCCGCAAGAACAAGGTCGACTGGGTCAAGGGCTGGGGCCGCCTCGACGGCGTCGGCAAGGTCATCGTCAAGGCCGAGGATGGCAGCGAAACCACTCTTCAGGCCAAAGATATCGTGATCGCCACCGGCTCCGAGCCAACCCCGCTGCCAGGGGTGAATATCGATAACCAACGTATCATCGACTCCACTGGCGCCTTGGCGCTGCCGCAGGTCCCCAAGCACCTGGTGGTCATCGGCGCAGGCGTGATCGGCCTTGAACTGGGTTCGGTCTGGCGTCGCCTGGGGGCCGAGGTGACCGTGATCGAATACCTCGACCGCATCTGCCCCGGCACCGACGAGGAAACGGCCAGGACCCTGCAAAAGGCCCTGGCCAAGCAGGGCATGAGCTTCAAGCTCGGCAGCAAGGTGACCCAGGCCACGCCTTCGGCGAGCAGCGTCAGCCTGACGCTTGAGCCTGCCGCCGGCGGCGATGCGCAAACCCTGGAGGCCGACTATGTGCTGGTCGCCATCGGCCGCCGCCCGTACACCCAGGGCCTGAACCTGGAGAGCGTCGGCCTGCAGACCGACAAACGCGGCATGCTCGCCAATGACCACCACCGCTCCCAAGTGCCCGGCATCTGGGTGATCGGCGACGTCACCTCCGGCCCGATGCTCGCGCACAAGGCCGAAGACGAAGCGGTGTCGTGCATCGAGCGTATTGCCGGTAAGGCCCATGAGGTCAACTACAACCTGATCCCCGGCGTCATCTATACACGACCGGAACTGGCCAGCGTTGGCAAGACCGAAGAGCAGCTCAAGGCAGAGGGCCGTGCCTACAAGGTCGGCAAGTTCCCCTTCACCGCCAACAGCCGCGCCAAGATCAACCATGAGACCGAAGGCTTCGCCAAGGTGCTGGCCGATGCCGAGACCGACGAGGTGCTAGGTGTGCATCTGGTCGGGCCGAGCGTCAGCGAGATGATCGGCGAGTTTTGCGTGGCCATGGAGTTCAGCGCGTCGGCCGAGGATATCGCCCTGACCTGCCACCCACACCCGACTCGCTCCGAAGCCTTACGCCAGGCAGCGATGAACGTGGAAGGGATGGCGATGCAGATCTAAGTCCAACAAAAGCAGCGCAGGCCCCTGTGGGAGCGGGTTTACCCGCGAAAAGGACACCGCGCTGCCTGGCACGGGCTACGCCCGTGTTCGCGGGACAAGTCGGGGCGCCGAACCGCCGCTCTCGCAGGGATTGGCCTCACCCTTAGATTTTGGACAAGACAGTTGCTCCTGCAGCGGCTACCAAGCCTGCAGGAGCGGCCCCCCATGCCCTACCCCACCGCCCAGTTCTTATCCACAGCCCGCCCGAAACGTCTCGCCAGGAAAGGTGTGATATCCAGCGGCAGTGGCTCGTTGTGGATAACCTTGTCCAGCATCACGCCGGTGATTGCCGAGGTGAGAATCCCGGTACGGAAATGTCCACAGGCGTTGAAGTAACCCGTCACCTCGTCCACAGGGCCAAGAATAGGCAGTTCGTCCGGCGACCCGGGACGCAACCCCGCCCAGGTACGCTTCAGGCTCACCTGCGCCAGCTCCGGCACACAACGCACCGCCCCCTGAACCAACCCGGCAATTTCGGGGAAGGTAGTGCTAACATCGAACCCCTTGTCTTCCGTCGTGCTGCCAATCAGTACCTCGCCATTATCCTTTTGCGCCATGTAGCAATCACTGGTGGTCAGGCAGCCCTCGAGCAGCTTGGGCAAACGTTCGGTGAGAACGATCTGACCTTTCACCGGCTTGACCGGAATCGAAGTACCGGTAGCCCACTCACTGAGCTCGCCCGCCCAAGCCCCAGCGGCATTGAGCAAGGTGTGACAATGGAAAACCCCCGCCTCGGCAGTGCGCACACCCTTGATCTGCGAGTTCACCTGCAGCACATCAGTGATGTTGGTGTTCAGATACAGATCGACGCCGTTCTGGCGCGCAGCTTCCAGGTAGGCGTCGCCCAGGCGGAACGGGCTGACCTGGTGATCGCAGAGGAACTCCAGCGCCCCCTTGGCCTGCAGGGTCACCGCGGGCTCGCGCTCACGCAGTGCCTGGCGATCCAGCCAGCGCACCTGGTCCGCCAGGTGCGGGATCTGCGCGACGATGTGCTCGGCGTACAGCTGGTCCTCATCGTCCTGGATGATGTACTTCAATCCGGTGCGCTCGAACTTGAAGTCCATGCCATGGCGCTCGATCAATTCCTGGTGCAGCTGTGGATAAAGCGCGTTGGATTGCAGTGCCAGATCGAAGAAGCACTGCGGCAGGATATGCGGCGTGCTCGAATCCACCGCCACTGCTGCGCCATGGGCCTCGCGTTTGTTGCGCGAGGACATCATGCGAAAGAAGATCACGCCACACCCCAGGCCCACCGACTCGCCGATGGCCCACAGGCCGCCAGCCGAGGCACGTGTCGCATTGCCCGGGCGCTTGCTGTCGATCAGGGCGATTTTCAGCCCCTTGCGCTTGGACAACTGATAGGCACAGGAGGCGCCGATCACCCCACCGCCGGCGATGACGATGTCATAGGTCTTGTTCATGCTCAGGCCTCCGTGGCCAGGTGCTGGAATGCGGAAAATGGGATGGGATCGATCGGGAAACGCGGTCGCAGCCAGCCGACATCCGCTCGCCCGGTGCTGGCGCGCAGGCGATCGCTGCAGTAGCCCACACACATGCGCCCCTGGCAGTCGCCCATGCTCACCCGGGTGCGCATCTTCAGGCTGGCCATGTCCTGCACGCCTTGCTCAAGCGCCAGGTCGATATCGCTACGGGTGACGTGCTCGCAGCGGCAGATCACCGTGTCGGCCTGCGGCAGCTCGATTTGCGCTGCGCCACGTTGGGTATAGCGCTCGACACCCGCCCTGAACCGCGTGATCGCGGCCAGCTTGCCCAAGTACTGCTCGCGCCGCTCGATGGCCTGGGCGGGGTCGAGCACGCCACGTTGCTGCAGGATCGACACCGCAGCGATGCGCCCGGTCAGCATCGCTGCCTCGCCACCACGGATACCGCCCATGTCGCCGGCTAGGTGGATATGCGCCTGGCTGCTCTGCTGCCAGACATTGCATGTCGCGCGCAGGTAGCCGTCGTCGCTGAACCCGTGCGCCAGCCCCAACTGTTGACTGAGCTGGGTGCGCGGGATAAATCCATAACCGACCGCCAAGGTGTCCACCGGCTCGCGCCGCACACGACTCATGTCGGCTTTCCAATCCTGGCCATAGGGCGCAAGGCTGACTTCGCGCAGTTCACCTTCACCACTGGCGCTGACCACACCCCAGCCATAGTGCATCGCAATACCGTTGAGCTTCATGTACGCCAGCATGCTGAGGCCGTCGAGAAACAGCTGCGGTTTGTTCAGCAGCGCCAGGCTTTCCTTGGCGATACGGTTGAAGGCGCAGGCCTCGTAAACGCCGGCAACCTTGGCGCCAGCCGCATGCAGTTGGCAGGCCACCAGTGGCAGCAGCGGGCCAGTACCTGCGATCAAGGTGCTGCCCAGCGGCTTGACCACACCGCTCTTGATCTGCAACTGCAGCCCGCCCAGCAGCATCACGCCAGGCAGTGTCCAGCCGGGGAATGGCACATTGCGCTCGTGGCAGCCGGCCGACAGCAGCAGATGGGAATAGTCGATCTCATGCAGTTGCTCGTCGGCATCCAGCACCATCAGGCGCTCATGATCGCCGCCAACCACACGGTTGTTCAGGCGCAAGTCGACGTGTTCGGCGCTGCTGGCGAAGTCTTCGTGCAGCGTGTGCAGGGCCTTGCTGTAGCGCGCGCCGAGGTAACCGAGGTCGACACCGGCACGCAGCGGCCCGCGATAGACCACGCCACCCGGGCGCGAGGCTTCATCGAACAGCAGGCAGTCGACGCCATGCTCGGCCAACTCGATGGCCGCGGCCATGCCCGCCGAGCCGCCTCCCACTATCACCGGTCGCAGACTCATGACTGCACCTCCAGGGCCAGGCGATTGACCTCGGTCTCCACCCGCATCCCCTGCCGAACCACGGTCTGGCAGGCTCGGCGCTTGGGCCGCCCGTCTATCGCCACCAGGCAGCAATGGCAAACGCCCATACCGCAGAAGGCGCCAGCTGGCTGACCGTGGTCGTTGCGCGCCAGCTGACGCAGGCCAACGGCATTGAGCACGCTGAGTACCGTCTCGCCTTGTGCGGCCTGCACCGTCTGGCCATTGATCTGAAAGGTGATGTCAGCCTGCACGACAGGCTGTATGTCGAGCACTCGCTCCAGTGATTGCATGGGCTTCGTCCTTGTTTGAAGAGGACTCGACGGTACGCCAAAGCACTGTGAGGAGATATTGACCTAAGCCGTAGGAATTGAAGGAAGCTTCCTAGGATTTTGTCAGCGTATGACCTGGTTTTTTCTGATGCAGTACCCGTCGAGGTAGGGAAATCCATACTGCGCATCGCCCAGGTTAGCCACCCATCCCTTTGAGGAACATGCTATGCCCCCCCTCGCCACGACGCTTCCGGGTAGCTCAAGTTATTCATCGATGGTCTCAAGCGCATCGGCGTCGAAACTGACCTCAGGAAAAATCCGCAGGATGTTGTGCGCAGAATTCGTTTGAGATGACGCGCCGCTTTGCCCAAGGTGTCGGCTCGGATAGGCATTGCCTGAAGCAAGACCTCGATTGATGGCGCCGCCCGTGCAGGTAGATCCGCGAGCACTTGCCGCTCGCAGGACGCGCCGGTTTCTTCCAATAATAAGAGAAGTCTGGACATGCAAGACAACGGATTGAAGCAAAGCCTCAAGCAGCGGCATATCACCATGATCGCGCTTGGCGGTGTGATCGGCGCCGGGTTGTTCGTCGGCTCCGGCAGCCTGATCGCCTCGGCCGGCCCAGCCGCGATTCTGTCCTACGTGATCGGCGGCATCATCGTCACCCTGGTGATGTTCATGCTCGGCGAGATGGCCTCGCGCAATCCTGACGCAGGCTCCTTCTCGACCTACGCCAACATCTACCTCGGCAACTGGGCGGGCTTCACCGTGGGCTGGCTGTACTGGCTTAAGTCGATGATGACCATCACCCTCGAAGCCGTGTTGCTGGGCGCGATCCTCAACGATTTCATGCCCTGGCTGCCGATCTGGATCGGCGCGTTCATCATGCTGGTGACGCTGATCGCCAGCAACGCCTACTCGGTGCGTTCGTTCGCCGAAGTGGAGTACTGGCTGGCGGCGCTGAAGGTGGTCACCATCCTCATCTTCATGCTGCTAGGCGCCTCAATCCTATTGGGCTGGCAGGAAAACATCCCCGCTCCCGGCCTGGTCAACCTCACCGACCATGGCGGCTTCATGCCCAACGGCCTGTCGCCAGTGATGGCCGGGGTGATCGTGGCGATCTTCTCGCTGGGCGGCAGCGAAATTGCCGCTGTAGCTGCCGGTGAATCGGAGAACCCGCGCCGGAACGTGATCCGCGCGATCAAGAGCGTGATCGTGCGGGTGATGCTGTTCTATGTCGGTTCCGTGTCGATCCTGGTGCTCTGCCTGCCCTGGACCGACAAGGCCAACCTCGCCTCGCCCTACGTCGCGCTGTTCACCCTCGCCGGTTTCAAGGGCGCGGCGGTGGCAATGAAACTGGTGTTGTTCGTGTCGTTCATGTCGGTGATGAACTCGTTCATGTTTTCCAACTCGCGCATGCTGTTCTCGCTCAGCCAACGCGGACATGCCCCGGCGCTGTTCGCCCGTACCAACGCCAAGGGCGTTCCGATCAATGCACTGGCGCTGGCGTTCTGCATTTGCGTGACGATTCTGACCTTGCACTTCATCAGCGGCGGCGATCTCTTCCTGACCCTGGCCAGGAGTACCGGCGCGTTCATCATCTTCGTCTGGATCTTCATCATTTTCGCCCACGTCGGCATGCGCCTGAAAACCCGGTATGAGGTGGTGGACCCAACGTCATTCAGGGCCTGGGGCTTCCCGCTGACCAACGTCATTGCGCTGCTGGCGCTGGTGTCGGTGCTGGCAACACAGGCGATCGACCCCGCGACGCGTTTTCAATTCTGGCTGGTGCTGGTGACCTTGCTGGTGATCGTGGCGGCGTACTTCATGGTGCGCAAGCGCCGGGGTGGCGAAGTGCGGGAGCTGGCGCGGACTTGAAATGAATCGAATACTTAACTTTTAAGTAAATAGAAATCGGAGGCAATCACTCATGCCTCCGATATTTTTTGTTCTAACGCGGGGCAAACGTCAGAAGGCGTTACCTCTTCTTGCCTTCCTGAGCACGGAACATGGACTTGGCATAGAAGATAGCCAGGCCCTGTGCTCCACCGTGCAGGCTAAGTAAGCAAGGCAGATGCTAGCCGCTAAGCTCGAACGCCAACAAAAAAATCCAACCCTTCAGGTTTCGGATTTCCAAGTAGAGAAAATATTTTCTCTGCTTGCTCATCAGACAGAGGAAGTTCACCGTCTGATTCAGCCTCAAGAGACTGCCAATTCAAAATACTCATAATATCTTTTTCATGTTCCGATGGAATATCAAGATCATACTTCAAGGAGTCATCAAGCTCATACTCTTTCAGAAAGCCAGTTAAATTAATAAACATATTATATATCTCACTTTTCGGTAGTTCGACCAGGAACAGCTGACTTTGTTTGACTGCCAGATACAGAGTCAAACTCTCCTAAATGCTTGCCCTGTTTATCATATAATTCAACCTTACCGTGCTGGCTATCCCACTCATAAATTCTGCCTTTACTATCCACCCAGCGCCTTCTAAGCTTACCGCCCCCACGAACGCTGCTTTTAGCTCTCACAGGTTTTGCATCAGGAAAAGCAATTAAGTTTTTGGGCGCCTGATGATATCCTGTAGTACTGAACATCAAGTAGACCGGTTCAATTCCCGAGTCAATTGGGAATATGATGATCAGGTCATTGGCATCCAGCACTTCACCTGGGTACGACAGCGCCTCAATCTCAAGCGGCTGTAGCTCTACCCCCGTGTAGATTGGCACAGTCTGTGTCGCCGCGGGTGTAGTGGTTGTTGAGGACTGTTCGCCGGGGGCGCGACCTGGCGTCCAAGTTAGAGTGATAGGAGGCTGGTCAGGCACCAGGCTTGGCACTGCAACCGTGTAGCGCCCAGTCTGCGGGTCCAATGTGGCCGCTCGGACGGGTACGTTCTTTGTTACGTTGATCCCATCGGCAGCGACGACCAAAATGTAAGAGCGACCATCCCCGCGTGTTTCGTTGGCCAATCGATAGGCCAACTCGACTTTACCCTGTGCAGCAGCGATAGCATTGAGATTGGCGCCCGGCGCAAGACCAAGATCTCGGGCTTCGACTCCCATACCATATCGGAAACGGGCTGGAGTCTGGTCTTGAGCTTGACTGGCCGTGGAACTGGGGTAAACCAAGGCGGCAAGCCCTGCTGCTAAGGGAGCACCGACCGTAGCAGAAGCGATCCCGCCCAATGCGGTGATCGCACTCGCGATCCCTTGGCGCAGAGCAGCAAGAGTTGCTTCGGCCAAAGGCACTACGCCTTGTCCGGGTATGCTCAGCACAGCAGCACTGCCTGCAAACCGGTAGGTGCTGGCCGCCTGGGCGATGGCATTCTGAGTGAGAGCAGTCACGCCCTGTAACTGCGTCTGAGCGTTAGTTCGCGCAGTCTGGATGCCAGCAATTACTTGTTGTCGTTTAGCGCTGTCAGCAAGGGATGCCTGGTCAAGCTGGTCAGTTACGATGGCATAAGTGCTGTTCGTTGTTTGCTGCAGGCTCTGCCGGGCTGCAGCGGCGGCTGCATGTGTTGGGTTAGCTTGAACTTGTGCAATGAGTTCGACCATGCGAGCGTTAACTAGGCTAGCTGCGTTACCACTTGCTTGAATGATCGTATTGCGTTGAGAAGCGATAAGCGTATCGGCGTCAGCCACTAGCTGATTTACCACGTCCGTGAACGTTGAGGCGAGGAGGTTCGCCTGTGCTTTTACTGATTGACTGATCTGAGCGAGTTCGTTCGCATTGATTTGACTACTGGCCGCTGCAGCAAGGGCATCAATCTGCTGATCACTTTGCTGAGCCGACTGTTGGACAGCCTGCGTAGCGGCTTGTCGTTCAGCATGGGTCAGAGTCGATGAGTCGGAAAACTGACTTTCCAGCGATTGTCTTTGCGTAGCCAGGTGCTGCTGCGCAGGTGCCGTAATGGCTGATAGCTCACTGCTGACTGACTGAATAACGGCTTGTGCTTCTCGTTGTGCAGCTTGAGCGACGGCCAACTGTTCGCGCAACGCCGCCGCCTGAGCATTGAGCAGAGAGATTTGGTCGCCAAGATAGCGGGCCTGATATGTCGCAGCCAGAGACTCCTGCCATCTGGGAATGACATTCACTGCAGCGCTGCCACTGATGGCGAGGTCTGTCACTGTCCGGATGAAATCAATACTCCCTTTGCTCGAAAAATCGGCAGAGTAAAAGCTGTTTGACTTCGTTTGCTGAGTTTGACGTTCAGTCGCTTTTTGGTTTATCGAGCTTTCGCGCAACTGTATTTCTCTAAGCAAGCTCGCGACAGAGGCAGCGTCACTTATGTACGAACCGCCCCGCGCGACATCAAGCTCTTTTTGTAGCGTTGATGCCAAACCCGCAGCACTTGCAAGATATTCCTCATGAATGCGTTTTGTTTCTTTTTCATAAACCGAAGACAGGTAAGCTGCCATGGCCCTTCGATACTGCACTTGACTTGTAATTGGGCCAAAATTTACTGACGGTAGCCCAGGGATATTGATGGGAGCGGTGGGCTCACCAACAAATTTTGGTCCGAGATAGACTGGCTCACCAATAGGGGGGTCAATTCCAGGGGCTGTAACAGGCGTTGCGGGTAATTCAATAGGTCCTTGTACCATGATGTCGCTCCATAACTCGTGTTCGATGAAATGAGCGGTTCGCCTTCCTGCGCATTCGGGATGTGAGGTGAAGCAAGCCACCAGAGCACTGTATAGATGAACAGCAATTTAAGAAATAAGAATCAATTGCAAAATGTGAACTGAACAAGGTCGCCTCCGGTATCGTCGCCTCGTGCGTCTTTCGACGGGTGGGCTACTGGGCCGAGGTCGCGGGTATCGCGATCGAGGGTTCGGGCGTACGCGGGCTGCGGCTTTATCAGAAAAGCCGGATGGAGACAGCGTGGTCAAAGCGCTGGATGTGGCTCACGAAACCAGGGGCGATTCAGCTGAAACGAGGTGCGCAACGAAAAAAGGGAGCCGGTTAAGGCTCCCTTCGTCAGCGACAGTTTTTATTGCGGTGCGACAGTTCTAATTCGCAAAAACCAGCCCCCGCTCAGCGCAACCGCTTACTCTACCGTCACCGACTTCGCCAGGTTACGCGGCTGGTCAACGTCAGTGCCCTTGAGCACGGCCACGTAGTACGACAGCAGCTGCAGCGGAATGGTGTACAGGATCGGCGCCAGGGCATCGATGATGTGCGGCACCTTGATCACATGGGTGCCTTCACCATTGCTCATGCCGGCGTTCTCGTCGGCGAACACCACCAGCTCGCCGCCACGGGCACGGACCTCCTGCAGGTTCGACTTGAGCTTTTCCAGCAGCTCGTTGTTCGGCGCGACGGTAACCACCGGCATGTCGGCATCGACCAGCGCCAGCGGGCCGTGCTTGAGCTCACCTGCCGGATAGGCTTCGGCGTGAATGTAGGAAATCTCCTTGAGCTTGAGCGCACCTTCCATCGCCACCGGGTACTGGGCACCACGGCCGAGGAACAGGGTGTGGTGTTTGTCGGCGAACAGTTCGGCGGTCTTCTCGACCACGCTGTCCATCGCCAGGGCTTCGCCCAGACGCGCGGGCAGACGGCGCAGCTCTTCGACCAGCTCGGCTTCGACGCCAGCTTCGAGGCTGCCGCGTACCTGGCCCAGGGCCAGGGTCAGCAGCATCAGCGAGACCAGCTGGGTGGTGAAGGCCTTGGTCGAAGCAACGCCGATTTCCGGGCCGGCCAGGGTCAGCAGGGTCAGGTCGGATTCACGTACCAGCGAGCTGATACCGACGTTGCAGATCGCCAGGCTGCCGAGGAAGCCCAGCTCCTTGGCGTTGCGCAGGGCAGCCAGGGTGTCGGCGGTTTCGCCGGACTGGGAGATGGACACGAACAGGGTGTCTGGCTGCACCACAACTTTGCGGTAGCGGAATTCGCTGGCGACCTCGACCTGGCAGGGGATGCCGGCCAGGCTTTCCAGCCAGTAACGCGCGACCATGCCGGCGTGATAGCTGGTGCCGCAGGCGACGATCTGTACATTGCGCACCTTGGCGAACAGCTCGGCAGCTTGCGGGCCGAAGGCCTGGACCATGACGTGGTCGCTGCCCAGACGGCCTTCGAGGGTGCGCTGTACCACGGAAGGCTGCTCGTGAATTTCCTTGAGCATGAAGTGGCGATAGGTGCCCTTGTCGGCAGCCTCGGCGCCTTCGTGGTACTGCACGGTTTCGCGCTGGACCTTGCTGCCGGCCTGATCCCAGATGTTCACCTGATCGCGGCGGATTTCGGCGATATCGCCTTCCTCAAGGTACATGAAGCGGTCGGTGACCTGACGCAACGCGAGCTGGTCGGAGGCCAGGAAGTTCTCGCCATGACCCAGGCCGATCACCAGCGGGCTACCGCTGCGCGCGGCAACCAGACGGTCCGGCTGCTTGACGCTGATCACCGACAGACCGTAGGCACCATGCAGGCGCTTGACCACGGTCTTGAAGGCGTCGGTCAGGTCGGGAATGCTCTTGAGGGTGTGGTGGATCAGGTGGACGATCACCTCGGTGTCGGTCTGCGAGGTGAACACGTAGCCAAGGCCCTTGAGTTCTTCACGCAGTTCTTCGTGGTTCTCGATGATGCCGTTGTGCACCACGGCCACTTCCTGGCCGGAGAAGTGCGGGTGGGCATTGTGCTCGGTCGGCGCACCGTGGGTGGCCCAACGGGTGTGAGCGATGCCCAGGTGGCCGTTGAGCGGCTCGGCAGCCACCGCGGCTTCCAGCTCACTCACCTTGCCGATGCGGCGACGACGATCAAGCTCGCCCTGCTGGGTGACTACCGCCAGGCCCGCGCTGTCGTAGCCACGGTATTCCAGGCGCTTGAGGCCTTCGATAAGGATGGAGGTGATGTTGCGCTCGGCGACTGCACCGACGATTCCACACATGGTCATTGCTCCTGGCTGATCGCGGCGCAGATCAGGTTGATGCCGCGGGCTTGAATCTGTTCGCGTGCCGCAGCGGGCAGGCGATCATCTGTAATAAGGGTGGTAACGCTGCTCCAGGGCAGCTCGAGGTTGGGGATCTTGCGCCCGACCTTGTCCGACTCGACCATCACGATCACTTCCCGGGCCACTTCCGCCATCACCCGGCTCAGGCCGAGCAGTTCGTTGAAGGTGGTGGTGCCGCGGTTCAGGTCGATGCCGTCGGCACCAATGAACAACTGGTCGAAATCGTATGAGCGTAGTACCTGCTCGGCGACCTGACCCTGGAACGACTCGGAGTGCGGGTCCCAGGTACCACCGGTCATCAGCAGCACCGGCTCGTGCTCGAGTTCGCTGATGGCTCGGGCCACGTTCAAGGAGTTTGTCATCACGACCAAGCCGGGCTGGCGCCCGAGTTCAGGGATCATTGCTGCAGTGGTACTGCCACTGTCGATGATGATGCGTGCATGTTCGCGAATGCGTCCGACAGCTGCGCGGGCGATGGCTTTCTTGTAGCTGGAAACGGGCTGAGCTGCCTCGCCCAGCATCTCCTGCGGCACCGGTACCGCACCGCCGTAACGACGCAATAACAAGCCATTGGCTTCAAGCGCGGCGAGATCCTTGCGAATGGTCACTTCCGAGGTTTCGAAACGCTTGGCCAGGGCGTCCACGCTTACCTCACCCTGCTCGGCGAGCAAGGCCAGGATATTGTGGCGACGTTGGGGGGTGTTTCGTTTCGACATGTGAGGTTAAGTTTCGATTCGAAAGATAATGGTTGCAATCAAAACCTAAGATGAAGGATTCGTCAAGCAGCGGATAGATTCACTGACAACGCTGTTCGCTGTGTAGCGGGCTTGTCCGGCAATAAAAAAAGCCGACTTATTCACAAGTCGGCTTTCGATCGAAACATCTGTGGATAACTCAACTCTTCTTGATCTTCTCCGGCCGTTTCCAGCCATCGATATTGCGTTGGCGTGCGCGAGCAACGGCCAACTGGCCAGCTTCGACAGACTGATTGATGGTCGAGCCGGCAGCCGTGGTAGCGCCATCCTTGATTTCCACAGGTGCGACCAGCGAGTTGTTCGAACCGATGAACACATCTTCGCCCAGCACGGTCTTGAACTTGTTCGCGCCATCGTAGTTGCAGGTGATGGTACCCGCGCCGATGTTGGTGCGCGCACCGATCTCGGCGTCACCCAGATACGTCAGGTGACCGGCCTTGGCGCCCTCGCCCAGATGGGCGTTCTTCAGCTCGACGAAGTTACCTACATGGGCCTTGGCCTCCAATACGCTGCCTGGGCGCAGGCGAGCGAACGGGCCGGCATCGCTGCCCTCGCCCATCACCGCACCTTCGAGATGGCTGTTGGCCTTGACCACAGCGCCCTTGCGCAGGGTGCTGTTCTTGATCACACAGTTAGGGCCGATCTGCACATCGTCTTCGATGATCACCTTGCCTTCGAGGATGACGTTGATGTCGATCAGCACATCGCGCCCCACGATCACCTCGCCACGCACATCGAAACGCGCGGGGTCACGCAGGGTCACGCCCTGGGCCATCAGTCGGCGTCCCTCGCGCAACTGGTAGTGACGCTCAAGCTCTGACAATTGCAGGCGGTCGTTGGCGCCCTGCACTTCCATGGCGTCATGCGGCTGCTCGGTGGCAACCACCAGGCCATCGGCCACGGCCATGGCAATCACGTCGGTGAGGTAGTACTCGCCCTGGGCGTTGTTGTTGGACAGACGCCCCATCCAGTCTGCCAGGCGCGCAGCCGGCAGCGCGAGGATGCCCGTGTTGCCTTCCTTGATCGCCCGCTGCGCTTCGCTGGCGTCCTTGTGCTCGACGATGGCCGCTACCTGGCCTTGGGCATCACGCACGATGCGGCCGTAACCGGTCGGATCCTGCAGGGTAACGGTCAGCAGGCCGAGTTGCTGTTCATTGACCTTGGCCAGAAGCCGCTCGAGCGTGCCCACCTCGATCAACGGCACGTCGCCATAGAGCACCAGCACAGTATCGGCAGTGATCGCCGGCAGTGCCTGGGCGACGGCATGGCCGGTGCCAAGCTGCTTGTCCTGCATGACGAAATTCAGATCGTCAGCCGCCAGGCGTTCACGCACCAGCTCTGCACCATGGCCGATGACCACATGGATACCCTTCGGCTGCAACTGTCGCGCGCTGTGGATAACATGGCCAAGCATGGAGTTACCGGCGACCGGATGCAGTACCTTGGGCAGCGAAGAGCGCATGCGGGTGCCTTGGCCTGCGGCGAGAATAACGATATCGAGTGACATTGACTGGCTACCAATCCTGGGCGGTCAGGGATGTGACCGAAGGGGAAAAATCGGAAAAAGAAAAAGGGTAGCCGAGGCTACCCTTTAACTCAATCGCAACGCAGGTTACCGGTAGGACCGGATCACTTGCCCTTGCGCAATTGCTGGACAGTACGCAGCTGAGCTGCAGCCTCGGCCAGACGTGCGGCAGCAGCGCCGTAGTCGAAGTCCGAGCCCTTAGTGTTCAGCGCGTTCTCGGCAGCCTTGAGGGCTTCCTGAGCCTGAGCTTCGTCCAGGTCGGCAGCACGTTGCACGGTGTCGGCAAGAACCTTGACCATGTTCGGCTGCACTTCGAGGAAGCCACCGGAGATGTAGAACACCTCTTGAGTGCCACCCTGCTTGGTCAGCGTGATCGGACCCGGCTTGAGATTGGTGATCAGCGGCGCGTGGCCTGGAGCGATACCCAGATCGCCCAGGTTGCCGTGCGCTACTACCATCTCGACCAGGCCGGAGAAGATCTCTCCCTCTGCGCTGACGATGTCGCAATGGACTGTCATAGCCATCTGCTTGCCTCAACCTGATTAGCGCCCCTTTCGGGGCGCCGGGATTACAGTTTCTTGGCTTTCTCGATCGCTTCGTCGATGCTGCCGACCATGTAGAACGCTTGTTCTGGCAGGTGGTCGTAGTCACCTTTGAGGATGCCGCTGAAGCCAGCGATGGTGTCTTTGAGCGAAACGTACTTGCCTGGCGAGCCGGTGAAGACTTCGGCCACGAAGAACGGCTGCGACAGGAAGCGCTGGATCTTACGAGCGCGGGCAACCAGTTGCTTGTCGGCTTCGGACAGTTCGTCCATACCCAGGATCGCGATGATGTCCTTCAGCTCTTTGTAGCGCTGCAGAACATACTGAACGCCACGAGCGGTCTCGTAGTGCTCGGTGCCGATCACGTTCGGGTCCAGCTGGCGCGAAGTCGAGTCCAGTGGGTCGACCGCTGGGTAGATACCCAGGGAGGCGATGTCACGGGACAGAACGACGGTGGCGTCCAAGTGGGCGAAGGTGGTCGCTGGCGACGGGTCGGTCAGGTCGTCCGCAGGTACGTATACGGCCTGAACGGAGGTGATCGAACCTTCTTTGGTCGAAGTGATGCGCTCTTGCAGAACGCCCATCTCTTCGGCCAGGGTCGGCTGGTAACCTACTGCCGAAGGCATACGGCCCAGCAGTGCGGATACTTCGGTACCGGCCAGGGTGTAACGATAGATGTTGTCGACGAACAGCAGAACGTCGTTACCTTCGTCACGGAACTTCTCAGCCATGGTCAGGCCGGTCAGCGCAACGCGCAGACGGTTTCCTGGTGGCTCGTTCATCTGACCGTAGACCAGCGCTACCTTGTCGAGAACGTTGGAGTCCTTCATCTCGTGGTAGAAGTCGTTACCCTCACGAGTACGCTCACCCACACCAGCGAACACGGAGTAACCGCTGTGTTCCATGGCGATGTTACGGATCAGTTCCATCATGTTTACGGTCTTGCCGACACCGGCACCACCGAACAGACCAACCTTACCACCCTTGGCGAACGGGCAAACCAGGTCGATAACCTTGATGCCGGTTTCCAGCAGGTCGTTGCCGCCTGCCTGGTCAGCGAACGAAGGCGCTGGCTGGTGGATACCGCGACGCTCTTCTTCGCCGATCGGGCCGGCTTCGTCGATCGGGTTGCCGAGGACGTCCATGATACGGCCCAGAGTGGCCTTACCCACTGGAACGGAGATGGCCGCGCCGGTATCGACGACGTCCAGACCGCGCTTCAGGCCTTCGGTCGAGCCCATCGCAATGGTACGAACCACGCCGTCGCCCAGCTGCTGCTGAACTTCCAGGGTGGTTTCCGCGCCTTGTACTTTCAGCGCGTTGTAAACACTCGGCACGACGTCACGTGGGAATTCCACGTCGATGACGGCGCCGATGATTTGAACGATACGTCCGCTACTCATAGCTGGATCCTCTGAATTTTTGAACCGTTAAACCGCGGCAGCGCCGCCGACGATTTCCGAGATCTCCTGGGTGATCGCAGCCTGACGCGCCTTGTTGTAGATCAATTGCAGCTCTTTGATCAAATCACCGGCGTTGTCTGTGGCGTTCTTCATGGCGATCATCCGGGCCGCTTGTTCAGCAGCGTTGTTCTCGACCACCGCCTGGTATACCTGCGACTCCACGTAACGCACCATCAAGCCGTCCAGCAGCTCTTTTGCGTCGGGTTCGTACAGGTAATCCCAGTGATGCTTGAGATCCTGATCCGGGGTTGCCACCAACGGTACCAATTGCTCGACCGTCGGTTTTTGGGTCATGGTGTTGATGAACTTGTTCGAAACCACCGAGAGGCGATCGATACGGCCATCGAGGTAGGCGTCCAGCATCACTTTGACGGAGCCGATCAGATCGTTGATCGATGGCTCTTCGCCCAGGTGGCTGATCGCGGCTACGACGTTGCCGCCAAAGATGCGGAAGAAAGTCGCACCCTTGCTGCCGATCACGCACAGGTCGATTTCCACGCCCTGTTCGCGGTTTACGCTCATGTCCTTGACCAGGGCCTTGAACAGGTTGGTATTCAAGCCACCGCACAGACCACGGTCACTGCTCACCACGATATAACCGGCGCGCTTTACAGGGCGCTCGATCATGAACGGGTGGCGGTATTCCGGGTTGGCGTTGGCCAGATGACCGATCACCTGGCGGATACGCTCCGCGTAAGGACGGCTAGCAGCCATGCGCATTTGTGCTTTGCGCATTTTGCTGACCGCCACTTTCTCCATGGCGCTGGTAATTTTTTGCGTGCTTTTGATGCTCGCAATCTTACTGCGAATCTCTTTTGCGCCTGCCATGTATCACCTATCAGGTTAGCAAGCGGGGGCCGGAGCCCCCGCTGCGGCTTACCAGGTCTGGGTGGCCTTGAACTTCTCGATACCGGCTTTCATGCCAGCGTCGATTTCGTCGTTGAAGTCACCTTTCACGTTGATCTTGGCCAACAGCTCGGCGTGATCGCGGTGGAAGTAGGCGATCAGCGCTTGCTCGAAGCTGCCGACCTTGGAGACTTCTACGTCAGTCAGGAAACCACGCTCAGCGGCGTACAGCGACAGGGCCATGTCGGCGATCGACATTGGCGCGTACTGCTTCTGCTTCATCAGCTCGGTAACGCGCTGACCATGCTCCAGCTGCTTGCGGGTAGCCTCGTCCAGATCCGAAGCGAACTGGGCGAATGCAGCCAGTTCACGGTACTGAGCCAGTGCGGTACGGATACCGCCGGACAGTTTCTTGATGATCTTGGTCTGAGCGGCACCACCTACACGGGATACCGAAACACCGGCGTTCACTGCTGGGCGGATGCCCGAGTTGAACATGGCCGACTCCAGGAAGATCTGACCGTCGGTGATCGAGATCACGTTGGTCGGAACGAACGCGGAAACGTCGCCAGCCTGGGTTTCGATGATCGGCAGGGCGGTCAGGGAACCGGTCTTGCCAGTCACTGCGCCGTTGGTGAACTTCTCGACGTACTCTTCCGAAACGCGCGATGCACGCTCCAGCAGACGGGAGTGGAGATAGAACACGTCGCCTGGGTACGCTTCACGTCCTGGTGGACGGCGCAGCAGCAGGGAGATCTGACGGTAGGCAACAGCCTGCTTGGACAGGTCATCGTAGACGATCAGGGCATCTTCACCGCGGTCACGGAAGAACTCGCCCATGGTGCAGCCGGCGTATGGCGCCAGGAACTGCAGTGCGGCGGATTCCGAAGCACTGGCAACGACCACGATGGTGTTGGCCAGGGCGCCGGCTTCTTCGAGCTTGCGAACGATGTTGGCAACGGTCGAACGCTTTTGGCCGACAGCCACATAAACACAGAAAATACCGGAGTCTTTCTGGTTGATGATGGCGTCGATGGCCATGGCGGTCTTGCCGATCTGGCGGTCACCAATGATCAGCTCGCGCTGGCCACGGCCGACTGGGATCATGGCGTCGACGGACTTGTAGCCAGTCTGTACAGGCTGGTCTACCGACTTACGCCAGATCACGCCTGGGGCCACTTTCTCGACCGCGTCGGTCTGGGTGTTGCCCAGAGGACCTTTGCCGTCGATCGGGTTGCCCAGTGCGTCAACGACGCGACCCAGCAGTTCCTTACCAACCGGAACTTCCAGGATGCGGCCGGTGCACTTGGCGCTCATGCCTTCGGCGAGGGTGTCATAGGCACCCAGGATCACTGCACCTACGGAGTCTTGCTCCAGGTTCAGTGCCATGCCGAACACGCTGCCAGGGAACTCGATCATTTCGCCGTACATGACGTCGGCCAGACCGTGGATCCGCACGATACCGTCGGATACCGAAACAACGGTACCTTCGTTACGGGCTTGGGAGCCGACATCGAGTTTCTCGATGCGACCCTTGATGATTTCACTAATTTCGGAAGGATTGAGTTGCTGCATTGCTCTGCTGCCCCTTCAAACTCAAGATTTCAATGCTTCGGCCAGTTTCGCGATCTTGCCGCGAACCGAGCCATCGATTACCAGGTCGCCGGCGCGGATGACGACGCCGCCGATCAGGCTGGCATCCTCCGACGCGTGCAGGCGCACTTCCCGGCTGAGCCGTGCACTGAGAACCTTGGCGAGTTTGTCTTGCTGTTCTTGGTTCAACGCAAAAGCACTGGTGACTTCCACGTCCACGGATTTCTCTTGCTCGGCCTTGTACAGGTCGAACAGAGCGGCGATCTCCGGCAGAAGCAGGAGACGGTCGTTTTCCGCGGCAACATGAATGAAATTCTGTGCCTGTACATCGAACTTGTCACCGCACACTTCAATGAATGCGGCGGCCTTTTCTGCGCTAGTCAGTTGCGGGGCCTTGAGCAGGCGCTGCATGGTGCCGTCTTCCGACACCGCAGCAGCCAGGCCGAGCATGGCTGACCAATTGGCCAGTTGCTGCTGGGCCTGGGCGTGCTCGAAAGCTGCCTTAGCGTAAGGTCGGGCCAACGTGGTCAGTTCTGCCATGATCGCCCTCGCTTAAATTTCAGCGGCCAGTTTGTTAACCAGCTCCGCATGCGCGTTTTGATCGATTGTGGCGCCAAGGATCTTTTCAGCGCCGCCAACGGCCAGGGCACCCACTTGGGCACGCAGGGCGTCTTTGATGCTGTTCAGTTCCTGTTCGATCTCGGCTTGAGCCTGAGCCTTCACACGGTCAGCTTCGACGCGAGCCTGATCACGGGCTTCCTCGACAAGCTGAGCAGCGCGTTTCTTGCTTTGCTCAATGATTTCGGCTGCCTGTGCTTTTGCTTCACGCAGTTGCTGACCCGCTTTCTCTTGGGCCAGCTCCAGGTCGCGAGCTGCGCGGTTGGCAGCGTCCAAGCCGTCGGCAATCTTCTTTTGGCGCTCGTGCAGAGCAGTGATGACCGGAGGCCATACATACTTCATGCAGAACAGCACAAAAATCAGAAAAGCAACGGATTGGCCAATCAGGGTTGCATTAATGTTCACGCCAACACCTCGCTCGGTCTTTGTCCATCACACCAATCAACTCGTAGGAACGAGTGATTAGCCGGCGATCTGACCAACGAAGGGATTCGCGAAGGTGAAGAACAGAGCGATACCAACACCGATCATGGTTACGGCGTCGAGCAGACCGGCAACGATGAACATTTTGACCTGCAGCATCGGAACCATCTCAGGCTGACGAGCAGCGCCCTCCAGGAACTTGCCGCCCAGCAGGCCGAAACCAATGGCGGTACCCAGAGCACCCAGGCCGATCAGCAGAGCAACAGCGATAGCGGTCAGACCAACTACAGTTTCCATCTTTCCTCCCGACTTTTACGTCGTATTGGTTAGGTTTTTTAATTGAAGCGGTAAAACAAATCGTTTGAAACAACTGCCCTTGCGGACTTTTTCAGTCTTACCCCCGAACAGGCGGGGAAGACTATCAGACACGCCAGGCGGTCTTAATGGTTATCTTCGTGCGCCATCGACAGGTAGACGATGGTGAGCATCATGAAGATGAATGCTTGCAGCGTGATGATCAGGATGTGGAACACCGCCCACGCCCACTGCAGCGCCACACCCAGGCCGCTGAGCCAGAGGATGCCGGTGCCGAACATCACGGCGATCAGGATGAACACCAGCTCGCCGGCATACATGTTGCCGAACAGACGCAGTGCCAGGGAGATCGGTTTGGCGATCAGGGTGACGAATTCCAGCAGGAAGTTCACCGGGATCAGCAGGATCTGCACGAAGATGTTCTTGCTACCGAACGGGTGGAGCGTGAGCTCACCGATGAAGCCGCCGATGCCCTTGACCTTGATGCTGTAGAAGATGATCAGCGCGAACACGCTCAGGGCCATGCCCAGGGTGGCGTTCGGGTCGGTGGTCGATACGGCACGGAAAGGAATGTGCGGATCGCCCGAGATCAGGATCGCCAGCTGCGGAATCCAGTCGACCGGTACCAGGTCGATGGCGTTCATCAGGAACACCCAGACGAAGATGGTCAGGGCCAGCGGTGCGATGACCGGGCTACGACCGTGGAACGAGTCCTTCACGCTGCCGTGAACGAAGTCGACCAGTACTTCGACGAAGTTCTGCAGGGCACCAGGCTGACCGGAGGTCGCCTTCTTGGCCGCCATGCGGAAGATGAACAGGAAGATCAGACCCAGTGCAACGGACCAGCCCAGGGTGTCCAGGTGGAATGCCCAGAAGCCCATTGCCTTGGCTTCGGCAGCCGAATGGGCCAGGCCCCAACTGCCGTCTGGTAGTTGACCGTAGGTCAGGTTCTGCAAGTGGTGCTGGATATAGCCCGAAGCGGTTTCTGCTGCCATGGTTGCCTCAAACGCCCTAAGGTCTCGAAAGTCTTTTATTCATCAGCAGTGGCGCGAACCAGCTGACCGTGAGAGTCAGCAGGAAGACGCCGAATACTGCTAACGGCGCCAGTGGCTTCACTCCTGCAAAGGTCAGTGCGAACAGCACTGCCGTCAAAATCAATTTGCCTGCCTCGCCTGCGTAGAACGACTTGACGATGGCCTGCGCCGCCCGGGCTCCGCTGAAGCGAAAAGCCTTCCAGGCGAAATACACGTTGGGCAGCCAGCCGATCAAACCTCCACAGAGGCCCGAATAACCGCTGACCTTGCCCTGCCACTGCCACAACACCAACGTTGCCAGCAATAACACCCCAAATTGAGCCAGCAGTACCGGGAAAACCACCCAGCGATGGAAAGGCAGGCGGTTTGGCGTGCGGATTTCCATCAAAACTGCTCCTCGAAAGTCGACTGCCCAGTCAGCTATGACTTGGCATAATTTGTGCCGACAAAATGCGCGCAGAGTATAGGGGTGGATTAACCCCTATTCAACTCTTGGGTAGTGATTTCCGACTGCGCGCTACAACGGGAATTGTTTCAGCGGATGTGAGCAAGTACACCCTGAAGCTCGTCGAGGGAGTTGTAGCGAATGACCAACTGGCCCTTGCCCTTGTCACCATGGCGAATCTGCACCGAAGAGCCCAGGCGCTCTGCCAGCCGCTGTTCCAGCCGGGCAATATCCGGATCAGGTTTGCTCGATTCCACCGGCTCAGGCTTGCCGTTGAGCCACTGACGCACCAGTGCCTCGGTTTGGCGCACGGTGAGGCCTCGTGCGACAACATGTCGCGCCCCTTCTTCCTGCCTGCTTTCCTCAAGCCCCAGCAATGCGCGCGCATGGCCCATTTCCAGGTCGCCGTGGGCGAGCATGGTCTTGATCGCCTCAGGGAGGCTGATCAGGCGCAGCAGGTTGGCTACGGTGACGCGCGACTTGCCCACGGCATCGGCCACCTGTTGCTGGGTCAGCTCGAACTCCTGCTGCAACCGCTGCAGGGCAAGGGCTTCTTCCAGCGGGTTGAGATCCTCGCGCTGGATGTTTTCGATCAGTGCCATCGCGATGGCTGCTTCGTCAGGCACTTCACGGACCATGGCCGGAATAGTGTCCAGACCAGCCTGCTGGGTGGCGCGCCAGCGACGCTCACCGGCGATGATCTCGTAGCGGCCTTCGCCAATCGGGCGAACCACGATCGGCTGCATCACACCATGATTGCGGATCGAATGCGCCAGCTCTTCCAGCGCCTCCGGGTCCATGTCACGGCGAGGTTGGTACTTGCCACGCTGGATAAGTTCGACCGGCAGGCGCTGCAGTTCCTTCTGGTCGACCGTGACAGCCTGCTCTTCGAGCGCGCTGACGGAAGGACCACTGAGCAGTGCATCCAACCCACGTCCGAGACCGCGTTTCTTGATGGCCATGCGGATTCCTTAAGTTGTTTGTGCAGTGCGGGATTGACGGCGCTGACGGCGCACCAGTTCACCAGCCAGGGCCAGGTAGGCGAGCGCACCACGTGATTGCTTGTCGTAGGCCAGCGCCGGCATACCGAAGCTCGGAGCCTCGGCCAGGCGAATGTTGCGCGGAATCACGGTGTCGTAGAGCTGATCGCCGAAATGCTCCTTGAGCTGGGCCGAAACATCGTTGTTCAGGCTCAGGCGCGGGTCGTACATTGTCCTCAGCAGGCCTTCGATCTTCAGCTCCGGGTTCAACCGGGCAGCGATGCGCTTGATGTTATCCACAAGGTCGCTCAGGCCTTCCAGCGCGTAGTACTCGCACTGCATGGGAATGATCACGCCATCGGAAGCGACCAAGGCGTTCAGCGTCAGCATCGACAAAGAAGGCGGGCAGTCGATGAGGATGTAGTCGTAGTTGTCGCGGATAGGCGCCAGCGCATTGCGCAGGCGGCTCTCCTTCATCTGCATTTCCAGCAGCACCACCTCTGCCGCGGTGAGGTCACGGTTGGCGGGCAACAGCTGGAAGCCGCCGTGCTCGGAGTACTGCATGGCCTGGGCCAGGTCGCATTCCCCGATCAACAGGTCGTACACCGAGTGTTCGAGCTCGTGTTTATCCACACCGCTGCCCATGGTGGCGTTGCCCTGTGGATCGAGGTCGATCAGCAGCACGCGACGCTTGGTCGCGGCCAGCGATGCGGCGAGATTGATGCAGGTGGTGGTCTTGCCGACACCACCCTTCTGGTTCGCGATTGCGAATACCTTAGCCATTGTTGCGTGTGTTCCCAGTCAAGCCTTGCGGCGCAGTATCAGCAGATGGCGCTGGCCCTGGCAACCTGGAACGGTCAGGGCCTGCTCGCTTTCCACTGTGAAGTCTGCGGGCAATGCTACCAGTTCATCGGCAGGATGCAGCCCCTTCATTGCAAGCCATTGCGTTCGGGTGTCACCCAGGTGGCGGGTCCAGTTGGTGAAATTCTCCATGCTGCTGAAGGCGCGAGAGATGATGCCGCAGAACGGCTGCTCGGGCTGGACCTCTTCCACGCGGCTGTGGATAACCGTCAGGTTGTCGAGTTTCAGCTCCATCTTCACCTGCGTCAGGAAGCGGGTCTTCTTGCCGTTGCTGTCCAGCACCGTCACTTGCTTGTGCGGATGCAGGATAGCCAGCGGGATACCAGGCATGCCGCCGCCGCTGCCGACATCCAGCCAGCGCTGGGTGTCATTGTGGATAAACGGCATGACGCTGAGGCTGTCGAGCAGATGGCGCGACACCATCTCGTCCGGATCGCGCACTGCGGTCAGGTTGTAGGCCTTGTTCCATTTGATCAACAGGGCCAGGTACCCCAGCAGCAGTTCGTGCTGCTGCGCACTCAGCTCGACTCCAAGCTGGCGCGCACCTGTGGACAACTCTTCGGCATGTTGCGGGGTGACCAGGGAACTCAAGCGCTTTGCTCCAATTCGCGGCCAGCGCCGCGTTTTTTCAGGTGAATCAGCAACAGGGAAATTGCCGCCGGGGTAACGCCGGGAATACGCGAAGCCTGGCCGAGAGTTTCCGGACGGGTCTGGCCGAGCTTGCTCTGGATTTCCTTGGACAACCCGGAAATGCCAGCGTAGTCGATATCCACAGGCAGGCGAGTGTCTTCGCTGGCGCGCAGCCTGGCGATCTCGTCCTGCTGGCGATCGATGTAGCCAGCGTACTTGGTCTTGATCTCGACCTGTTCGGCCACCTGTGGATCGATTACATCGCCGCCTGTGGCTTCGATCAGCCCGGCGTAGTCGATCTCGGGGCGCGCCAGCAAGTTGAGCAGGTTGTACTCGTGGGCCAACGGAGTACCGAACTTATCCACAACGGCCTGACCTTGCGGGGTACCCGGGCGGATCCAGGTGCTCTTCATGCGCTGTTCTTCGCGTTCGATGCCTTCGCGCTTGGCAGTGAAGGCGGCCCAGCGCTCATCGTCGACCAACCCCAGTTCGCGGCCTTTCTCGGTCAGACGCAGGTCGGCGTTGTCTTCGCGCAGGATCAGCCGGTATTCGGCACGCGAAGTGAACATGCGGTAAGGCTCCTGGGTACCCAGGGTGATCAGGTCATCGACCAGCACGCCGATGTACGCCTCGTCACGGCGTGGGCACCAGCTTTCGCGCCCCTGCGCACGCAGCGCGGCGTTGGTGCCGGCCAGCAGGCCCTGCGCGCCGGCTTCTTCGTAGCCGGTGGTGCCGTTGATCTGACCTGCGAAGAACAAGCCGCCGATGACCTTGGTCTCGAGGCTGTACTTGAGATCACGCGGATCGAAGTAGTCGTACTCGATGGCATAACCCGGACGCACGATGTGCGCGTTCTCCATGCCACGGATCGAACGAACGATCTGCAGTTGCACATCGAACGGTAGCGAGGTCGAGATGCCGTTGGGATACAGCTCATGGGTGTTCAAGCCTTCCGGCTCGATGAATACCTGATGGCTTTCCTTGTCGGCGAAGCGATGGATCTTGTCCTCGATCGACGGGCAGTAGCGCGGGCCAATGCCTTCGATCACACCGGAATACATCGGTGAACGGTCGAGGTTCGAGGCGATGATCTCGTGGGTACGGGCGTTGGTGTGGGTGATCCAGCAACTGACCTGCCGCGGATGCATCTGGGCACTGCCCATGAACGACATCACCGGGATCGGGGTATCGCCTGGCTGTTCGCCCATCACCGAGAAATCTACCGAGCGGCCATCGATACGCGGCGGTGTGCCAGTTTTCAAACGGCCGACACGCAGCGGCAGCTCACGCAGACGATGAGCCAGGGCAATGGCGGGAGGATCACCTGCGCGGCCACCGGAGTAATTCTGCAGGCCGATGTGGATAAGTCCACCGAGGAAGGTGCCGGTAGTCAGCACCACAGAGTCGGCGAAGAAGCGCAGGCCCATCTGTGTCACCACACCCTTGACCTGGTCCTGCTCGACGATCAGGTCATCGCAGGACTGCTGGAATATCCACAGGTTCGGCTGGTTTTCCAGGATCTCGCGGACTACGGCCTTGTAGATGGCGCGGTCGGCCTGTGCACGGGTGGCGCGTACCGCCGGCCCCTTGCGGTTGTTCAGGATGCGGAACTGGATGCCGCTCTTGTCGGTAGCCAGCGCCATGGCGCCGCCGAGCGCATCGATTTCCTTGACCAGGTGGCTCTTGCCGATGCCACCGATGGCCGGGTTGCAACTCATGTGACCGAGGGTTTCCACGTTATGGGTCAGCAGCAGGGTTTTCACACCCATGCGTGCGGACGCAAGCGCAGCCTCGGTACCGGCATGGCCGCCGCCGATGACGATCACTTCAAAACGGGAAGGGAAATCCACCACGCACCTCGTGCCTGTTTTTGCGAATAGAGAAGGTAAGCCGACAAGTATAGGGACATCACCCGCTCTAGTGAAACCGTCTGAGCAAATTTTGACCAATCTGTGGATGAATGGCGGCAATAGAAATCAAAAAGGAAAAATTTATAAAAGCTTTGTTTTTATGTTTATTCTTAGGCGGCTATCCACATGTGGATAAGTGCTTTTAAGCCAGTATTCATAATGCCTGTAGAGAATCATAACCCTGTGTTGAAGGTGGGCTGAGGGCTCTGGATAACGGCGTTTAACCTGTGGATTAAAGTTCGTGTTACCCACAGGTGGGTTTGTCCTCAGAAAAAAAGCCTGGTTATCAACGGACCTGAAGGCCAGTTTTCCACAGGGCTTCTGATGATCGTTTTAGACCTGTGGATGAGATTTACACGCGGGTGATCGATTCAAGAGAAGCCCGCTTCCGGGTTTCCGGCAGGCAAAAAAAAGCCGCTCCTCACTGGAGCGGCCTTGGTATTGCCGGGCTGTGCGTTACTTACCGATGCAGAAGCTCGAGAAGATCCTTCCGAGCAGGTCATCCGAGCTGAAGGCACCGGTGATCTCTCCCAGGGCGTGCTGAGCCTGGCGCAGGTCCTCTGCCAGCAACTCACCGGCGCCAGCGAGTGTCAGTTGGGCATGACCATGATCAAGGTGTGCACTGGCCTGGCGCAGCGCATCCAGATGCCGCCTTCGTGCGCTGAAGCTGCTTTCCGCAGTCTGTTCATAACCCATGCAGGCCTTGAGGTGGTCACGCAGCAGATCCAGCCCCGTGGCATCACCCTTCGCGCTGAGAGTGATCGTCACGTGGCCATCGTCACTCTGCTCGATGCCTGCACGCTCGCCACTCAGGTCGGCCTTGTTGCGAATCAGCGTGACCTTGGCCGGATCCGGTCGTTGATCGAGGAACTCGGGCCACAGTGCGAACGGATCGTTGGCCTCAGGCGCTGTGGAATCCACCACCAGCAGCACCCGGTCAGCTTCGCCAATGGCCTTGAGAGCACGCTCCACACCGATCTTTTCCACGTGATCGTCGGTAGCGCGCAGTCCTGCGGTATCCACCACGTGCAGCGGCATGCCATCGATGTGGATATGTTCGCGCAGAATGTCCCGGGTGGTGCCGGCGATGTCTGTGACGATTGCCGCTTCGCGACCAGCCAACTGGTTGAGCAGGCTGGACTTGCCGGCATTCGGACGGCCGGCGATCACGACGGTCATGCCATCGCGCAGCAGCGCGCCTTGACCAGCCTCGCGCTGCACTGTGGATAACTCGCTCCTGACTGCTTCAAGCATCTTCAGCACGTGACCGTCGGCCAGGAAGTCGATTTCTTCTTCGGGAAAATCGATAGCCGCCTCGACATAAATCCGCAGTGCGATCAATGCCTCGGTCAATGCATGGACACGCTTGGAGAAGGCACCTTGCAGCGAACGCAGGGCATTGCGTGCGGCTTGGGTGGAACTGGCTTCGATCAGATCGGCGATCGCTTCAGCCTGGGCCAGGTCGAGCTTGTCGTTGAGGAACGCTCGCTCGCTGAACTCGCCAGGACGGGCAAGGCGGCAGCCCAATTCGACACAGCGCTGCAGTAGCATGTCGAGCACAACCGGCCCTCCATGCCCCTGCAGTTCCAGAACGTCTTCACCGGTGAACGAGTTGGGGCCAGGGAAGAACAGCGCGATGCCTTCATCCAGGACCAGGCCATCGTCGCCACGGAAGGGCCCGTAGTGAGCATGGCGCGGGGTCAGTGTACGTCCGGTGATGGCCTGACCGGCCTGGCTCGCCAATGGCCCGGACAAACGGACGATACCGACGCCACCACGGCCTTGGGCGGTGGCGATGGCGGCAATGGTTTCACGCACGGTATTCATGCTCGAAAGCCTCTACGACAAAACGACGGATAGCAAAAACGCCCCACGAGGGGGCGTTTTTATTCACAGGCTAATGGATCGGCCTGTCAAGCAGCAGCTTTTTTGGTTGCTGCTTCGATGCGACGGGTGATGTACCACTGCTGAGTGATCGACAGGCAGTTGTTCACAACCCAGTACAGCACCAGACCAGCCGGGAACCACAGGAAGAAGAAGGTGAAGATGATTGGCATCATTTTCATGACCTTCGCCTGCATCGGATCCGGTGGCGTCGGGTTCAGACGCTGCTGGATGAACATGGTGGCGCCCATGATGATCGGCAGGATGAAGAACGGATCCTTGATCGACAGGTCGGTAATCCACAGCATCCAAGGGGCCTGGCGCATCTCGACGCTTTCCAGCAGTACCCAGTACAAGGCCAGGAACACTGGCATCTGTACCAGGATCGGCAAGCAGCCACCCAGCGGGTTGATCTTCTCTTTCTTGTACAGCTCCATCATCGCCTGGGACATCTTCTGGCGATCATCGCCGAAGCGTTCCTTGAGCTGGGCCAGTTTCGGCGCCACGGCACGCATGCGCGCCATCGAACGGTAGCTGGCAGCCGACAGCGGGAAGAACAGGCCCTTGATGAGCATGGTCAGAACGATGATCGACCAGCCCCAGTTACCCAGCAGGCTGTGGATATGTTGCAGCAGCCAGAAGATCGGCTGGGCAATGAACCACAGGAAGCCGTAGTCGACGGTCAATTCCAGGCCTGGGGACAATTCCTTGAGCTTGGACTGGATCTTCGGACCGGCATACAGCATGGCGCTGGTCTCGACCTTGCCGCCGGCAGGCACGTTCAGCGCGGGGCCGGTGTAGCCGATGATGTAGTTGCCCTGGCTGTCCTTGCGGGTCTGTACCACGTTGTTGTCCGACTTGGCCGGAATCCACGCGGTCACGAAGTAGTGCTGCAGCCATGCTACCCAGCCGCCAGACACATTTTCTTTCAAACTTCCTTTGTCGATGTCCTTCATCGACACCTTCTTGTACGGCTCCGCACTTGTCCACAGGGCGGCGCCCAGGTAAGTCGCGGTACCGGTCGCGGTGCTCGAGGAAGGATCGGAGCTGGCGTCACGCTTGAGCTGGGCAAACATGTTGCCGGTCCAGGCCGCGCCGCTCTGGTTGTCGATCAGGTAGCTGACGGTCAGGTCGTACTCACCGCGCTTGAAGCTGAAGCGCTTGATGTAGTTGACGCCGTTCTCGCTGAACTTGAGGTCGACCACCAGTTGGTCCTGACCGTCGGTCAGTTGGAAGCTCTTCTGCTCGGCAGCGTACAGCGGACGACCGCTCGAACGGGCATCCGGGCCATTCGCGCCGGTCAGGCCGCTCTGTGCCAGATAGACACGCTCGCCACCGTTGTCGAACAACTGGAAGGCGATGTCCGGATGATCCTGACGGCGTGGGTACTTGGGCAGGGTCAGCTGGACGATGTCACCGCCGACCGGGTCGATAGCCAGGTCCAGGACATCGGTCTTGACCCGGATCAGGTCCTTGCTGAGCGCGACTGGCGCGATTTCAGCGGGGCTGGCTTCGGCATTGGCGCTCGGCACATCGGCGCTGGCGCCGTTATTGCTTGCCGGCACGGTGTCCGGCAGTGCCGGTGCAGCGTTGCTGGCAGCAGTATGCTGAGTCGGCAGGGCTGCCTGACCATAGTCCTGGTTCCACTTGAGGACCAGAACGTAGGACACGATTGCCAGGGCGACGATCAGGATCGTGCGTTTAATATCCATGATTACTCGGCTATCGAAGAAGTTCGGGAGGAAGGAGCAGGCGGGACGGGATCGAAACCGCCATCATTCCACGGATGACAACGACCCAGGCGACGAACGGCAAGCCACCCGCCACGCAAGAGGCCATGGTTTTCTATGGCTTCGTACGCGTAACAGGAGCAACTGGGGTAGAAACGACAGTGACTGGCCATCAGAGGACTGATGGCGTAACGGTAGAACTGGATCGGAACGAGGGCCAGTTTACGCATCGTGACTGTCTACCCGTGCGGAATCGGCAGGTACCGCTGGAGAGGGCCGACTGCGGGCCAGGCGCTTCCAGAGTTTGCCAAAGTGTTGGTGCAATTCTGGGTTTTCTATCTCACCCAACCCCTTGCGCGCGACGATCACGATATCCAGTCCAGCCAGGCTTTGCTGGTTCAGACGGAAAGAGTCGCGCATCAGGCGTTTGAGGCGGTTGCGTTGAACGGCGAGCTTGACGCTCTTCTTGCCGATCACCAGGCCGAGGCGTGGATGATCGAGGCCGTTCTCGCGGGCAAGGATGAGCAGGCTTTTCCCTGGAACCTTGCCGGTTGGGGAGTCGAAGACTGCTTTGAAATGCCGGGGTGTAAGCAGTCGCTTATCCCGACTGAAGTCCTGACTCACCACCTGTGCCGAAAAATCAAATTGCCAGACGCTTACGGCCTTTGGCACGACGACGCGACAGAACAGCGCGGCCGTTCTTGGTGGCCATACGGGCACGGAAACCGTGGGTGCGCGCGCGCTTGATGGTGCTTGGTTGGAAAGTACGTTTCATGGCGTGTTACCTGGGTTGTCGACAACGGGCCGGGATGGCCCCCTTTTTAAGAGACCGGCGATTCTAGAGAAAGCAAGACGATAGGTCAATTTCCAACCAGCATTCCTTATAGGCGGCCTTTCCTTCTGACTGGTCGAGAGAGCAGTTGATTCACACCGAACAGATGCTCAACATGAAAAAAAGAGAGACATATAGAAAGCTTTTCTGAAGAACTTATAGATCTTAAGTGGATAAGTATCTGTGGATAACCTTCTGCAGGCCACAAGCTATCGACTGTACAGAGAATCATAAGTATGTCGGTAACAGGTGCTTTGGCTGTGCCGGAACCGCGGAAAAGCTGTGGATGGAAGTGGTGTTTATCCACAGATGAATTATCCACAGGGTTGAGCCCTGGGTTGTGCATAGGCCTCACGTGCCGTTATCCACAGGGCTTATTTTCGACTTGCAGGGTCGTTTTTGCCTCTAAATGACTGATTTGGCACAGCTCAACACGCCACGACATGTGGATAAGTGAATGCTCGCCCGGTACAATGGCGGTTTGTTTTTGCCTCATCCGGCTTTCAACTCAGGGGATATCCGTGTCAGTGGAACTTTGGCAGCAGTGCGTGGAGCTTCTGCGCGACGAACTGCCTGCCCAGCAATTCAACACCTGGATCCGTCCGCTACAGGTCGAAGCCGAAGGCGACGAGTTGCGCGTCTATGCGCCTAACCGTTTCGTTCTCGATTGGGTCAATGAAAAGTACCTCGGCCGCCTGCTCGAACTGCTGGGTGAACAAGGCAACGGCCTTGCACCTGCCCTCTCCTTATTAATAGGCAGTCGCCGTAGCTCCGCACCGAGGGCGGCACCTAACGCGCCGGTCAGTGCCGCGGTCGCTGCATCGCTGGCTCAGAGTCAGGCCAAGCCCCCCGTCCAGTCACCGGCGGTTGCCAGCGCACCGGTCACGGCGCCCGAACCTGCGTTGGTCAGTGAGGTGGAGGAATCTGCAGCCTCCCAGGATGGTTTCGACGGGATGGGCGATTCGACGCCTGCGCCTGCGGCGACCGCGCGCACCGAGCAACGGACCGTCCAGGTCGAAGGGGCGCTCAAGCACACCAGCTACCTGAACCGAACCTTCACCTTCGAGACCTTCGTGGAGGGTAAGTCCAACCAGCTGGCACGCGCTGCGGCCTGGCAGGTTGCCGACAACCCCAAGCACGGCTACAACCCACTCTTCCTTTATGGAGGCGTGGGCTTGGGTAAGACGCACTTGATGCATGCTGTGGGTAACCACCTGCTGAAGAAGAACCCGAATGCCAAGGTCGTCTACTTGCACTCGGAGCGTTTCGTCGCCGACATGGTCAAGGCGTTGCAGCTGAACGCCATCAACGAATTCAAGCGCTTCTACCGTTCGGTGGACGCGCTGTTGATCGACGATATCCAGTTCTTCGCCCGCAAGGAGCGTTCCCAGGAAGAGTTCTTCCACACCTTCAATGCCCTGCTCGAGGGTGGACAGCAGGTCATTCTCACCAGTGACCGCTACCCTAAAGAGATCGAAGGCCTGGAAGAGCGCCTGAAGTCGCGCTTTGGTTGGGGCCTGACCGTGGCTGTCGAGCCACCGGAACTGGAAACCCGTGTAGCGATCCTGATGAAGAAGGCCGACCAGGCCAAGGTCGAACTGCCGCACGATGCTGCGTTCTTCATCGCCCAGCGCATCCGCTCCAACGTGCGCGAACTGGAAGGCGCATTGAAGCGGGTGATCGCTCACTCGCACTTCATGGGGCGAGACATCACCATCGAGTTGATTCGCGAATCGCTCAAGGATCTGCTGGCACTGCAAGACAAGCTGGTCAGTGTGGATAACATCCAGCGCACGGTCGCCGAGTACTACAAGATCAAGATCTCCGATCTGTTGTCCAAGCGCCGCTCGCGCTCTGTCGCGCGCCCACGGCAGGTGGCCATGGCGTTATCCAAGGAGCTGACCAACCACAGTCTGCCCGAGATTGGCGACATGTTCGGCGGTCGGGATCACACCACCGTGCTGCACGCATGCCGCAAGATCAACGAATTGAAGGAATCCGACGCGGACATCCGCGAGGACTACAAGAACCTGCTGCGCACGCTGACCACCTGATGGGTGTCGGCGCAGCTCTTTGAAGGCAAGGGACTAGACCATGCATTTCACCATTCAACGCGAAGCCCTGTTGAAACCCCTGCAACTGGTCGCAGGCGTCGTCGAGCGCCGCCAGACCTTGCCGGTCCTGTCCAACGTGCTGCTGGTCGTGCAAGGCCAGCAGTTGTCGTTGACCGGTACCGACCTGGAAGTCGAACTGGTTGGCCGCGTGCAGCTGGAAGAGCCGGCTGAGCCCGGCGAGATCACCGTCCCGGCGCGTAAGCTGATGGATATCTGCAAGAGCCTGCCCAGCGATGCGCTGATCGATATCAAGGTCGATGAGCAGAAGCTGCTGGTCAAGGCTGGCCGTAGCCGTTTCACCCTGTCGACCCTGCCGGCCAACGACTTCCCCACCGTGGAAGAAGGCCCGGGTTCGCTCACCTGCAACCTGGAGCAGAGCAAACTGCGTCGCCTGATCGAGCGCACCAGCTTCGCCATGGCCCAGCAGGACGTTCGCTACTACCTCAACGGCATGCTGCTGGAAGTTTCCACCGACACCCTGCGCGCTGTCGCCACTGACGGTCACCGTCTGGCACTGTGCGCCATGCAGGCACCCATCGGCCAGGCCGAGCGTCACCAGGTCATCGTGCCGCGCAAAGGTATTCTGGAGCTGGCGCGTCTGCTGACCGATCCGGAGGGCATGGTCAGTATTGTCCTGGGCCAGCACCACATTCGTGCGACCACCGGTGAGTTCACCTTTACCTCGAAACTGGTGGACGGCAAGTTCCCGGATTACGAGCGTGTACTGCCCAAGGGCGGTGACAAGCTGGTGATCGGTGATCGCCAGGCGCTGCGTGAAGCCTTCAGCCGTACTGCGATCCTGTCCAACGAGAAGTACCGCGGCATCCGCCTGCAACTGGCCTCCGGCCAGCTGAAGATTCAGGCCAACAACCCCGAGCAGGAAGAAGCTGAAGAAGAGATCAGCGTCGACTACGAAGGCGGTTCGCTGGAGATCGGCTTCAACGTCAGCTATCTGCTGGACGTCCTGGGAGTCATGACCACTGAGCAGGTTCGTCTGATTCTCGCCGACTCCAACAGCAGCGCCCTGCTGCAGGAAGCCGGTAATGACGACTCGTCCTACGTTGTCATGCCGATGCGTCTGTAACCTGTAGCAGGCCAAATGTCCCTTCGACGTCTTTCGGTCACCGCGGTGCGCAATCTGCACCCGGTGACCCTCTCCCCCTCTCCTCGCATCAACATCCTCTACGGCGCCAATGGCAGCGGAAAGACCAGTGTGCTCGAGGCCGTGCACCTTTTGGGGCTGGCACGCTCATTTCGTAGTACCCGATTGAACCCTGTCATCCAGTACGAACAGCCGACCTGTACTGTATTCGGCCAGGTTGAAATCACCGATGGTGCGACGAGCAATCTTGGCGTTTCGCGCGAGCGACAAGGGGACTTCACCATTCGCATCGACGGCCAGAATGCGCGCAGTGCAGCACAACTGGCTGAAATGCTGCCGCTGCAGTTGATCAATCCGGACAGCTTCCGCCTGCTCGAAGGTGCTCCCAAGGTGCGCCGTCAGTTCCTGGATTGGGGAGTGTTCCACGTGGAACCTCGATTCATGGCGACCTGGCAGCGCTTGCAGAAGGCCCTGCGGCAGCGGAACTCATGGCTGCGACATGGTACACTTGACGCTGCTTCGCAAGCCGCCTGGGACCGAGAACTGTGTCTCGCCAGCGCGGAAATAGATGAATACCGTCGCAACTATATCAAGGCCTTGAAGCCTGTCTTCGAGCGGACCCTGAGCGAACTGGTCGAGCTGGACGGATTGACCCTTAGCTACTATCGGGGCTGGGACAAGGATCGGGACCTCAGTGAAGTCCTCGCAACCTCTCTCCTTCGCGATCAGCAGATGGGCCATACCCAGGCCGGTCCGCAGCGTGCTGACCTACGCCTGAGATTGGGCGCCAATAACGCGGCCGATATCCTGTCTCGTGGTCAGCAAAAGCTGGTCGTTTGTGCCCTGCGGATTGCCCAAGGGCACCTCGTCAGCCAGGTTCGTCGCGGTCAGTGTATTTATCTGGTGGATGACTTGCCGTCCGAATTGGACGATCAGCATCGCCGCGCGCTGTGTCGCTTGCTTGAAGAATTACACTGCCAGGTTTTTATCACCTGTGTAGATCACGAATTACTGAGGGAAGGCTGGCAGACGGATACGCCAGTTGCTTTGTTCCACGTGGAACAAGGCCGTATCACCCAGACCCACGACCATCGGGAGTGAAGGCATGAGCGAAAATCAAACGTACGACTCCTCCAGCATCAAGGTGCTGAAAGGGCTGGATGCCGTGCGCAAGCGTCCCGGCATGTACATTGGCGACACCGATGATGGTAGCGGCCTGCACCACATGGTCTTCGAAGTGGTCGACAACTCGATCGACGAAGCGCTCGCCGGTCATTGCGATGACATTACGGTCATCATCCATCCGGACGAGTCCATCAGTGTTCGCGACAACGGTCGTGGCATTCCCGTCGACGTGCATAAAGAGGAGGGCGTTTCCGCCGCCGAGGTCATCATGACCGTACTGCACGCCGGTGGTAAGTTCGATGACAACTCCTACAAGGTTTCCGGCGGTCTGCACGGTGTAGGTGTTTCGGTGGTGAACGCCCTCTCCGAGAAGCTGGTCCTGACCGTTCGCCGTAGCGGAAAGATCTGGGAACAGACCTACGTCCACGGTGTGCCGCAAGCTCCGATGGCAGTGGTCGGCGAAAGCGAAACCACCGGTACCCACATCCACTTCAAGCCTTCGGCGGAGACCTTCAAGAATATTCACTTCAGCTGGGACATCCTGGCCAAGCGAATTCGTGAGCTGTCGTTCCTCAACTCGGGCGTCGGTATCCTGCTGAAGGACGAGCGCTCCGGCAAGGAAGAGTTCTTCAAATACGAAGGTGGCCTGCGCGCTTTCGTTGAATACCTGAACACCAACAAGACCCCGGTGAACTCCCAGGTCTTCCATTTCAACGTCCAACGTGACGATGGCGTGGGTGTCGAAGTTGCCCTGCAATGGAACGACAGCTTCAACGAAAACCTGCTGTGCTTCACCAACAACATTCCGCAGCGCGACGGCGGTACTCACTTGGTGGGCTTCCGTTCCTCGCTGACCCGCAGCCTGAACAGCTACATCGAGCAGGAAGGCCTGGCCAAGAAGAACAAGGTCGCGACCACAGGTGACGATGCCCGTGAAGGCCTGACCGCGATCATCTCGGTGAAGGTGCCGGATCCGAAGTTCAGCTCGCAGACCAAGGACAAGCTGGTTTCCTCGGAGGTGAAGACCGCCGTGGAGCAGGAGATGAACAAGTACTTCGCCGACTTCCTGTTGGAAAACCCCAACGAAGCCAAGGCGGTCGTTGGCAAGATGATCGATGCGGCGCGTGCCCGTGAAGCAGCGCGCAAGGCGCGGGAAATGACCCGCCGCAAAGGTGCGCTGGATATCGCTGGTCTGCCGGGCAAGCTTGCCGACTGCCAGGAAAAGGACCCTGCCCTGTCCGAACTGTACCTGGTGGAGGGTGACTCCGCAGGTGGTTCGGCCAAGCAAGGTCGTAACCGCCGCACCCAGGCAATCCTGCCGTTGAAGGGCAAGATCCTCAACGTCGAGAAGGCCCGCTTCGACAAGATGATCTCGTCTCAGGAAGTTGGCACGCTGATTACCGCCCTGGGCTGCGGCATCGGCCGTGAAGAATACAACATCGACAAGCTGCGCTATCACAACATCATCATCATGACCGATGCTGACGTTGACGGTTCGCACATCCGTACCCTGCTTTTGACCTTCTTCTTCCGTCAGTTGCCGGAGCTGGTCGAGCGCGGTTACATCTACATTGCCCAGCCACCGCTGTACAAGGTGAAGAAAGGCAAGCAGGAGCAGTACATCAAGGACGACGAGGCCATGGAAGAATACATGACCCAGTCGGCCCTGGAAGATGCCAGCCTGCACCTGGACGAATCGGCGCCAGCCGTTTCGGGTGTTCAACTCGAGGCACTGGTCAATGAGTTCCGCGGAGTGATGAAGACGCTCAAGCGCCTGTCGCGCCTGTACCCGGAAGAGCTGACCGAGCACTTCATCTACCTGCCGGAAGTCACTCAGGCGCAGTTGGCCGATTACGCGACCATGCAAGCCTGGTTGGGCAAATTCCAGGAGCGCCTGAACAACAGCCAGAAGTCCGGTCTGACCTACCAGGCCAGCCTGCGCGAAGACAAGGAACGCAACATCTGGCTGCCGGAAGTCGAAGTTACTTCCCACGGCCTGGCCAGCTACGTGACCTTCAACCGCGAGTTCTTCGGCAGCAACGACTATCGTTCGGTAGTCGTGCTGGGCGCCAGGTTGGCGACTTTGCTTGGCGAGGGTGCCTATGTTCAGCGTGGTGAGCGTCGCAAGGCAGTCACCGAGTTCAAAGAGGCCCTCGATTGGCTGATGAACGAAACCACCAAGCGCCACACCATCCAGCGATACAAAGGGCTGGGTGAGATGAACCCGGATCAGCTGTGGGAAACCACCATGGACCCGACCGTGCGCCGCATGCTCAAGGTCACCATCGAGGATGCGATCGCAGCCGACCAGCTGTTCAATACCTTGATGGGTGACGCGGTGGAACCTCGTCGTGACTTCATCGAAAGCAACGCGTTGTCGGTGTCCAATCTGGACTTCTGATTACGCGCTTCAGCTACGAAAAAGCCAAGGCCTGTCGCCTTGGCTTTTTCGTTTTCCGAGACGCGAAACACAAATGTTCCACGTGAAACACTGTTCGAATGGCGTCAGGCTTCAAGGTCCTTGAGCCTTCGGTACAAGGTGCGTTCACTCATCCCCAGCTGTTTGGCCAGCTCGCGTCGCGACCCCTGAAAGCTGTCCAGCGCTTGCGCCAGCGCTCTCAATTCATGCAACTCGCGTGACTGCTGTCTCGCCGGTGAATCAGCCCCAGTGTCTTCGAGCAGATGCTCACTGCGAATCAAACCATCATCGGCGAACAACCAAGCCCGCTCCAGCATGTTACGCAGCTCACGAATATTTCCCGGAAACGGATGCAGGTTGAGGCGCTCGAGTGCGTCATGGCTGATTCGAGGTGCGCCGTTGCCCGCGATGCGCTGCAACAGACTCTCAATCAGCAGCGGCAAGTCTTCGACACGCTCACGCAGTGCCGGCAGACGAATCGGAAATCCGCTGATGCGGTAATACAGGTCTTCACGGAAGGCGCCCTGCGCGACCATTGCCTTGAGCGGCTTGTGTGTCGCCGACACCAGGCGGAAATCCGAGTGTACGGTGCGCAGGCTGCCCACCGGGCGAAAACTACCGGTCTCGATCAAGCGCAGCAGTTTGACCTGCATGGCCAGCGGCACTTCACCGATCTCGTCCAGGAACAGGGTGCCGCCATGCGCCGCCTCGGCCAGACCGACCTTGCGTTGGGTCGCGCCGGTGAACGCGCCCTTCTCGTAACCAAACAGCTCACTCTCGAACAGCGACTCGGTGAGACCGGTGCAATCGACGACCACCAGCGGGCCGTTGGCGCGTGGGCTACCCAGGTGCAGAGCGCGGGCGAACAGCTCCTTGCCCGTTCCTGACTCACCTTGGAGCAGCACCGGAATTTGAGCCGGAGCAGCCCGTCGAAGGCTGGCGAGTGCTGACTTGAAAGCCGGAGACTGCCCGACCAGCCCCTGCTGCTGAGGTTGTGCGGAGGCCAGGGTGATGCTGGTCAGCCGTTCGACGAATGCCACCACCCTGCCCTGCTCGTCGAGGATCGGGCGCAGTTCGACGTCCACATGCTCCGGCCCGCGCGGGGTGTGATGAATGTGCAGCACGCGCTCCGGAACCTTGCTGTCCCATGCCTTGCGCAGCGGACAATGCTCCCCCGCCTGATCGCAGGGCACGGCGTAATGGTGCGAAACCCTGTGGCACTTCTCCCCCAGGGGGGCGCGATCCTGTGTGGCGAACTGGCGTCGATACGCCGCGTTGGCGGCAAGAATGTTGTAGTCGGTATCGAGCACGATGGCGGGCAGCACATCGTGTTCGAGGTAGGACACCAGCGCGAGGATGGCAGGATGGGTTGCAGCGGGAAGCTCGGACATGGGGGCACCGGCAAAAACTACCCGGCGAGGTTAACAAGGACTGCCAATCACTGCCAGCAGCTGTCAGATGACTGCCAATCTTCCTGGCAGTCTTTAACTATTGTGTTGGTACAACGCCCGCAAATGCGGGACTTATCCGCCAGAAATGGCCTGGCATGCATCTTGATAAAGCGTCTGTTCCTGCCGATGCCTCTGTTCAAGCTGCGGCAGCGTTATGGAGACTGTGATGATCATTGGCAACAACCTTCATGTGGAAGCCCTGTTCGACCCGGCGACTTCGACCATCAGCTACCTGCTCATGGACCGTGAAACACGGCACTGCGCATTGATAGACAGCGTGCTGGATTACGATCCGAAGTCAGGCCGTACCAGCCACGCATCTGCCGACAGGTTGATCTCACAGGTCGAGGCGTTGGGCGCCAAGGTGCAGTGGATTCTTGAAACCCACGTGCATGCGGACCACCTTTCGGCAGCGGCCTACCTCAAGCAACGGCTGGGCGGCCAGATTGCCATTGGCGCCCACATCACCCAGGTACAGAAAACCTTCGGTTCGCTGTTCAACGCCGAGCCTGGTTTTGCCCGTGACGGTAGCCAGTTCGACGTGTTGTTCGAGGATGAGGAAGGGTTTCGCATCGGCAACCTGCATGCCCGAGCCCTGCACACGCCCGGGCACACCCCCGCGTGCATGAGCTACATGATCGAGGATGCGGGCGAGACTGCCGTGTTTGTCGGCGACACACTGTTCATGCCTGACTACGGCACTGCCCGTTGCGATTTCCCCGGCGCCAGCGCTCGCACACTGTATCGCTCGATCCGTCGCTTGCTGGCCTTCCCTGACCAGACCCATTTGTTCATGTGCCATGACTACCTCCCCGGTGGCCGCGAACTGCGTTACGTGACCACGGTTGCCGAGCAGCGCGCCAGCAACATCCACATTCACCAGGGCATCAGTGAAGACAGCTTTGTCGAGATGCGCGAAGCCCGAGACAAGACCCTCGACATGCCGGTGCTGATCCTGCCGTCGGTGCAGGTCAACATGCGCAGCGGCCAGTTGCCTGAGCCGGAAGACAACGGCGTGCGCTACCTGAAGATCCCGCTGAACCTGTTCTGAGCCATTCGGCTCTCTGACCAATATTCAAAGGAAATACCATGTCTGCCTTGCTGTCCCCTGCCGTTGCGCCCGGTACCGAACACCACAAGGTGTTGATCGTGGGCGCCGGAGCCGCCGGTATCGCAACGGCGTCGAGCCTGATCAAACGCGATCCGTCGCTGGACATCGCCCTGATCGATCCTTCAGAGGTTCATTACTACCAGCCTGGCTGGACCATGGTGGGGGCCGGTGTGTTCACCGCGTCGTCCACCGCTCGAACCACGGCGTCAACCCTGCCACGGGGTGTGCAGTGGGTAAAGGCACGAGTGGTGGGCTTCGATCCACAGGCGCAAACGGTCATGCTGGAGGATGGGCGAGCCGTCAGTTACGAACAATTGGTGGTCTGCCCTGGCCTCAAACTCGACTGGGCGGCCATCGACGGCCTGGAGGAGACCCTTGGGCGCAACGGTGTGACCTCCAACTACCGCTATGACCTGGCCCCCTACACCTGGGAGCTGGTGCAGACGCTCAAGCAGGGCCGCGCACTGTTCAGCCAACCGCCGATGCCGATCAAGTGTGCCGGTGCCCCACAGAAGGCCTTGTACCTGTCCTGTGATCACTGGCTGCGCGCGGGCCGGCTGGGCGCCATCAAGCCCGCGTTCTTCAACGCCGGAGCCGTGCTGTTCGGTGTTGCCGACTACGTGCCGGCACTGATGAGCTACATCGACAAGTACGGTGTCGACCTCAACTACGGCCAGCGCCTGGTGGCGGTCGATGGCCCGAATCAACAGGCGACCTTCGTGCGAACCCTCGCCGACGGCAGCAGCGAAACGTGTACCGAAGCGTTCGACATGCTGCACGTGGTGCCGCCCCAGGTCGCCCCGGATTTCATCCGGCAAAGCCCATTGGCTGATGCTTCCGGATGGGTGGATGTCGATCCGCACAGCTTGCGCCACCGCCAGTTCGCCAACATTCATGCCCTGGGTGACGTGATCAACACCAGCAATGCCAAGACCGCAGCGGCAGCACGCAAGCAGGCACCGGTGGTGGCCAATAATGTACTGGTGGCGCTTGGGCGCTTGCCGACACCGGTCGCCTACGACGGCTATGGCTCCTGCCCGTTGACCGTGGAACGCGGCAAGATCGTGCTGGCCGAGTTCACCTATGGCGGCAAGCTGGCACCGAGTTTTCCACGTTGGTTGCTCGATGGACGCAAGCCTACACGCTTGGCCTGGCTGCTCAAGGCACGGGTGCTGCCGCCGCTTTACTGGCAGGCGATGCTCAAGGGCCGGGAATGGTTGGCCCGGCCTCAGCCGTTAGCCGCTGAGACGTCGAAGTGATCGAGCATCAGTTTCTCGGCGCCGGGTTGGGCGCGATCATTGGTGCTGTGCTGGCACTGACAGGTGCAGGAGGCGGGATTCTCGCGGTGCCGCTTCTGGTCTTCGGCCTGGGGCTGTCGATGGTCGAGGCGGCGCCGATCGGTTTGCTGGCGGTCGGCCTGGCGGCTGCCGTGGGCGCCGGGTTGGGCCTGCGGCAAGGGCTGGTGCGTTATCGCGCAGCGTTGTTCATTGCGGCAATCGGTATCGTCTGTGCGCCTTTCGGCCTGATGCTGGCGCACCGTTTACCGAATACACCGCTGGCGTTGGTCTTCGCCTGCGTGCTGATGTATGCCTGCCTGCGCATCTGGCGCAAGGCGGCGCGTGAGCTGCGCGGCGAATCGCCATGCGGTGAGCGACAAATCATGCCTTGCGTGCTCAACCCCTTGCAGGGGCGCCTGCGCTGGACCCTCCCCTGTGCCCGCGCCCTGGCGTTCACCGGCATGTTGTCCGGGCTGCTGTCCGGCCTACTGGGCGTCGGTGGCGGATTCGTCATCATCCCGGCCTTGAACCGCTATACCAATCTGGACATGAAAAGCATCGTTGCCACATCGCTGGCGGTGATCGCGTTGGTGTCCACCGGCAGTGTGGTGAGTGCGAGCCTGGGAGGGGTGATGCACTGGCAGGTTGGTGCGCCGTTCGCCTTCGGCGCGGTGCTCGGGTTGCTGGCAACTCGCCCGCTGGCCGGCAAGTTGGCAGGGCCGCGTCTGCAGCAACTGTTCGTGGTGGTGGGGATCGGGGCTGCGCTCTCGCTGGCGGTCAAGGCGCTACTCGGCTAGCAACTCGTGCTGCTGTTCGGCACAGAGCTTGAGCAGGTAATCCCAGACCACCCGCAGGCGTACCGACTTGTGCAGCTCGCGACGTGTGCAGATCCAATAGCTGCGCTGGATGGTCTCGCTAGGCAGCACGCGCACCAGGCCTGGGTCGTGGCGACCCATGTAGTTGGGCAGCACGGCGATGCCCAGGCCGGCGCGCGCGGCCTGCTGCTGGGCGATCACGCTGGTGCTGCGGAATATCACGTTTGGCGCGCGGCAGAAGCTGTTGAGGAACAACAGTTCCTGGCTGAAGATCAGGTCGTCCACGTAACCGATCCAATTGTGCCGGGCCAGGTCATCGCGGTTGCGCAGCGGCGGTGCACGGTCGAGATAGTACTGGCTGGCGTAGAGGGCCAGGCGGTAGTCGGTGAGCTTGCGGGTGATCAGCAGGTCGGCATTGGGGCGTTCCAGGTGAATGCTGATTTCGGCTTCGCGGTTGAGAATGCTGACGAAGCGCGGCACCGCCACCAGTTCGACTTCAAGCCCCGGATAGCGCTCGAACAGGGCCCCCAGGCGCGGGGTGAAGAACATGATGCCGATGCCTTCGGTAACGCCCAGGCGTATCTTGCCCAGCGGCGTGATGGCCTGGGTGATTTCCTCCTGCGCCAGCAGGGCGACGTTTTCCATGGCCTCGGCGTGCTTGAGCAGTGCCTGGCCCGAGGGGGTGAGCTCGTACCCTTGGGCATGCTGGACGAACAGCGCGGTACCCAGGCTTTTCTCGATGTTCTCGATATGGCGGGCAACGGTGCTGTGGGTCGTGTTGAGGCGCTTGGCCGCTGTGAGCAGGCGGCCGCTGCGCTGCAACTCGAGGAAAAACCGCAGATCGTTCCAGTCGAACATGCTGATCCTTTCGGTTGTTCTGGCGGTCTGTTCGCGGGCAAGCCCGCTCCTACAGGCGGCGGATAAAGACCTACCGTTGTGAAAAAACGCACAACGGCTGCGCAAAATCTCGTGTTTCCACCGCGAAATTAATCAATAAGATGGGTAGGGACAAGAATAATAATCAGGCGCGAGGTTTCACATGCCATCTGCCGATTCTGTCTTCGATTACGTGGTCGTAGGGGCCGGTCCCGCCGGATGCCTGCTGGCCAATCGATTGTCTGCAGACCCTGCCTGCCGCGTCCTGCTGCTCGAGGCAGGCGGGCGCGACAACTACCCCTGGATTCACGTCCCCGTCGGTTACCTCTACTGCATCGGCAATCCCCGCACCGACTGGTGCTTCAAGACCGAAGCCCAGCCTGGGCTGGACGGTCGCAGCCTCGGCTATCCGCGAGGGAAGGTGCTGGGCGGTTGTTCCTCCATCAACGGCATGATCTACATGCGTGGCCAGGCTGCGGACTATGACCGCTGGGCCGAGCAAGGCAACGACGGCTGGAGCTGGAACGATGTACTGCCGTTGTTCAAGGCCAGTGAAAGCCACTTCGCTGGCGCCAGCGAGAGCCATGGTGCCGACGGCGAATGGCGGGTCGAGCAGCAGCGCTACAGCTGGCCGATCCTCGACGCCTTCCGCGATGCCGCCGAACAGAGCGGTATCGGCAAGGTCGGTGACTTCAATACCGGCGACAACCAAGGCTGTGGATACTTTCAGGTCAACCAGCGCAGTGGTGTGCGCTGGAATGCCTCGAAGGCTTTCTTGCGGCCCGTCCAGTCTCGCCCGAACCTCACTGTGCTCACCGATGTTCAGGTTGACCAGGTCGTGCTCGACCACGCCCGCGCCACTGCTGTGAAGGCACGCTGGCAAGGGGCCTGGCATGAGTTTCGTGCCCGGCGCGAGATCGTCCTGTGCGCAGGCTCCGTCGGTTCGCCTGGCATCCTGCAGCGTTCGGGCATCGGCCCGCGCAAGCTGCTCGAAGACCTGGGGATAACGGTGCGTCACGAATTGCCAGGCGTGGGCGGAAACTTGCAGGACCACCTGCAATTGCGCCTGATTTACCAGATCCAGAACACCCGCACGCTCAACCAGATGGCCAACAGTCTGTGGGGCAAGCTGGGCATGGGCCTGCGCTATCTCTACGACCGCAGCGGGCCGCTGGCCATGGCGCCGAGCCAGTTGGGCGCATTCGTGCGCTCGAGCCCGGAGCAGGCCACCGCCAACCTGCAGTATCACGTGCAGCCGTTGTCGCTCGAGCGTTTCGGCGAGCCGTTACACCGCTTCCCTGCCTTCACGGCTTCGGTGTGCAACCTGCGCCCAGCCAGCCGCGGGCGTATCGACATCCGCTCGGCAGACATGAATGCAGCGCCGCTGATCGACCCCAACTACCTCAGCGACCCACAGGACCTGCAGGTCGCCGCCGATGCGATTCGCATCACCCGACGCATCGTCCAGGCCCCTGCCCTGGCCGCGTTCGAACCCAAGGAATACCTGCCGGGTCCTTCGCTGCAGACCGAGCAACAACTGCACGAGGCCGCCGGCAAGATCGGCACCACCATCTTCCACCCGGTCGGCACTTGCCGCATGGGCAATGGGCCGCTGGACGTTGTGGATAAACAGCTGCGCGTCCATGGCATACCTGGCCTGCGCATCGCCGATGCCTCGATCATGCCGCAGATCGTCTCCGGCAATACCTGTTCACCCACATTGATGATCGCCGAGAAGGCGGCACAACTGATTCTCAAGGGGGCCCCAAGCCACAGCAACCTCAGCGACACCAGCGCGATACCGACGCCCTGACCGGGTGCGTGCAACACCGGCAGCTTGCGGTCGATGGCTGCCGACAGTGGAACAAGAAAAATAATCACTGTGGCCTGCGGGCCGAGGACAGCAACGATGTCGGATTACATTCAAGAGCAGGGCGCGGCAGCCACCAGCGGCAGCCGGCGTGAGGAACGCAAGATCATTTTCGCGTCATCCCTCGGGACGGTGTTCGAGTGGTATGACTTCTTTCTCTATGGCGCGCTGGCGGCGGTGATCAGCAAGCAGTTCTTTGCCGGGGTCAACGACACCACCGCTTTCATCTTTGCCTTGATGGCCTTTGCCGCAGGCTTCCTCGTGCGGCCTTTCGGTGCCTTGGTATTCGGGCGCCTGGGCGACATGATCGGGCGCAAGTACACCTTCCTGGTGACCATCGTGCTGATGGGCCTGTCGACCTTCGCGGTCGGCCTGTTGCCTACCTACGCCAGCATCGGCATCGCCGCACCGATCATCCTGGTGATCCTGCGCATGCTCCAGGGCCTGGCCCTGGGCGGCGAATACGGTGGTGCGGCCACTTACGTGGCCGAGCATGCCCCGCCTGGCAAGCGCGGGTTCCACACCGGCTTCATTCAGTCCACTGCCACCCTCGGCTTGCTGCTGTCACTGATTGTTGTGCTGGGCAGCCGTTACATCAGTGGCGACCAGTTCGAGACCTGGGGCTGGCGCCTGCCGTTCCTGCTGTCGATCGTGCTGCTGGGTATCTCCACCTGGATTCGCATGAGCATGCACGAGTCGCCAGCCTTCGTGAAAATGAAGGCCCAGGGCAAGATCAGCAAGTCGCCGATCCGCGAGTCGTTCACCTCCTGGCCCAACCTCAAGGTGGTGCTCACCGCCCTGTTCAGCATCAACGCCGGCCAGGCCGTGACCTTCTACACCGCCCAGTTCTACGTGCTGTTCTTCATGACCCAGATGCTCAAGATGGACCCGGCCCAGGCCAATACCCTGCTGATCATCAGCGTGGTGATCGGTGCGCCGTTCTTCGTGTTCTTTGGTTGGCTGTCGGATCGTGTGGGACGCAAACCTATCCTGATGATCGGCCTGCTGCTGGCGACCGTGTGCTACTTCCCGATGTTCAAGGCGCTCAGCCACTACGCCAATCCGCAGATCGACGCCGCCAGCCGGCAGTCGCCGATCGTGGTCAGTGCCGACCCGCAAGGCTGCACCTTCCAGTTCGATCCGGTGGGCAAGGCACGCTTCGACAGCCCCTGCGACAAGGTCAAGACGTTCCTGGTCAAGCAGGGCCTGCCCTACAGCTCGGTTGCTGCAACGGGCAGCGACGTTTCTGTGAGCATCGGCGACAAGACCATCAACGGCTTCGATGAAGTCGCGATGCGCACGGCTATCGAGCAGGCGGGCTATCCAGCCAAGGCCGACCCTGCCCATGTGAACCAGGTGATGGTGGTGGTGCTGATCGTGGCGATGATCCTGATCGCGACCATGACCTACGGACCACTGGCAGCGGTAATGGTCGAGCTGTTCCCCACACGCATCCGCTACACCTCGATGTCGCTGCCCTATCACATCGGTAACGGCTGGTTCGGTGGCTTCCTGCCGACGGTGTCGTTCGCGCTGGTGGTGTACACCGGAGATATCTTCTATGGGCTGTGGTACCCGGTATTGATCACCGGCATCAGCCTGGTGGTGGGGATCTTCTGCCTTAAAGAGACCAAGGATGTGGACATCGACAAGGTGTAGCAGCGGGTTGACCCGCGACGCAGACACCTCCGTTGCCCAGGCATAAAAAAACCGGCGTAAAAGCCGGTTTTTTTATGCCTCGAAAAAACTTATGCACGATTTTCGAAAAAACGTCATACAGAGAAATAAATAGCTAATTCAATAGCTTATCTACGATCCGAAAGCATTAATCCAAAAATTGCTAACACCTTATCCACAGATCGTCAGGCGATTGGCTCGGTGACGTTTTCTTCTGCTGGTGGCAAAGATCCCATGGCCCGCTGCGTCGCTTCGTTCCACGCCTGAGCGCGATCGTTGAGTTCGGCGATGGCACGTGGCCCGGTGCCGTTGGCATACATCGGCTCGCCAATCACCACCTCGATGGTGCCCGAACGCTTGCCCCAGCCAGCCTTAGGCCAGAACTTGCCAGCGTTGTGCGCGATCGGCAGCACCGGCAGGCCGGCGTTCACCGCCAGGGCGGTACCGCCGCGGGAGAACTTGCCGACCTGACCATAGGGCACGCGGGTACCCTCGGGGAAAATCAGCACCCAGACGCCCTGCTTGAGCAGTTCGTCGCCCTTGCTCGCCACGTGGCGCAGGGCTTCCTTGGGGTTGTTGCGGTCGATGGCAATCGGCCGCAGCATCGCCATTGCCCAGCCGAAGAACGGCACGTACAACAGCTCACGCTTGAGCACCTGGCTCAGTGGCGAGAAGTACGCCGAGAGGAAGAAAGTCTCCCAGGTGCTCTGGTGGTTGGACAGGATCACGCAGGGCTCTTTGGGCACGTTCTCGGCGCCGGTGATCTTGTAGTCAATGCCCAGGATGGTGCGGCTCAGGAACACCGCGCAGCGGCACCAGTACACGTTGATGAATTTGTAGCGCTTGGGAAATGGCAGGAAAGGCGCGACAAAGAAGCTCAGTGAGCACCACAGCAGCGAACTGGTGCCCAACAGCAGGTAAAAAAGAAAGATTCTGATCGCCTGCAGGATCGACATAGTGGCATGTACCGTTGCGGGGCGCGCCCGCCTGAGGAAGTGCGCCAAACAGGCGCACTCTTTAAATAAGTTCTCTGGCGATGGCTGCCAGATCGTCGAAAATCAAGGTTTTTTCAGGGATGCCCGTTTTAAGGGTCTTCTCCCCCTTACCGGTTTTCACCAGCACGGGTTGTGCTCCGACGGCCAGGGCGGCCTCCAGGTCACCTGTGCTGTCGCCGACGAACCATACACCGCGCAGGTCGACTTGGTAATACTCGGCGATTGCCTGCAGCATACCGGGCTTGGGCTTGCGGCACTCGCAGCCTTCGTCCGGGCCATGCGGGCAATAGACGATATGCCCGACCTCGCCACCCTGCTCGGCGACCAGCTCGCGCAGACGCGCGTGCATGGCTTCGAGCGTGGACAGGGGGTAGTAGCCGCGGGCAATGCCGGACTGGTTGGTGGCCACGGCCACCGTCCAGCCCGCCTTGCTCAACTGCGCAATGGCCTCGATCGAGCCGGGAATGGGGATCCACTCTTCCAGCGACTTGATGTAGGCGTCGGAGTCGTGATTGATCACTCCGTCTCGATCGAGAATCAGCAGTTTCAAGGCTTACCCCAGCAGCGAGATGTCGGCCACGCCCAGGAACAGACCGCGCAGGCGGCTGAGCAGGGCATAACGGTTGGCGCGTACCTTGGCGTCTTCGGCGTTCACCATGACTGCCTCGAAGAAGGCGTCGACCGGATCGCGCAGGGCTGCCAGGCGTGCCAGCGATTCGCTGTATTGGCGTGCGGCAGCCATTGGCTGCACGGCCTGGTCGGCCTGCTGGATCGCCGAGTACAGGGAGAACTCGTTGGCATTGTCGAAGTACTTCGGCTCGACCTGGTCGGCGATGGCGCCTTCGGCCTTGCTCAGCAGGTTCGAAACACGCTTGTTCACCGCCGCCAGGGCCTCGGCTTCCGGCAGCTTGCGGAAGGCCTGCACGGCCTGCACGCGCTGATCGAAGTCCAGGGCCGAAGCCGGCTTCAGGGCACGTACCGACAGGTAGGTGGCCACATCGACGCCTTCGTCTTCATAGCGTGCACGCAGGCGATCGAAGATGAACTCCAGCACCTGGTCAGCCAGGCCTGCAGCCTTGACCTTGGCGCCGTACTGCTTGACCGCGAACTCGACCGCAGAGGTCAGGTCCAGGTCCAGCTGCTTCTCGATCAGGATGCGCAGCACGCCGAGGGCGGCGCGGCGCAGTGCGTACGGGTCCTTGCTACCGGTCGGCAGCATGCCGATGCCGAAGATGCCGACCAGGGTGTCGAGCTTGTCGGCGATGGCCACGGCGGCGCCGGTGAGGGTTTCCGGCAACTCAGCGCCAGCACCGCGCGGCATGTACTGCTCGTTCAGTGCCAGGGCGACGTCTTGTGGCTCGCCATCGTTGACGGCGTAGTAGTAGCCAGCGATGCCCTGCATTTCAGGGAATTCGCCGACCATTTCGGTGGCCAGGTCGCATTTGGACAGCAGGCCGGCGCGGCCGGCGTTGGCTGCACTGCCGCCGATGAACGGGGCAATGTAGGCGGCCAGCCTGGAGACACGCTCGGCCTTGTCGAACACCGTACCCAGCTGGGCCTGGAACACCACGTTCTTCAGGCGTTCGTTGAAGGTTTCCAGAGGCTGCTTCTTGTCTTGCTTGAAGAAGAACTCGGCGTCGGTCAGGCGCGGACGCACGACCTTCTCGTTACCCTCGACGATCTGCTTCGGATCGAGGCTCTCGACGTTGGCCACGGTGATGAAGCGCGGCAGCAACTTGCCTTCGCTGTCGAGCAGGCAGAAGTACTTCTGGTTGTCCTGCATGGTGGTGATCAGGGCTTCCTGCGGCACTTCCAGGAAGCGCTCCTCGAACGAGCACACCAGCGGCACCGGCCATTCGACCAGCGCGGTCACTTCATCCAGCAGCGCCGGCGGCACGATGGCGCTGCCTTCCTGCTGCAGGGCCAGCTCTGCGGTGCGCTTGGCGATCAGCTCGCGGCGCTCGGCGAAGTCGGCCAGTACATGGGCCTTGCGCAGGTCTTCGACATAGTTGGCCGGGGTGGTGATCAGCACGTTTTCCGGGTGGTGGAAGCGGTGGCCGCGCGATTCGCGGCCGGCTTTCTGCGAGAGGATGGTGCAGTCGACGACCTGGTCGCCCAGCAACATCACCAGCCACTGGGTGGGGCGCACGAACTCTTCACGGCTCGCGGCCCAGCGCATGCGCTTGGGGATCGGCAGGTCGTTGAGCGAGTCCTCGACGATGGTTGGCAGCAGGCTGATGGTGGCCTTGCCCGGAATGTGCTGTGAGAAGCGCAGCTTGGCGCCGCTCTGGTCGATGTCCGACAGCTCCACGCCACACTTCTTGGCGAAGCCCAGTGCAGCCTGGGTCGGGTTGCCATCGGCGTCGAAGGCAGCCTGGCGGGGCGGGCCGTCGATGTTGATGCTGCGATCAGGCTGTTGCACGTCCAGTTGGCGGATCAGCACGGCCAGGCGACGCGGCGCGGCATAGACCGACTTGCCGGTGTAGTTCAGGCCAGCGGCCTGCAGGCCTTTCTCGATGCCGGCCAGGAATGCATCGCCCAGCGAGGCCAGGGCTTTGGGGGGCAGCTCTTCGGTGCCCAGTTCAACCAGGAAATCTTGCGCACTCATTGTGCAGCCTCCAGCTTGGCCAGTACTTCATCACGCAGTTCGGGGGTGGCCATCGGGAAGCCCAGGCGTGCGCGGGCTTGCAGATAGCTTTGCGCCACGTCGCGGGCCAGGGTGCGCACGCGCAGGATGTAGCGCTGGCGCTCGGTCACCGAGATGGCGCGGCGGGCGTCGAGCAGGTTGAAGGTGTGCGAAGCCTTCAGGACCATTTCGTAGGTCGGCAGCGGCAGGTCCAGCTTGATCAGGCGGTTGGCTTCGCTTTCGTAGAAGTCGAACAGCTCGAACAGTTTCTCGACGTTGGCGTGCTCGAAGTTGTAGGTCGACTGCTCCACTTCGTTCTGGTGGAACACATCGCCATAGGTGACCTTGCCGAACGGGCCGTCGGCCCAGACCAGGTCATACACCGAATCGACACCCTGGATATACATGGCCAGACGCTCCAGGCCATAGGTGATCTCGCCGGTGACCGGGTAGCACTCGATACCGCCAACCTGCTGGAAGTAGGTGAACTGGGTCACTTCCATCCCGTTCAGCCAGATTTCCCAACCCAGGCCCCAGGCACCCAGGGTCGGCGATTCCCAGTTGTCTTCGACGAAGCGGATGTCGTGGACCAGCGGGTCCAGGCCGATTGCTTTCAGCGAGCCCAGGTACAGCTCCTGGAAGTTGGCCGGGTTCGGCTTGAGCACCACCTGGAACTGGTAGTAGTGCTGCAGGCGGTTGGGGTTTTCGCCATACCGTCCGTCGGCAGGGCGACGGCTAGGCTGCACGTAGGCAGCGTTCCAGGTCTCCGGGCCGACGGCGCGCAGGAAGGTGGCGGTGTGGAAAGTGCCGGCGCCTACTTCCATATCGTAGGGCTGAAGTACCACACAACCTTGCTCGGCCCAGTAGTTCTGCAGGGCGAGGATCAGGTCTTGGAAGGTACGCACGGCTGGCGTAGGCTGGCTCACGAAATTCACCTGTATCTGGGGATGCGGATGTAAAGAGCGGGAGTATAACCCGATTCGCCTCGCCCTCTACGTAATTGGAGCCTTATGCCACGCTGCTTTTGGTGTACCGACGATCCCTTGTATCAGGCCTACCATGACCAGGAATGGGGAACCCCACAGCGCGACCCGGCGTTGCTCTTCGAGATGCTTTTGCTCGAAGGGTTCCAGGCGGGCCTTTCGTGGATCACCGTGCTGAAGAAACGCGAGCGCTATCGCCAGGTGCTGCAAGGCTTCGACCCGGTGCAACTGGCCGAGATGAGCGACGAGCGCATAGAAGAGCTGATGCTCGATCCCGGCATCATCCGCAACCGCCTCAAGCTCAATGCCGTGCGCCGCAACGCGCGCGCCTGGCTGGCGCTGGAAAACCCCGGCGAGTGGCTGTGGTCGTTCGTCGGCGGCGAGCCGAAGATCAACCATTACCAGGGGCGCGCCGATATCCCGGCGATCACCGACGAAGCCAAGGCGATGAGCAAGGCCCTGCAGAAAAAGGGCTTCACCTTTGTCGGTCCGACCATTTGCTACGCCTTCATGCAGGCGACCGGCATGGTCATGGACCACACCACCGATTGCGATCGCTACGCCGCGCTGGTGCGTTGAGGCGTTACAATGCGCGCCTTGCAGAAATAAGGAATTGGCCTGTGGAAAAGTTCAAGGGCGCCCTGATGGTCGGGGTGCTGCGCCTGTTCGCCAAACTGCCCTGGGGCGCGGTGCAGCGCGTCGGTGCCGGTATCGGCTGGCTGATGTGGAAAATCCCCAACGGGTCGCGCAACGTGGTGCGGATCAACCTCGCCAAGTGCTTCCCCGAGATGAACCCTGCCGAGCGTGAGCAGTTGGTGGGGCGTGCGTTGAAGGATATCGGCAAGTCTTTCGTCGAAAGCGCCTGGGCCTGGATCCGCCCGCCTCAGCAGTCGCTGGAGCTGGTCAAGGAAGTGCACGGCCTGGAAGTGCTCGAGCAAGCCCTGGCCACTGGCAAAGGGGTGGTCGGCATCACCAGCCACCTGGGCAACTGGGAGGTGCTCAACCACTTCTATTGCAACCAGTGCAAGCCGATCATCTTCTACCGTCCGCCCAAGCTGAAGGCCGTGGATGACCTGCTGCGCGAGCAGCGCGTGCAGATGGGCAACCGCGTGGCGCCTTCGACCAAGGAAGGCATTCTCAGCGTGATCAAGGAAGTGCGTCGCGGCGGGCAGGTGGGCATTCCTGCCGACCCTGAGCCGGCCGAGTCGGCGGGAGTGTTCGTGCCCTTCCTCGGCACCCAGGCGCTGACCAGCAAGTTCGTGCCCAACATGCTCGCTGGCGGCAAGGCGGTGGGTGTGTTCCTGCATGCCCTGCGTCTGCCGGATGGCTCCGGCTTCAAGGTGTTCCTTGAGGCGGCGCCCGAAGAGATGTACAGCGCGGATGTGGCTGTGGCTGCGGCGGCCATGAGCCGTGTGGTCGAGCGCTATGTGCGCGAGTACCCGAGCCAGTACATGTGGAGCATGAAGCGCTTCAAGAAGCGCCCGGCCGGCGAGCCGCGCTGGTACTGAGTTATCCACACTCTGTAGGAGCGGGCTTGTCCCGCGATCGGGCGCGAAGCGGCCGCAACCTCGGCAACCGAGATTTTCCTGATAGATCTCGGCGTCTGGTTTTACGGCCGCTTCGCGCCCGATCGCGGGACAAGTCGCAGCGGCGAACCGCCGCTCCTACAAGGACCGCGGCGTCTGTCAGGCCTTGTTGAGTTTCTTCAGGAACACGGTCATCTCTTTCTCGGCCTGCTTGTCGCCATGCGTCTGCGCCGCGACGATCCCCTCTTCCCAGGCCTTACGCGCCGCAGCGATGTCGCCTTCAAGCTGATACGCCTTGCCCAGCAGCTTCCACGCTGCCGAGTATTTCGGATCCTGCTGCACACAACTGGCCAGGTGCACCGCGGCTTCGGCGCCCTTGCCTTCATCCAGCCAGGCCTTGCCCAGGCCGAACCTCAGCAGCGGGTTATCCACACCCTTGGCCAGCATCTTTTCCAGCGAATCGCGCATGCCGTCTTCTCCTAGAAGAAACTCAAGCCGACGTGGAACAGCTTCTCCACATCGCGAATGTGCTTTTTATCCACAACGAACAGGATCACATGGTCACCCGCCTCGATCACCGTGTCGTCGTGGGCAATCAGCACCCCCTCGTCGCGGATGATCGCGCCGATGGTGGTGCCAGGTGGCAAGGCGATGTCTTCGATGGCCTTGCCGATCACCTTGCTCGATTTCGAATCGCCATGGGCGACTGCCTCGATGGCTTCCGCTGCACCGCGCCGCAGCGAGTGCACGCTGACGATATCGCCACGGCGCACATGGGCCAGCAGCGTGCCGATGGTCGCCAGCTGCGGGCTGATGGCGATGTCGATATCGCCGCCCTGCACCAGGTCGACGTAGGCCGGGTTGTTGATCAGCGTCATCACCTTGCGTGCGCCCAGGCGCTTGGCCAGCAGCGACGACATGATGTTGGCCTCGTCGTCGTTGGTCAGGGCCAGGAAGATATCGGCTTCGGCGATGTTTTCTTCGAGCATCAGGTCTTTGTCCGATGCGCTGCCCTGCAGCACCACGGTGCTTTCGAGGTTGTCCGAAAGATGCCGGCAGCGTGCCGGGCTCATCTCGATGATCTTCACCTGGTAGCGGCTTTCGATGGCTTCGGCCAGACGCTCGCCGATCTGCCCGCCGCCGGCGATGACCACCCGCTTGTTGGTCTCGTCGATACGCCGCAGCTCGCCCATCACCGCACGGATATCCTTCTTCGCGGCGATGAAGAACACTTCGTCGTCAGCCTCGATCACTGTGTCGCCATGGGGCTTGATCGGCCGGTCGCGGCGGAAGATCGCGGCCACGCGGGTATCGACATTGGGCATGTGCGCGCGGATCTGGCGCAGTTGCTGACCCACCAGCGGGCCGCCGTAGTAGGCCTTGACCGCCACCAATTGGGCTTTGCCCTCGGCGAAGTCGATCACCTGCAGGGCGCCGGGGTGTTCGATCAGGCGCTTGATGTAGTTGGTCACCACCTGCTCGGGGCTGATCAGCACGTCCACCGGAATGTGGTCGTTGTCGAACAGCTCCTCGCGGCTGAGGTAGGACGACTCGCGCACCCGGGCGATCTTGGTCGGGGTGTGGAACAGCGAATAGGCCACCTGGCAGGCGACCATGTTGGTCTCGTCGCTGTTGGTCACTGCCACCAGCATGTCGGCATCATCGGCGCCGGCCTGGCGCAGTACCGTGGGCAGCGAGGCGCGGCCCTGCACGGTGCGGATGTCGAGGCGGTCGCCCAGGTCACGCAAGCGCTCGCCATCGGTGTCGACCACCGTGATGTCGTTGGCTTCGCTCGCCAGGTGTTCGGCCAGCGTACCGCCTACCTGGCCTGCGCCGAGGATGATGATCTTCATCCGCTACTCCCTACCTTTCGTTCTTATCCGCGCGAGGCGGCGATCTTGATCAGCTTGGCATAGTAGAAGCCGTCATGGCCGCCTTCCTGGGCCAGTAGCTGGCGGCCGTGGGGCTGGCGCAGACCGGCCTCGGTTGCCAGGTCGAGCTCACGGGCACCGGGGGTGCGGGCGAGGAAGGCGTCGATCACGTCGGTGTTCTCGGTCGGCAGGCTCGAGCAGGTGGCATAGAGCAGCATGCCGCCGACTTCGAGTGTCGGCCACAGCGCATCGAGCAGCTCACCCTGGAGTGCGGCCAGGGCCGGGATGTCCTCGGCCTGACGGGTCAGCTTGATGTCCGGGTGGCGGCGGATCACGCCGGTCGCCGAGCATGGGGCGTCGAGCAGGATGCGCTGGAACGGCTTGCCGTCCCACCAACTGGCGGTATCGCGAGCATCACAGGCGATCAGCTCGGCATCGAGCTTCAGCCGGTCGAGGTTCTCGCGCACCCGCGCCAGGCGCTTGGCCTCCAGGTCGATGGCGACCATCTGCGCCAGGCCCGGCTCGGCTTCGAGCAGATGGCAGGTCTTGCCGCCGGGGGCGCAGCAGGCATCGAGCACGCGTTGGCCGGGGGCCAGTTCCAGTAGGTCGGCCGACAGCTGTGCAGCTTCGTCCTGCACGCTGATCCAGCCGTCGGCGAAGCCCGGCAGGCTGCGCACGTCGCAGGCCTCGGCCAGCACGATGCCGTCACGGCTGAACGTGCAGGCGCTGGCGCCGATACCAGCCTCGGCCAGCAGCGCCAGATACGCATCACGGCTGTGATGACGGCGGTTGACCCGCAGGATCATCGGCGGGTGGGCGTTGTTGGCGGCGCAGATGGCTTCCCATTGCTCCGGCCAGAACGCCTTGAGCGACTTCTGCAGCCAGCGCGGGTGGGCGGTGCGGACCACCGGGTCGCGCTCCATGCCGGCGAGCAGTTCCTCGCCCTCGCGCTGGGCGCGGCGCAGCACGGCGTTGAGCAGGCCCTTGGCCCATGGCTTCTTGAGCTTGTCGGCGCAGCCGACGGTTTCGCCGATGGCGGCGTGGGCCGGAATGCGTGTGTAGAACAGCTGGTACAGGCCGACCAGCAGCAGCGCCTGCACATCGGCGTCGGCGGCTTTGAACGGCTTCTGCAGCAGTTGCGCGGCAAGCAGGTCCAGGCGCGGCTGCCAGCGGGCGGTGCCGAAGGCCAGGTCCTGAGTCAGGCCGCGGTCGCGCTCCTCGACCTTGTCCAGTTGCGCGGGCAGCGAGCTGTTCAGCGAGGCCTTGCCGCTGAGGACGGCGGCCAGGGCGCGGGCGGCGGCCAGGCGTGGGTTCATTGGCCGAGCACCTTGCCGCTTGCGAACTTCTCGCGGCGGCTGTTGAACAGGTCGCTGAAGGCCAGGGCCTTGCCACCGGGCAGTTGCAGGCGGGTCAGGCTCAGGGCGCCGTCAGCGCAGGCGACCACCAGGCCGTCCTTGCTGGCACTGAGGATCTCGCCTGGCTCACCTTTGCCTGTGGACAAGTTCGCGCCCAGCACCTTCACGGTTTCGCCGTCGAGGGTGCTGTGGCATACCGGCCACGGGTTGAAGGCGCGGATCAGGCGTTCCAGCTCCACGGCCGGGCGGCTCCAGTCCAGACGCGCCTCATCCTTGTTCAGCTTGTGTGCATAGGTGGCCAGGGCGTCGTCCTGCACCTCGCCCTGCAGGCTGCCGTCGGCAAGGCCGGCGATGGCTTGCACCACGGCGCCAGGGCCCAGCTGGGCGAGGCGGTCGTGCAGGCTGCCGCCGGTGTCGTCGGCGCTGATCGGTGTGGTGACCTTGAGCAGCATGGGGCCGGTGTCCAGGCCCGCTTCCATGCGCATCACGGTTACGCCGCTCTCGGCATCACCGGCCTCGACGGCGCGCTGGATCGGCGCCGCACCGCGCCAGCGTGGCAGCAGGGAGGCGTGGCTGTTGATGCAGCCAAGGCGCGGGATATCCAGCACCGCCTGCGGCAGGATCAGGCCGTAGGCGACCACCACCATCAGGTCCGGTTTCAGTGCGGCGAGTTCAGCCTGCGCGTCGGCATTGCGCAGGGTCTGTGGCTGGTACACCGGTATGTCATGGGCCAATGCCAGGGCTTTGACCGCGCTCGGCATAAGCTTCTGGCCCCGGCCGGCGGGACGGTCGGGCTGGGTGTAGACAGCCACGATTTCGTAAGGGCTGTCGAGCAGGGCCTTGAGGTGTTCGGCGGCAAACTCTGGGGTGCCTGCGAAGACGATGCGCATGGAGTTCTCGCTTCAAAAAAGAAAAAGGCTTGCCGGAGCAAGCCTTCTGGAAGGTGGGGATCAGGCTTGCTGGCGGTGCTGCTTTTCCAGCTTCTTCTTGATCCGGTCGCGTTTGAGCTGAGACAGGTAGTCGACGAACAGCTTGCCGTTGAGGTGATCGAACTCGTGCTGCACGCACACCGCCAGCAGGCCCTCGGCCTCGAGCTCGTAGGGCTTGCCGTCGCGATCCTGGGCCTTGACCCGCACGCGCAGCGGGCGGTCGACGTTCTCATAGAAGCCTGGCACCGACAGGCAGCCTTCCTGGTACTGCCCCATGTCGTGGGTCAGCTCTTCGACGCTGGGGTTGATGAACACTCGCGGTTCGCTGCGATCTTCGGAAAGATCCATCACCACGACCTGCTTGTGCACGTTGACCTGGGTCGCGGCCAGGCCGATGCCGGGCGCTTCGTACATGGTTTCAAACATGTCGTCGATCAGCTGCTGCAGGGCGTCGTCGAACTCCGTTACCGGTTTGGCGAGGGTGCGCAGGCGCGGGTCGGGGAATTCGAGGATGTTCAAGATGGCCATAGGGTCAGGCAGTCACTGTGCGTTTGGTTGAAAACTGAGCACACATAATAAAGGGAAATGGAGCGTTCGGCACCTGTGAAGCTTGGCTAGGGTCTCTATGGGCTTGATAGCTGCCGTTTTGATCGACAGCTTTTCAAAGTGTTATTCACAAAGTTATCCACAGGATGTGCCGCTTCATTGGCCTCCTGCCGATCAAGGACGATCCACCATGAACCCATCCCGCTCGTCGCCTTGCACTCCGGCGGAACTGGAGGCGCGGCTGCGTCTGCATCGCCTTCCCGATATTGGCTTGCGTCGTTTCCATACCCTCATCGAAGCATTCGGCAGCGCCTCTTCGGCACTCAGTGCCCCGGCCAGCGCGTGGCGTGCTCTAGGCCTGAAGGCTTCCAGTATAGACGCCCGGCGTAGTGCGCAAGTACGCGATGGCGCATTGGCTGCAATGGCCTGGCTAGAGCGTCCGGGCCAGTGTTTACTGATGTGGGACGGCCCTGGATACCCGGCATTGCTGGCCGAGATAGACGATCCGCCGCCTTTGCTTTTCGTGGCCGGCGACCCTGCCCTGCTCGAACGGCCGCAGTTGGCGATCGTGGGGAGCAGGCGTGCTTCACCCCCGGCGCTGGATACGGCCGGTGCGTTTTCCCGTTGCCTGGCTCACGCCGGGTTCACCATCACCAGCGGCTTGGCACTGGGTATCGACGGCGCCGCTCATCGGGCTGCGTTGAACGCTGGCGGCCACACGATCGGGGTGCTCGGCACAGGGTTGCAAAAACTTTATCCACAGCGCCATCGCGACTTGGCACGGGCCATGATCGACAGCGGCAGCGCGCTGGTTTCGGAGTACCCGCTGGACGCCGGACCACTGGCCGGTAACTTCCCGCGGCGCAACCGGATCATCAGCGGCCTGTCCCTCGGCGTGCTGGTCGTGGAGGCCAGCCTGGCCAGCGGCTCGTTGATCACCGCCCGGCTGGCTGCCGAACAGGGACGGGAGGTGTACGCGATTCCCGGCTCCATTCACCACCCGGGCGCCAAGGGCTGCCATCAACTGATTCGCGATGGTGCGCTGCTGGTGGAGAGTGTCGGGCAGATCCTCGACAGCCTGCGCGGTTGGCAGAACCTGCCTCCCGCGTCTGCGGAGAAACCGGGTCATCCACTGCTGGCGTTGCTGCATGCCGCTCCGCAGACCAGCGAGGGCCTGGCCCACAGCAGCGGGCTGCCATTGGCCCAGGTACTGGCCAGTCTGACCGAGCTCGAACTCGAAGGACGGGTCAGCAGCGAAGCCGGACGTTGGTTTGCCCGTTCCGCCTAAGTACACTGCGCATCAGGCTTAAAGCGGAGAGACAGCAATGGTGAGCAGTTGGCGTGTGCAACAAGCCGCGCGTGAGGTGAAGGCGGGTGCGGTGATCGCCTATCCAACGGAAGCGGTCTGGGGCCTGGGCTGCGACCCGTGGAACGAAGACGCGGTGTACCGCCTGTTGGCGCTCAAGTCACGCCCTGTGGATAAGGGCCTGATCCTGGTCGCCGACAACATCCGCCAGTTCGACTTCCTGTTCGAGGATTTCCCCGAAGACTGGATCGACCGCATGGGCAGCACCTGGCCGGGCCCGAACACCTGGCTGGTGCCGCACCAGGACCTGTTGCCCGAATGGGTGACCGGTCAGCACGATACGGTGGCGCTGCGGGTCAGCGATCATCCGCAGGTGCGTGAGCTGTGCGCGCTGGTCGGGCCGCTGATCTCCACCTCCGCCAACCCGGCCGGGCGGCCGGCGGCCAAGAGCCGGTTGCGGGTCGAGCAGTATTTCCACAACCAGCTGGACCTGGTGCTCGGCGGCGCGCTGGGCGGACGCAGGAATCCGAGTGTGATTCGCGATCTGGTCACGGGCGAAGTCGTGCGGCCGGGGTGATTGTTCGACACTTGTAGGAGCGGGCTTGCCCGCGAAAAGGCCACCGCGGTGCATGGCACCGGCTCTGCCGGTGTTCGCGGGACAAGCCCGCTCCCACAGGGGATTGGGCTGACCTTTAGATTTTGAGCAAGACAGTTGCTCCTACAAGGGAGAGAGGCACCGCTCATCAGGGTTTTCTGATTCTGATCCTCAAGACTGCACATTTCTGACTTAGGGAAATATCCTACGCAGCCTGTCGACCGCCATTACCTTCTCAGTGGGAACGTCTACCTCTAGGCTCCAGACCGTCGCCGAACAAACTTGGCGATCGGGTGTGGTAACCCGGTGTTTCTGGGGCAATGCCGCTTATGGCGGCTGTGCGCGGGAGGCTTTTGCCTGCCGGAAATGCCTCCAGTCCGGTTTACCACTCCGCGTACAGCTGCCACCCAACCGTGTGGCAACGAAAGGGTGTCAGCTCCATCACTGGAGCAATTATGAAGAAGCTAGTCCCCGATCCACCACTCCCCAAAACCACCGCCCACCCCTTCGGCCGCTGCGACGCCGGCCATCCCCCTCTCTTCACCGTCAACCCCGACATCGAACCCCACGACGCCTTGGTCCACGTCGCCCTCTACCTACGCTGTGCCTACGACACTGGCATCAAAGCCGTTGACCACCTGAGCGACGGCGGTCGGGGCATGTTCTGGTCGAGCCTGCATGCCATCGAGCTGGCAGAGGGCCTGGTCGAAGCGATGCTGGATGGGATCGAGTCTGCGGGTAGCCCCCAAGCCTGATGACTTGAGCAGAGCCCTCGGTGGGAGCGGGCTTGTCGGGGCGACGAACCGCGGTGTGCTTTTCGCGGGCAAGCCCGCTCCTACAGGAACCGCGCGGCACGCATGAACGGCGCTGAACCTGTAGGAGCGGGCTTGTCCCGCGATGGGGCCCTCAGGGCAACAGCACCGTCGACCCCACCGTCTGGCGCGCCGACAAGGCCTCCTGCGCTTTCGCCGCCTCGCTCAGCGGATAGCGCTGCTGGATATCCACCACCAGCTTGCCACTGGCAATCATCGCGAACAGGTCATCGGCCATGGCCTGGGTGTTCTCGGCGTTATTGGCGTAGCTGGCCAGGGTCGGTCGGGTCACGTACAGCGAGCCCTTCTGCGACAGAATTCCCAGATTCACGCCACTCACCGCGCCGGAGGCATTGCCGAAGCTCACCATCAAGCCACGCGGGCGCAGGCAGTCGAGCGAAGTCAGCCAGGTGTCGGCACCTACGCCGTCATACACCACCGCGCACTTCTTGCCTTCGGTCAGCTCCAGCACACGCTTGGCCACGTCTTCATGGCTGTAGTCGATGGTCGCCCAGGCCCCCAGCGCCTTGGCGCGTTCGGCTTTTTCGGGCGAGCTGACAGTGCCGATCAGCTTGGCGCCCAAGGCCTTGGCCCATTGGCAAGCCAGCGAGCCGACGCCACCTGCTGCGGCGTGGAACAGAATGAAGTCGCCGGGCTGCACCGCGTAGGTCTGCTTGAGCAGGTACTGGGTGGTCAGGCCCTTGAGCATCACGGCCGCAGCCTGCTCGAAGCTGATGCTGTCAGGCAGCTTCACCAGGTTCGCTTCCGGCAGGGTGTGGTATTCGCCATAGGCGCCCAGCGGCCCGCCGCCGTAGCCGACGCGGTCGCCGACCTTCAAGCGGGTGACGCCCTCGCCCACCGCATCGACCACACCCGCACCTTCGGTGCCCAGGCCTGAAGGCAGTGATGGCGGCGCGTAGAGCCCGCCACGGAAATAGGTATCGATGAAATTCAGACCGATCGCATGGTTGCGCACGCGCACCTGCTGCGGGCCGGGCGGTGTCGGTTCGAAGTCCACGAGCTGCAGGACTTCCGGGCCGCCATGCTGGCTGAACTGAATACGCTTGGCCATCACACACTCCTGTTGTCGTCATCGCAAAGGCCCTCTATCGGACGCCTTTGCTTGACTGCCGTCAACTGCGGCGCGGCGCTGGCCGGTGGTATGCTACGCGGCGAATTCCTCCCTGCCCCTCCCAGGTGACCCGATGACCAGCCGTACCGAGGCCGTGAAGGCCTATCTGCTCGACCTGCAAGACCGCATCTGCGCCGCCCTCGAAACCGAGGACGGCGGCGCCCGCTTCGTCGAGGACGCCTGGGTTCGTGATGCTGGCGGCGGTGGTCGCACCCGGGTGATCGGCGAGGGCAAGCTGATCGAGAAAGGCGGGGTCAACTTCTCCCACGTGTTCGGCGCAGGCCTGCCGCCGTCGGCCAGCGCGCACCGTCCGGAGCTGGCCGGGCGTGGCTTCGAGGCGCTGGGCGTGTCGCTGGTGATTCACCCGTACAACCCGCATGTGCCGACGTCCCACGCCAACGTGCGGTTCTTCATCGCCGAGAAAGAGGGCGAAGAGGCAGTGTGGTGGTTCGGTGGCGGCTTCGACCTGACCCCGTACTACGGCAACGAGGAAGACTGCATCCACTGGCACCGCGTCGCCGAACAGGCCTGTGCCCCCTTCGGCGCCGACGTGTACCCGCGCTACAAGGCCTGGTGCGACCGCTACTTCCACCTCAAGCACCGCGGCGAACCCCGTGGCATTGGCGGGCTGTTCTTCGATGACCTGAACGAGTGGGATTTCGATACCTGCTTCGCCTTCATCCGTGCCATCGGCGATGCCTACATCGAGGCGTACCTGCCGATCGTGCAGCGGCGCAAGAACACCCCCTACACCGCGCAGCAGCGTGAATTCCAGGAATATCGCCGTGGGCGCTATGTCGAGTTCAACCTGGTCTACGACCGCGGTACGCTGTTCGGCCTGCAATCCGGCGGACGTACCGAATCCATCCTCATGTCGTTGCCGCCGCAGGTTCGCTGGGGCTACGACTGGAAGGCCACCCCTGGCAGCGAGGAAGCGCGCCTGACCGAGTATTTCCTGCAGGATCGCGACTGGCTCGGCCAGTGAATCTGTGGATAACCGAGGATTTCCCATGGACCAGTACGTCGTTTTCGGTAACCCCATCGGCCACAGCAAGTCGCCGCTGATCCACCGCCTGTTCGCCGAGCAGACCGGCCAGGATCTGGAATACAGCACCCTGCTGGCGCCGCTGGACGAGTTCAGCGACTGCGCCCGCGGCTTCTTCAAGCAGGGCAGCGGCGCCAACGTGACCGTGCCGTTCAAGGAAGAGGCGTACCGCCTGTGCGACAGCCTCACGCCACGGGCGCAACGCGCGGGCGCGGTCAACACGCTGACCTTGTTGGCCGATGGCACGTTGCAGGGCGACAACACCGATGGCGCAGGCCTTGTGCGCGACCTGACGGTGAATGCCGGGGTCACGCTGGCGGGCAAGCGCATCCTGATTCTCGGCGCCGGTGGTGCGGTGCGTGGCGTGCTGGAGCCGATCCTGGCGCATAAGCCGCAATCGCTGGTGATCGCCAATCGTACGGTGGAAAAGGCCGAGCAGCTGGCGCGCGAGTTCGATGAACTCGGGCCGGTGGTCGCCAGCGGTTTTGCCTGGCTGCAGGAGCCGGTGGACGTGATCATCAACGCCACTTCGGCGAGCCTTTCGGGGGAGTTGCCGCCGATCGCCGAGAGTCTGGTCGAGGCCGGTCGCACCGTGTGCTACGACATGATGTATGGCAAGGAGCCGACGCCGTTCTGCCAGTGGGCGACGAAGCTTGGGGCGGCGAAAGTGCTGGATGGGCTGGGAATGCTCGCCGAGCAGGCGGCCGAGGCGTTTTACGTCTGGCGCGGGATTCGGCCTGACACCGGGCCGGTGCTGGATGAATTGCGGAGGCAGTTGGCGCGGGGGTAGAGATTACTCCTCGAACCTGATCGGACACCCGTCGATCCCCTCCAGCTTCTGCAACTCCTCCACCACCTGGGGCCTGGCCCGATGCAGGGTCAGGCTGCCGCCATTGCGCGCCAGCCGGCGCGCCTCGCGATGCAACATATCCACACCCGAATAGTCGATGAAGTTGATCTGCCGCGCGTCGATCACCACATGCGGCCCTTGGCAGCGCTGCAGGCGTACCTGCAGATAATGCGCGGCACCGAAGAAGATCGAGCCACCGACCCGCAGCACGTCCGCCTCCCCTTCACGGCTCTGCTGCACCCGTGGCCGCGAGGTGCGCTTGAGGTAGAAGAACAGCGACGCCAGCACTCCCGCGTAGATCGCCGTCTGCAACTCCAGTAACAGGGTTGCCGCCGCGGTCAGCGCCATCACCAGGAACTCCGAACGGCTGACGCGGAACAGCGCGCGAATCGCCTTGTGATCCACCAGTCCCCAACAAATCAGCAGGATGCTGCCGGCCATCGCCGGGATCGGCAGGTGAGCGATGAGCCCGGCACCGGCCACGGCGAACAGCGCCACCCACAGCGCCGAGAACACCCCGGCCATAGGGGAGCGGGCGCCCGCCTCGAAGCTCAGTCCGGAGCGGGTGAACGAACCAGACGACAGGTAACCCGAGAAAAACGCCCCGACCATGTTGGAAAAACCCTGGGCGCGAATCTCCTGGTCGGCGTCGATCAGTTGTTCGGAACGTGCTGACAACGAGCGGGCGATCGACAGGCTGGTGACCAGCCCGAGCATGCCCACCGCCACGGCGCTGGGCAGCAGGCGCAGGATCAGGTCCAGGTCGAGCAACGGCAGCGGGCTCAGGGGCGGCAGATGGCCGCTGAACGCGGGAACGCGGGGCACGTGAGCGAAGTATCCGGGCAGCAGCCACGCCACCAGGCTCACCAGTACCAGGCTTATCAACAGCGCCGGCCAGCGCGGGCGCAAGAGCTTGATGGCGATGCCGATCAGCAAGGTGGCCAGGCCCAGCCCCAGCGAGGGCACGTCCACTTCGCGGGCATGGGCGAACAGGTCCTGGGCCGTCTTGAGTGCCGTGGCCTGGCTGGGCAAGTCGATGCCCATCAGGTTCGGCAACTGGCCAAGGGCAATGACGATGGCGGCGCCCAGGGTGAAGCCGAGCACCACTGAATGGGAGACGAAGTTGACCAGCGTGCCGAAGCGCAGCAGCCCGAGCAGCAGCTGGAACACCCCGCCAAGAAAGGTCAGCAGCAGGACGAGGGTCACGTAGTCGCTGCTGCCGGCCACGGCCAGCGGGCTGATGCTGGCGTAGAGGACGATGGAGATGGCGGCGGTGGGACCGCAGATCAGGTGCCACGACGACCCCCACAGGCAGGCGATCAGTACCGGCACGATGGCCGCATACAGGCCGTACTCGGCGGGCAGGCCGGCAATCAACGCATAGGCGATGGACTGCGGCAGGGCGAGAATCGCGCCGCTCAGACCCACCAGTAGGTCCTGGCGCAGGCTGCGGCGCGATTGCCGGGGAAGCCAGGTCAGGAAGGGCAGCAGCTGGGTCAGGCGGGGCATGGGTTATTCACAGTCCTGAGTTTTGCCCCTTTCTGGAGCGGATTCATACCCACCGCGGCAGCGGGCAATCAGAGTTTGGCCTTGACGGCCTCCAGTGCATCACCGCCAGCCTTGCTGCTCACGCCGGCGAGCCACGCCTCCAGGACTTGTGGATGCGCCTTCACCCACGCTTTGGCTGCCTGGTCGAAACTGACCTTCTTGTCCACGACCTCGGCCATGATGGCGTTCTCCATATCCAGGGTAAATGCCAGGTTGCCCAGCAGTTTCGCGGCATTCGGGCAGGCCTGTGGATAACCGTTGCGCACCAGGGTGAACACCTCGCCCTTGCTGCCGAACCATTTCTCGCCACCGGTGAGGTAGTGCATCTTCAGCTTCACGTTCATCGGGTGCGGTGTCCAGCCGAGGAAGGTGATGAACTGGTTCTTCTTCACGGCGCGGTCGACCTGCGCCAGCATCGCCTGCTCGCTGGACTCGATCAGCTTCCACTGCCCGAGGTTGAACTCATTCTTGTCGATGATTTCCTTGAGCGACAGGTTGGCCGGCGCGCCGGAGCCGATGCCGTAGAGCTTCTTGTCGAACTGCTCGGCGTGTTTCTGCAGGTCGGCGAAGTCCTTGATACCGGCATTCCACACGTAGTCGGGCACTGCCAGGGTGAACTCGGTGCCTTCGAGGTTGCGCGACAATTGTTTCACGTCGCCGGTGGCGATGAACTTGTCATGAAAGCCCTGCTGCGCTGGCATCCAGTTGCCGAGGAAGGCGTCCACGCGGCCGTCTTTCAGGCCGCCGTAGATGATCGGTACAGCAAGGCTGTCGATCTTCACCTGGTAACCCAGGCTTTCGAGCAACAGGCGGGTGATGGCGTTGGTGGAGGCGATATCGCTCCAGCCGGGGTCAGCCAGTTTGACGGTGCTGCATTGCGTGTCGCTGTCGGCCGCTTGGGCGGTCAAGGTGCTCAGGCCCAGGGCCAGGGCGATCACGGCGGTGGAGAACTTCTGCATGGCGGCCTCTCTTCTCAATCCATGGGTGCGGGCTGTGGATAACGTGCCTTGCGCTCGAGGTCATCGAGATCGATATGGTTGCGCATGTACTGTTGGCTGGCGTCGACCAAGGGTTGGTGATCCCAGCTTTTCAGTTTGCCGATGGCCAGGGCCTCGGCCACCAGACGGCGGCGGCGTTGGCTGGCCAGCACCTGCTGGCGCAGGCTGGAAACGTCCCAGCGTTGCCTGGCTTCATCGACAAATGCCTGCAGCAAGCCCTGGTGATCCGGGCTGCCGGTGAGGTTCTCCCGCTCGTGCGGGTCGCGGCTCAGGTCGTAGAGTAGGCACGGGTCGTCTTCGCTGTACACGAACTTGTACGCGCCACGCCGAATCATCATCAGCGGCCCGACCGTACCCTCGGCCATGTATTCGCCAATCACCTCGTCGTGCCCGCCCTGCCCTTGCAGGTGGCCGAGCAGCGAGCGGCCGTCCAGGTGCAGGCTGTTATCCACAGCCCCGCCCGCCAGCTCGACCAGGGTCGGCAGCAGGTCACAGGTGGACACGCTGGCGCTGACCCGCGCCGCGGCGAAACGCTTGGGCGCATGCACCAGCAATGGCACCCGCGCCGACATCTCGAACCAGTGCATCTTGTACCAGAGCCCGCGCTCGCCAAGCATGTCGCCATGATCGCCGGAGAACACGATCAGCGTGTCGTCGGCCAGGCCGCAATCCTTGAGGGTCTGCAGCAGCCTGCCGATGTTGTCGTCGATGTAGCTGCAGGCGCCGAAGTAGGCGCGTCGCGCGTCGCGGATCTTGTCCACAGGCAGCGGCTTGTTCCACAGGTCGTAGACCTTTAGCAGGCGCTGCGAGTGAGGGTCTTGCTGATCCTGGGTGATTTCGTCGCGTGGCAGGGGGATATCCACAGACTCGTAGAGATCCCAGTAGCGCCGCGGGATGGTGTAGGGGTCGTGCGGGTGGGTCATCGAGACGGTCAGGCAGAACGGGCGACCGTCATCCTCGCGAACGTGGTCGTACAGGTACTGCTGCGCCTTGAACACCACTTCCTCGTCGAAATCCAGCTGGTTGGTGCGCACGCACGGCCCGGCCTGCAGCACCGAGGACATGTTGTGGTACCAGCTCGGGCGCACGTCGGGGGCGTCCCAGTTCACCGCCCAGCCGTAATCGGCGGGATAGATGTCGCTGGTCAGGCGCTCTTCATAGCCGTGCAACTGGTCAGGGCCGCAGAAGTGCATCTTGCCCGACAGCGCGGTGCGGTAGCCGAGGCGGCGCAGGTAGTGGGCGTACGTGGGGATGTCGGCGGGAAAGTCGGCGGCGTTGTCGTAGGCGCCGATACGGCTGGGCAACTGGCCGCTGACCAGGGTGAAGCGCGACGGCGCGCACAGCGGGCTGTTGCAGTAGGCAGAGTCGAAGACCACTGCCTGTTCGGCGAGGCGGGCGAGGTTGGGCATCCTGATCGGCGAGGGGTTGTAGATCGGCAGCATGGGCGCGGCCATCTGGTCGGCCATGATGAACAGGATATTGGGTTGCTTCATGAAGTGCCCTTCCATCGTCGAACGTTATGTGAATTGCTTGCGATCGAGGATGCGACTGTGGATAACATGGGTAAAGCCCATGGCGGGCAATGACTGGGATTAGCTGAGCTTATGTTTGAGCACCTTGCGGGCATGTCACTGGAAAGCTTGCGCGTGTTTGAGGCGGCGGCGCGTCTGCGCGGTTTTACGGCGGCGGCACTGGAGCTGGGCACCACCCAGCCGGCTGTGAGCCAGCAGGTCAAGCGGCTTGAGGCGCAGCTGGGCACGCGCCTGTTCGACCGGATCTACCGGGGTATCGCGCTGACGGATGCGGGCCAGTCGCTGTTCGAGCAGGTCCACCAGGGTTTGCAGGCGATGGATGAAGGCATTGCCGAGGCCAGCGGTCGTGGGCAGCGCGAGGTGCTGCAGGTGGCCACCGACTTCGCCTTTGCCGCTTTCTGGCTGATGCCCCGGCTGCAGCGTTTTCACGAGGCTTATCCACAGGTGGACGTGAGCCTGGTGACCGGCGAGCGCAGCCAGGGGATGTTGCGCCCCGATATCGATGTGGCCGTGCTGTTTGGCGACGGGCGCTTTCATCAGGGCGAAAGCCGCTGGTTGTTCGATGAAGAGGTCTTTCCGGTTTGCAGCCCTCGGCTGACTGATGGCAAACCCTTGTCAGCCGTGGCTTTGCAACGCTTGCCGTTGTTGCATTTGCGCGGTGAGCAGGCCAGCCGCTGGTTCGATTGGGCCGGAGTGTTTCGTGGCTTTGGCCTGGCGAGCCCGCCGCCACCGGGGCAGCTGCGGTTCGACAACTACACCCTGCTGATCCAGGCGGCAATCGCCGGGCAAGGTGTCGGGATTGGCTGGGGGCATCTGGTCGATGGGCTGGTCGAGCAGGGATTGCTGTGCCGGCCGGTGGAAGGGAGTTTGCGTTCGTCGCGTGGGTATTACGTGGTGTTGCCCCCGCGCAAGCGGCGTGGGGCGTTGATCGAACGGTTCGTGGAGTGGCTGGAGCGCGAGCGAGGGACTCAGTGATGCCGTCACGGAGCAGGCCCGCGACGAGGCCCTCCGGCGTATAGTCCTACCCGCAACCCCCCGCATTTCAGGAGCTATCGTGCAAAGGATCAAGGGCTACCATGCCCACGTGTACTACGACGCCTCGACCCAGGAACAAGCCCGGCAACTGTGCGAAGAGGCGGCTCGGCTGTTCCCCGTGACCATGGGCCGCATGCACCAGAAACCGGTCGGCCCGCACCCGGACTGGAGTTGCCAACTGGCCTTCGGGCCGGAGGTGGTGGGTGTGGTGTTGCCGTGGCTGGCGCTGTATCGCAGGGGCTTGGTGGTGTTTTTGCATCCACTGACCGGCGATGAGCTGGCGGACCATCGCGATCATGCGATCTGGATGGGGGCGATCAGGCCATTGGACCTGTCGATCTTCAAGCAATAGCGGTGATCGATTCGCCGGTGAACCCGCTCCCACAGGGTTCGGTGTCATTCCTGTGGGAGCGGGTTCACCCGCGAAGAAAGCGCTACCGGATCAGCGGCGAGCGCCGCGCACCCCTTCAGCCAGCGCCGAGCACAGGCTCAGTACATCGCTCACAGCCTGCTCGGGTGACTTGGCCTGGGCGATCTTGTCGACCAGTGCCGAGCCCACCACCACGCCGTCGGACAGCTTGGCGATCGCTGCAGCCTGCTCCGGCGTGCGGATGCCGAAACCGACGCTGATCGGCAGGTCGGTATGGCGACGCAGGCGGGTGATGGCCTCCTTGACGTGCTCGGTGGTCGCCGAGCCCGCACCGGTTACACCCGCCACCGACACGTAGTAGACGAAACCCGAGCTGCGCTCGAGCACACGTGGCAGACGCACGTCGTCGGTAGTCGGGGTGGTCAGGCGGATGAAGTCGATGCCCGCGGCCTGGGCCGGGGTTGCCAGCTCGGCGTCGTGCTCTGGTGGCAGGTCGACGATGATCAGGCCATCGACGCCAACGGCCTTCGCCTCGGCGACGAACTGTTCCACGCCAAAGCGATGGATCGGGTTGTAGTAGCCCATCAGCACGATCGGCGTGGTCTGGTTGCCGACGCGGAATTCGCGGACCATCTCCAGGGTTTTCGCCAGGGTCTGGCCGGCTTCCAGGGCGCGCAGGGTGGCGAGCTGGATCGCCACGCCGTCGGCCATCGGGTCGGTGAAGGGCATGCCCAGCTCGATCACGTCGGCGCCGGCGTCGGGCAGGCCCTTGAGGATTTCCAGCGAGGCCTGGTAGCCAGGGTCGCCTGCGGTGATGAAGGTGACCAGCGCCGAGCGGCCTTCGGCCTTCAGGTCGGCGAAACGTTGTTCAAGACGGCTCATGCCTGTTTCTCCTGGGCAGCCATGTGGTTCATCACGGTTTGCATGTCTTTGTCGCCGCGGCCGGACAGGCACACGACCATCAAGTGATCCTTGGGCAGGCTCGGGGCGCGCTTGATCGCCTCGGCCAGGGCGTGGGAGCTCTCCAGCGCCGGGATGATGCCTTCGAGGCGGCAGGTGGCGTGGAAGGCGTCCAGGGCCTCGTCGTCGGTGATGCTGACGTATTCGACCCGCTTCACTTCGTGCAGGTAGGCGTGCTCGGGGCCGATGCCGGGGTAGTCCAGGCCTGCGGAAATCGAGTGGGCATCGGTGATCTGGCCATCGTCGTCCTGCAGCAGGTAGGTGCGGTTGCCGTGCAGTACGCCAGGGACTCCACCATTGAGGCTGGCGGCATGCTTGTCGGTGTGCACACCATGGCCACCGGCTTCGACGCCGATGATCTGCACGCTTTCGTCTTCGAGGAAGTTGTGGAACAGGCCCATGGCGTTGGAGCCGCCGCCGACGCAGGCGACCAGGCTGTCCGGCAGGCGGCCTTCCTTCTCGTGCAACTGGGCGCGGGTTTCCTTGCCGATGATCGACTGGAAGTCGCGAACCATCGCCGGGTAAGGGTGCGGGCCGGCCACGGTGCCGATCAGGTAGAAGGTGTCTTCGACGTTGGTGACCCAGTCGCGCAGGGCCTCGTTCATGGCGTCTTTCAGGGTGCCGGTGCCGGCGGTGACCGGAACGATCTCGGCGCCCAGCAGCTTCATGCGGAACACGTTGGCCTGCTGGCGCTCGATGTCGGTGGCGCCCATGTAGATCACGCAAGGCAGGCCGAAGCGCGCAGCGACGGTGGCGGTGGCCACGCCGTGCATGCCGGCGCCGGTCTCGGCGATCAGGCGCTTCTTGCCCATGCGCTTGGCCAGCAACACTTGGCCGATGCAGTTGTTCACCTTGTGCGCGCCGGTGTGGTTGAGTTCTTCACGCTTGAAGAAGATCTTCGCGCCGCCGCAGTGCTCGGTCAGGCGCTCGGCGAAGTACAGCGGGTTGGGGCGGCCGATGTAGTCGCGCTGGAAGTAGGCGAGTTGCTCGAGGAACTCGGGGTCGGCCTTGGCCGCTTCATATTCGCGGGCCAGGTCCAGGACCAGGGGCATCAGGGTTTCGGCTACGTAGCGGCCGCCGAACGAGCCGAACAGGCCATTGGCGTCAGGGCCGGGGCGGTATTGGGACTGGGACATGGGGCGCTCCATAGGGGTCTGGATTGGATATCGTGTTGCCTTCTTCGCGGGCAAGCCCGCTCCCACAGAAACGGTGTGATGCTCAATACGGCACTGCACTTGTGGGAGCGGGCTTGCCCGCGAAGAGGCCACCACTGATCGATGGGCCTACTCTACCCAGCGCAACGTCCCCTGAAAACCGATAAGATTGCGACAACTCGTCAGGAAAACTCACAAGTCAAATGCCCCAGGACCTCCCACCCCTCAATGCCCTGCGCGCCTTCGAGGCCACTGCCCGGCTGAACAGCGTCAGCCAGGCCGCCGAACAGCTGCACGTGACACATGGCGCGGTGAGCCGGCAGATCAAGGTGCTCGAGGAGCATTTGGGCGTTGCCCTGTTCGTCAAGGATGGGCGTGGCGTCAAACTCACAGATGCCGGGGCTCGCCTGCGTGATGCCAGCTTCGATGCCTTCGATCGCCTGCGCAGTGTGTGCGCCGAACTCAGCCGCGATGTCAGCGATGCGCCCTTCGTACTGGGGTGCTCCGGCAGCCTGTTGGCGCGGTGGTTCATTCCTCGCCTCGGGCGTTTGAAGGCCGATCTGCCTGAGCTGCGCCTGCACTTGTCGGCCGGAGAGGGGGATCTCGATCCGCGCCGCCCAGGGTTGGATGCATTGCTGGTGTATGCCGAGCCGCCGTGGCCCGCGGACATGCAGGTGCATGTGCTGGCCGAGGAACGTATCGGGCCGGTGCTCAGCCCGCACTTTCCCGGCTTCGAGCGTCTGCACCAGGCCCCTGCGCGTGCCCTGTTGGGCGAGGCCCTGCTGCACACCACCTCGCGCCCTCAGGCGTGGCCGACCTGGGCTGCGCAGCAAGGGTTGGATGCCAGTGCGCTGACCTTCGGCCAGGCATTCGAGCACCTGTACTACCTGCTGGAGGCAGCGGTGGCCGGTTTGGGGGTGGCGATCGCGCCGCAACCGCTGGTGGCGGACGACCTGCGAGCGGGACGCCTGGCGGCGCCGTGGGGGTTTTCGCCGACGCCGGCGGCGTTGGCGCTATGGGTGCCGCGGCGCGCCGCAGATGGGCGCGCCGAGCAGTTGGCGCAGTGGTTGCGCCGGGAGTTGCAGGCGCAGGGTTAGTTGCGACGGCACAGCAGGTAGGCGGCGAGCAGACCCAATGCGCCAACGGCCACGCCAGCCGTGGTCCAGGGGTGTTCCTGGGCGTAGTCACGGGTGGCGATGCCGGTTTCCCGGGTGCGGGTCTTCACTTCTTCGTAGGCGTCGGTCAGCAGGCTGCGCGAATGCTTGAGAGCGTTCTGGGCGTTGCCGCGCAGCGCCTTCATGGTTTTCTGCGTTTCTTCCGAAGCATCGCCTTTGAGGTCTTCCAGCGTCTTGAGCAGGCTTTCGATCTCAGCTTCCATGCTTTCCAGTGAGGTCTTGCGCAGTGCGTTACGGGCCATGTGGACTCTCCTTCGCTGAGTAGGGTGTAAAGAGTGCGACTGCGCGATGTGGCGAAAGTGCGATCGAACTTTCACCCGAGGCGATGGCTCGCAGGTAAACCGGGCCTGCGCTGCTAGGCTCAATCCAGCACATCATTCAAGGAGAGCGCTCATGTCCGATCATCACACCTACAAGAAGATTGAACTCGTCGGTTCCTCGCCCACGAGTATCGAAGATGCGATCAACAATGCCCTCGCCGAAGCCGGCAAGAGCATCAAGCACCTGGAGTGGTTCGAGGTGGTCGAAACTCGTGGTCACATCCGTGACAACAAGGCCGCGCATTTCCAGGTCACGCTCAAGGTCGGGTTCCGCATCGCCAACAGTTGAAACAGTGCGGGGATAGCCTGTTCCTGCTTTATGGCGTATGACTTCCAGGGGGCACCGGTACATGCCGGCGCCCTATTCTGCTTTTTTGATCCGCATAAGGAACGGTAACGATGAAGAAAGTGTTTCTGGCAGTGGGCCTGATGATGCTGGCCGGTGGTGCCATGGCGGCAGGCAAGCCGTGCGAGGAGCTCAAGAGCGAAATTGCAGCCAAGCTCGATGCCAAGGGCGTTCAGGGGTATACGCTGGAGATCGTCGACAAGGGCACGCCGGCCGGCAAGGTGATTGGCAGTTGCGAGGCCGGGACCAAGGAAATCGTCTATCGCCGGGGTTGAGGCGACGCTGAGCTCAACCGAACGCTGTAAGTGTGGGAGCGGGTTTACCCGCGAAAAAGACACCGCGTTGCCTTGTACAGGCTACACGTTTTTTTCGCGGCGCACGCCCTCCCACAGGTGGCATTTACTCGCCCTTCAACGCCTGCGCCAGCAGCTCGTACGAGCGTAGCCGGTCCGCATGTTCATACAAGTCGCAGGTAAAGATCAGCTCATCTGCGCCTGTCTGCTCCAGCAGCACCTCCACCTTCGCCCGCACCTTCTGCGGGCTACCGATCATCGCCAGCCCGAGGAAGCTCCCCACCGCATCACGCTCATGGGGCAGCCACAGCCCGTCCATGCTTTGCACGGGTGGGCGCTGCATCAGGCTCTGGCCGCGGATCAGCGCGAGGATGCGCTGGTAGACCGAGGTCGCCAGGTATTCGGCCTTCTCGTCGCTGTCCGCCACCACCATCGGGATACCCAACATCACGTAGGGTTTGTCCAGCGTCGTCGATGGCTTGAAATGGTCGCGGTAGATGCGGATCGCCTCGTGCATGTAGCGCGGCGCAAAATGCGAGGCGAAGGCGTAGGGCATGCCACGCATGCCGGCCAGTTGCGCGCTGAACAGGCTCGAACCCAGCAGCCACATCGGTACTTCGGTGTCATAGCCGGGCACGGCGATGACTTTCTGATCGTCGGTGCGCGGGCCGAGGTAGCGCGACAGTTCTTCGACATCATCGGGGAAGTCGTCGGCGCTGCCAGAGCGCTCGCGGCGCAGGGCGCGGGCGGTCATCTGGTCGGAGCCGGGCGCGCGGCCCAGGCCGAGGTCGATGCGACCGGGGTAGAGGCTGGCCAGGGTGCCGAACTGCTCGGCGATCACCAGCGGCGCATGGTTGGGCAGCATCACCCCGCCCGAGCCGATGCGGATGCGCGAGGTCCCGCCGGCGAGATAGCCCATCAGCACCGAGGTCGCCGAGCTGGCGATGCCGTCCATGTTGTGGTGCTCGGCCACCCAGAATCGGTTGTAGCCCAAACGCTCCACATGCTGCGCCAGGTCCAGCGAGTTGCGTAGCGACTGGGCTGGGCCGGCATCGGCGCGCACGGGCACCAGGTCGAGGGTGGATATCTTCAGGTCGCGCAGCTGCGTCATCGGAGCCTCCGCAGGAAAGTGATTGGCCAAGGGCCTTTGTGACTCTGTATGGGCACCCGGCGATGGATTCAATGGTTGGCTATGGATTGATCTGAACTTGCTGTAGGCAGTGTCCTCAGAATCCGTAGTGACACCCACTGAACAACCAGGAGGCATCATGAAAAAGACAGCATCGGCGATCTGGCAGGGAGGGCTCAAGGATGGCAAGGGCCTGCTGTCCACCGAGAGTGGCGCCCTCAAGCAGAATCCCTATGGCTTCAATACCCGCTTCGAAGGATCGCCTGGGACCAACCCCGAAGAGCTGATCGGCGCGGCCCACGCGGGCTGCTTCTCGATGGCGCTATCGATGATGCTGGGTGAGGCCGGGCTGACGCCCGAGCGCATCGACACCATCGCTGAAGTCACCCTCGACAAGCAGTCCGATGGCTTTGCCATCACCGCCGTGCACCTCACCCTCAAGGCCAAGGTGCCTGGTGCCAGTGAGGCGCAGTTCCAGGAGATCGCCAACAAGGCCAAGGCGGGATGTCCGGTGTCCAAAGTGCTCAACGCGACGATCAGCCTGGATGCGACGCTGCTCTCGTAGGTGAGGCGTTGCTTGCTGTAGTCTGGAAGGGTCGGCAGCTTGCCTGCCCTTTGAGGAGCCGTTCCATGATCCGCGTAGCATTCGCCGTGCTGGCTTCGTTGCTGGCCACCTCCGCGCTGGCGGCAGTCAAGCCGTGCGAGGAGCTCAAGACCGAGATCGAGGCGAAGATCCAGGCGGCTGGGGTGCCTTCCTACACCCTGGAAATCGTACCGAACAGCGAAGTCAGTGATCAGAACATGGTCGTTGGCAGCTGCGATGGCGGGACCAAGAAGATCATCTACCAGAAGAACGACCAATAGCGGTCGTTGCAGCGGGGTCGCAGTGCGACCCCGTTGTTCATGGAATGCAGAAGATGTTGCTTGGCTCGTCCACGAGCACCTGGCGATTGGCGTCGTACAGGTATACCTGCGGCTGCATCGCCGGGGCCCGGGCTTCGAGGCGATAGCGTTCGCCGGCCTTGAAGTTGTCGAAGCGCACGGTCAGGTAGCAGGTGCGCTCGGTCGGGCTGGTGGTGAAGAGCCCGGCAGTCAGCTCGTAGTCGAAGCGCACCACCAGTTCGTGGCGGCCCGGCGTGATTTGGAAGTAACGGCCGTCGTCGAGGCGTTTGCCATCGAGCTTGTCGGCCATGATGGTGCGACCGGGGGTGACGGTGTAGAGATCGACCCAGGCCTGGGCCGGGTCTTTGGGTGGCAAGGGGCTGGCGCAAGCCCCCAGTGCACTGAGGGCGATCAGCATCATGGGCTGGCGCATGACGAAACTCCGCTTGCGGGTCACAGGTTACAAGCATAGCGCTGATCAGGTGCGCTGACAGCCTGCTGGCAGGCCCTGGCCGATCAGTTTCTGCTGTCCGTCATAGAGTTTCACCCAAGGGCGCAAGCCAATGCTGCCGGCTTGCAGGCTGTAGCGCTGGCCGGCGCTGAAATCCTTGAAGGTCAGGTTCAGTTGGCAGTCGCGCCACAGTGGCTCGTCGACCGGGCCGATATTGCTCGGGGAGACTGGAAACTGGTAACGCACCGTCAGTTCATGGCTACCTGGCGGCACTTCGAAATAGCGGTTGTCGGCCCAGTCGCGCTCGTCCACCTGCACGGCGTGCAGCGAGGTGTCGTCGTCGCGGGCGAGGTCGATCCAGGCCTGGTTGGGATCGGGGTCGGGCAAGGTGGAGCAGGCGCTCAGCAGCCCGAAGGTGCCGACGGCAAACAGTGTACGCATGGCGAAAGGGTCCCCTGGCGAGATAGTCTTGGAACGCACAGGCCTTGAGCGGGATGAACAGCCCTGATGTTTCGACTTTTTCTGCTACAGCGCTCAGGCCACCGGGCTCTCGACCGCGTTTTCAGCCCTTTTGTTCCGCTGCTGGCCGCGCTCCTGCTGAGCGGTTGCGGCAGCCTCGGCTACTACGGCCAACTGGCCGAAGGGCAATGGCAACTGCTGCGTGCACGCCAGCCGGTGGAGCGCATGCTGGCCGATCCTGCGACTGACGAACGGCTGCGCCAGCGCCTGCTGCATGCCGAACAGGCCCGCACCTTCGCCAGCGAGCACCTGAAGCTGCCGGACAACCGTAGCTACCGGGTGTACGCCGATCTTGGCCGGCCTTATGTGGTGTGGAATGTGTTCGCCACGCCGGAGTTGTCGCTGCAGCCGGTCACTCACTGCTTCCCCATCGCCGGTTGCGTCGCCTACCGCGGCTACTACCGCCAGGGTGCGGCGCGCGGCGCGGCAACGCTGATGCGCGAGGAGGGGCTGGATGTGTACGTCGGGGGTGTCGAGGCTTACTCGACCCTGGGCTGGTTCGACGATCCGATCCTCTCGTCGATGGTGGGCTGGGGCGAGGAGCGCCTGGCCACGCTGATCTTTCACGAGCTGGCGCACCAGCGCTTCTACGTGAAGGACGACACCGAATTCAACGAGTCCTTCGCCACCTTCGTCGAACAGGAGGGCACGCGGCAATGGCGCATGGCGCGCGGGCTTGCGGCGGCTCACGAGGATGGGGCGCGGCAGCGTGAACAGTTCATCCGCCTGGTGCTGGCGAGTCGCGAGCGCCTGCAGGCGATCTATGCCGGGACGCTTGCTGATGCCGACAAGCGGGTGGCCAAGCAGGCCGAGTTCGCGCGATTGCGACGTGAATACCGCGAGCTGCGCGATCGGGACTGGGCCGGTGATCGCCGTTATGACGCCTGGGTGTATGGGCCGATGAGCAACGCCAAGCTGCTGCCGTTCGGCCTGTATGACCAGTGGGTGCCGGCGTTTGCGGCGTTGTTTCGTGAGGCAGGCGGGGACTGGACGCTGTTCTATCAGCGGGTCGAGCACTTGGGGCAGCAGCCGATCGATCAGCGAAAAGCGGCCTTGCAGCGGTTGATGGCACAGCCTTGATATGCCGGGGCCGCGCGCGGCCCCGTGGCCATCAAGCCTTGATGAACGCCCGGTGCAAATCTGCCACCGTGTCGAAATGAAACTCCGGCGCCTCGGCCACCAGCTCTTCGCGGCTGCCGAACCCGTAGCCCACCGCTACAGCCTGCAGGCCATTGCTGCGGGCGCCGATCAGGTCGTGCTTGCGGTCGCCGATCATCAGGGTCTGCGCCGGGTCCAGGCGTTCTTCGTCCAGCAGATGGCGGATCAGCTCGACCTTGTTGGTGCGGGTGCCATCCAGCTCACTGCCGTAGATCACCTTGAAATGCCGGTCGAAGGCGAAATGGCGGGCGATCTCGCGGGCGAACTCCCAAGGCTTGGAGGTTGCGACGTAGAGGGTGCGGCCCTGGCCATTGAGCGCTTGCAGCAGTTCCGGCACACCGTCGAACACCAGGTTCTCGTACAGGCCGGTGACCCGGAAACGCTCGCGGTAGAAGTTGACCGCCTCCCAGGCCTTGGCCTCGTCGAAGCCGTAGAACTGCATGAAGGCCTGCAGCAAGGGCGGGCCGATGAAGTGCTCGAGGCGGGTCAGGTCGGGCTCGTCGATACCCAGCTTGGCCAGGGCGTACTGGATCGAGCGGGTGATGCCCAGGCGGGGGTCGGTAAGGGTGCCGTCAAGGTCGAAGAGAATGTTTTGCTGGTGCATGTATGCGGTTCCACTCAAGTCTTGCGTCGACTGCTTCGCGGGCAAGCCCGCTCCTACAGGATCATCACAGAGCCTGTGGGAGCGGGCTTGCCCGCGAATGCGTCATTCCGGTTGATCGTAGCCTTCGGCCAGGTGCTGGTCCTTGAGCTTCACGTAGTTGCTGGCGCTGTAGGGGAAGAACGCGCGTTCCTTTTCGTTCAGCGGCCGGGCCTGCCTTACCGGGCTGCCGACATACAGGTAGCCGCTCTCCAGGCGCTTGCCGGGCGGTACCAGGCTGCCTGCGCCGATGATCACCTCGTCCTCGACGATGGCGCCATCCATGATAGTGCTGCCCATGCCGACCAGGATCCGGTTGCCCAGTGTGCAGCCGTGCAGCATCACCTTGTGACCGATGGTCACTTCGTCGCCGATGATCAGCGGGAAGCCGTCCGGGTTGAAGGGGCCGGCGTGGGTGATGTGCAGCACGCTGCCATCCTGCACGCTGGTGCGCGCGCCGATGCGGATGCGGTGCATGTCGCCGCGCACCACGGTCAGCGGCCAGACCGAGCTGTCTTCACCGATCTGCACGTCGCCGATCACCACCGCCGAACGGTCGACGAAGGCGCGTGGGCCGACTTTCGGCGTGTGTTCCCGGAAGGTCCGGATGGCCATGATAGTGTCCCTCTGCAATGCCGATAGGCAGGCTGCCTGCTGCGGTCGGCGTCGATTGTAATTAAGATGGTCCCGTGTTTCTCCTGCCAAGGTATCCAAACCGTGAGTGCGAACAACCCGCTTCTGCAGTCCCACGACCTGCCACCCTTCTCCGCAATCCGCGCCGAACACGTGCTGCCGGCGATCGAGCAGATCCTGGCCGACAACCGCAAGGCCATCGCCGATATCCTCGCGCAGCAGGGCAAGAATCCCTCCTGGGCCGGCCTGGTGCTGGCGATGGACGAACTCAACGACCGCCTGGGCGCGGCCTGGAGCCCGGTCAGCCACCTCAATGCGGTGTGCAACAGCAAGGAACTGCGCGAGGCCTACGAGTCGTGCCTGCCGGCGCTGAGCGCCTATTCCACCGAGATGGGGCAGAACCGCGCCCTGTTCGATGCCTACCAGGCGCTGGCCAACAGCGCCGAGGCCGCCAGTTTCGACGTGGCGCAGAAGACTATTCTCGAGCACGCCCTGCGTGACTTCCGTCTGTCGGGCATCGACCTGCCGGCCGACAAGCAGCAGCGCTACGCCGAAGTGCAGAGCAAGCTCAGCGAACTGGGCAGCCGCTTCTCCAACCAGTTGCTCGACGCCACCCAGGCCTGGACCAAGCACGTCACCGACGAAGCCGCGCTGGACGGCCTGACCGAATCGGCCAAGGCGCAGATGGCCGCCGCTGCCCAGGCCAAAGGCCTCGACGGCTGGCTGATCACGCTGGAATTCCCCAGCTACTACGCGGTGATGACCTACGCCAGCGACCGCGCGCTGCGCGAAGAACTGTACGCCGCCTACTGCACCCGCGCGTCCGACCAGGGCCCGAACGCTGGGCAGTTCGACAACGGCCCGGTGATGGCCGAGATCCTCGACCTGCGTCAGGAACTGGCCGCGCTGCTGGGCTACGCCAACTACGCCGAGCTGAGCCTGGCCACCAAGATGGCCGAATCCAGCGACCAGGTGCTGAGCTTCCTGCGTGACCTGGCCAAGCGCTCCAAGCCGTTCGCGGCCCAGGACCTGGAGCAGCTCAAGGCCTACGCCGCCGAGCAGGGCACCCCGGAGCTGGCCAGTTGGGACGCCGGCTATTACGGCGAGAAGCTGCGTGAGCAGCGCTACAGCGTGTCGCAGGAAACCCTGCGTGCCTACTTCCCGATCGACAAGGTGCTGAGCGGCCTGTTCAGCATCGTCCAACGCCTCTACGGCATCGAAATCGCCGAACTCAAGGGCTTCGACGCCTGGCACCCGGATGTGCGCCTGTTCGAGATCAAGGAGAACGGCCAGCACGTCGGGCGCTTCTTCTTCGACCTCTACGCCCGTGCCAACAAGCGCGGCGGCGCCTGGATGGACGGTGCCCGCGATCGTCGCCGCACCGCGGCAGGCGCCTTGCAGAGCCCGGTGGCCAACCTGGTGTGCAACTTCACCCCGGCTGCACCGGGCAAGCCGGCGCTGCTCACCCACGACGAAGTCACCACGCTGTTCCACGAGTTCGGCCACGGCCTGCACCACCTGCTCACCCGCATCGAGCATGCCGGTGTGTCGGGCATCAACGGTGTGGCCTGGGACGCGGTCGAGCTGCCGAGCCAGTTCATGGAGAACTGGTGCTGGGAGCCTGAAGGCCTGGCGCTGATTTCTGGCCACTACGAGACCGGCGAGCCGTTGCCCCAGGACCTGCTGGACAAGATGCTGGCGGCGAAGAACTTCCAGTCCGGGATGATGATGGTGCGCCAGCTGGAGTTCTCGCTGTTCGACTTCGAGCTGCACGCCACCCATGGCGACGGCCGCAGTGTGCTGCAGGTGCTCGAGGGCGTGCGCGATGAGGTCACGGTGATGCGTCCGCCGGCCTATAACCGCTTCCCCAACAGCTTTGCGCACATCTTCGCTGGCGGCTATGCGGCGGGCTACTACAGCTACAAGTGGGCCGAAGTGCTGTCGGCCGACGCCTTCTCGCGCTTCGAGGAAGAAGGCGTGCTCAATGCCGAGACCGGCCGCGCGTTCCGCGAGGCGATCCTGGCCCGGGGCGGTTCGCGCGAGCCAATGGTGCTGTTCGTCGATTTCCGTGGTCGTGAGCCTTCCATCGATGCGCTGCTGCGTCATAGTGGCCTGACCGAGGATGCGGCGGCATGAGTGAGGGCGTCGTGATCAAGACCAAGAAACGCTTTATCGCCGGGGCGGTATGCCCGGCGTGCAGCGAGCCCGACAAGTTGATGATGTGGAACGAAGACGGCGTGCCACACCGCGAGTGTGTGGCCTGCGGCTTCACCGACACCCTCAACGAGCAGGGCTTGTCGGTGCCCAAGGAGCTCGGTACCCGGGTAAACCAGCAGGCGGTCAAGGCCGAGCCGGTAAAGGTGCAGACGGTTCAGTTCTTCCCGAATCCGAAACTCAAGAAGCCGGATTGACCCTGTCCGCCTGACGGCACTGGTCTTCTGAGCAAACCCGGATTACTGTATTCATATACAGTAATCCGGGTTTTCCACCATGAAACCAACCCCAGTCCGTGGTCGCGGTACTGCCACCAACCCCCACAACCGCTTCGCCCCCAGCCATTCGGTGGTCGAGGACGACGGCTGGCACCAGGAAGTCCCACTCACCCAGGGCACCGAGGTGCGGATCGAAACCGCCAAGACCATCATCGCCCGCAACACCTCGCCCGACCTGCCCTTCGACCGTTCGATCAACCCCTACCGCGGTTGTGAACACGGCTGCATCTATTGCTACGCCCGGCCCAGCCACGCCTATTGGGACCTCTCCCCCGGCCTCGACTTCGAGACCAAGCTCATCGCCAAGACCAATGCCGCCGAGGTGCTCGAACAGCAGTTGAGCAAGCCGGGCTATGTCTGCGCCCCGATCAACCTCGGCGCCAACACCGACCCTTACCAGCCCATAGAGCGCGAGCATCAGTTGACCCGTCGCCTGCTCGAGGTGCTGCTGCGCTACCGGCACCCGGTGACCATCGTCACCAAGGGCTCGCTGGTGCTACGAGATCTGGACATCTTGAGCGAACTGGCCAGCCAGCGCCTGGCGCGGGTGATGATCAGCCTGACCACCCTCGACGACGAACTCAAACGCACCCTCGAGCCCCGCGCGGCGGCACCCAAGGCGCGCCTGCGGGCGATCCGCGTGTTGCGCGAGGCGGGTGTGCCGGTGGGGGTGCTGTGTTCGCCGATGATCCCGATGATCAACGACAGCGAACTGGAGCACCTTCTGCAGGCCGCCAGGGAGGCTGGCGCGCAGAGCGCCGCCTACATGATGCTGCGCCTGCCGCTGGAGGTGGCGCCGTTGTTCGAACAGTGGTTGCAGGACCATTATCCGCAGCGTGCGGCCCACGTGCTCAGCCTGATTCGTCAGAGCCGGGGTGGTGAGCTGTATGACAGCCGCTTTGGCGCGCGGATGCGGGGTGAAGGAGTCTTTGCCGAGCTGCTGGCGCAGCGTTTTCGCAAGGCTTCGCGGCAGTTGGGTTTTGAAGGGCGGGAGGGGCTGGCTCTGGATTGCACGTTGTTCTGCCCACCTGGGGAGCAGATGGCGTTGTTTTGAGACGCTGAAGGTTTTGTGGAAACGGGTTCACCCACGAAGAACCCCCACCGTACAGTTCCACTACCCTGTAACCTGACTCATACCTACCAATAATTTCATTGGAGGGTATTGGCGGCTGATGCTTTTTTGCTATTATCCAAGTCTCCCCTCGAAAACCTGGAACGCCCGTTCTAGAGCCTCCGAATTCAGTTTCAGTTAAGTTTTCTCCGCTAGCGTAGGAAGTCAGTCCACAGCGACTGTGATTTATTACCTGTGCGCGTCATCTAATTCTCCGCATAGCCAGAATCTTTCCCCGGTAAAATGGAACTTACCTACAAACCGTCAAGAGGATGAATCATGCCCGTCAAGGACCCATCCAAGCCCGTTCCGGCCGCTCCCGCCGAGAGCGCCGATGCCGCCCTGAAGCACATCGTCGACGGCTTCCTGAAGTTTCACCATGACGTTTTCCCCGAGCAGCAGGAGCTGTTCAAGAAGCTCGCCACCGCGCAGAAGCCGCGCGCGATGTTCATCACCTGCGCCGACTCGCGCATCGTGCCTGAACTGATCACCCAGAGCTCGCCGGGCGATCTGTTCGTGACCCGTAACGTCGGCAACGTGGTACCGCCCTACGGGCAGATGAACGGCGGTGTTTCCAGCGCCATCGAATACGCTGTGTTGGCCTTGGGCGTTCACCACATCATCGTCTGCGGCCACTCCGACTGCGGTGCGATGCGCGCGGTGCTCAACCCGCAGTCGCTGATCAAGATGCCGACCGTTTCCGCCTGGCTGCGCCACGCCGAAGTGGCCCGTACCGTGGTCGAGAGCAACTGCTCGTGCGAAACGGAACACGAGAGCATGCAGGTGCTGACCAAGGAAAACGTCATCGCTCAGCTGCATCACCTGCGCACCCACCCTTCGGTCGCCTCGCGCCTGGCGGCCGGACAGCTCTACATTCACGGCTGGATCTACGATATCGAAACCAGCCGCATCGAAGCCTACGACGCCGCGAGCGACAGCTTCCTGCCCCTGGCTGCTGGCGAGCCAGTGCCGTGCGCAACTCCGAGAGGCCGCTACTAAGCGACCCCAACACCTGAAGAAACCTTGATAGCCGGCTGCGCCCACCAGGCGCGGCAGGGCTTTCTGCTGCCTTGAATTTCCCTGACCTACTGGCCGGCAATCCTGCTGGCGGCCCGCGCCTGCGCGCGATTCAGGGATCCCCGTGCCGTCGGCCAGTGGAATGGCCGTGAATCAGAAAAGGAGCGTTATGGTGAACATGACACAGATAAAAGCGGCCTTGCCGCGAGAGTTGCTGGCTTCGGTCGTGGTGTTCCTGGTGGCCCTGCCGCTGTGCATGGGCATCGCGATCGCCTCGGGCATGCCGCCCGCCAAAGGGCTGATCACCGGGATCATCGGTGGCATCGTCGTGGGCTTCCTGGCCGGCTCGCCCCTGCAGGTCAGCGGCCCGGCCGCAGGCCTTGCGGTGTTGGTGTTCGAGCTGGTGCGCCAGCATGGCGTGGCCATGCTCGGGCCGATCCTGCTGCTGGCAGGCCTGTTGCAGTTGCTGGCCGGGCGGCTGCGCCTGGGCTGCTGGTTTCGCGTCACTGCACCGGCGGTGGTGTACGGCATGCTGGCCGGTATCGGCGTGCTGATCGTGCTGTCGCAGGTGCATGTCATGTTCGACAGCGCGCCACAGCCCTCGGGGGTCGAGAACCTGCTGGGCTTCCCCGCGACCCTGGCCTCGGCATTACCGTTTGAAGCCGCCGGCAATGGCTGGCAGGCCGGCGCTTTGGGCCTGGGCACCATTGCGATGATGTGGGGCTGGGAACGCTGGCGCCCGCAGCGCCTGCGCTTCATCCCCGGTGCCTTGCTGGGCGTGGCGACAATGACCGCGATCAGCATCTGGCTGGCGCTGCCGGTCAACCGTGTGCAGGTGCCTGCAGACCTGTCGGAGGCGATTGACTGGATCCGTCCGGACGACCTGCTCAAACTGGCCGATCCAACCTTGCTGGTGGCCGCCTTCGCCCTGGCCTTCATCGCCAGCGCCGAGACGCTGCTGTCGGCTGCGGCGGTGGATCGCATGCACAACGGCCAGCGTTCGGATTTCGACCGGGAGCTGTCGGCGCAAGGTATCGGCAACATGCTGTGCGGTGTGCTGGGGGCATTGCCGATGACCGGCGTGATCGTGCGCAGTTCGGCCAACGTTCAGGCCGGTGCAAAGACTCGCGCCTCGGCGATCCTGCATGGCCTGTGGTTGCTGGCGTTCGTGGTGGTGCTGAGCAGCGTGCTGCAGCAGATTCCGGTGGCAAGCCTGGCGGGCGTGCTGGTGTACACCGGTATCAAGCTGGTCGATTTCAAGGCCTTCCGCGGCCTCGGGCGCTATGGCCGGATGCCGATGTTCACCTACGCCGCCACGGCGCTGGCGATCATCTTCACCGACCTGCTGACCGGGGTGCTGCTGGGCTTTGCCCTGACCTTGCTCAAGCTGGCGTTCAAGGCTGCGCGCCTCAAGATCAACCTGGTCGAGCTGCCGCGCCATGGGCACATGGAGCTGCGCCTGAGCGGTGCGGCCACCTTTCTCAAGGTGCCTGCCCTGACCCAGGTGCTGGAAAGCGTGCCTGCCGGAACGCATCTGCATGTACCGCTGGCGAACCTGAGCTACATCGACCACTCGGTGCTGGAGCTGCTCGAGGACTGGGGGCGCGCGAGCCGCGCCGCCGGCTCACGTCTGTCCATCGAGCAGCGCGGGCTCAAGCGGCGCATCGAGGGCCGCTTGCGACGCAGCGTGCAAGTCTGAGGCGTCGTGTGCCCAGGTCTCAGGCCGACTTGGGCACCAGCTTGCGGCAGCCTTCTTTACGGCTGGGGTACTGCTCGCATTTGCGCAGTACCTGCTTTACCTGGTCATCGGCCTGGAGTTGACGATTGGCCAGCAGCTTCTCGGTGATGAACAACTCCTCTGAGCCCAGGTTCTGTTCGGCCTTGTCGATCATCCCCAACGCTGCCTGGGGATCGCGGTTGCGCAGGTGATGACCGATGATCAAGTCATAGACCATCGGGCTTGCCAGCGACCAGTCCTGGATGCCCTGCAGGTCAGCGAGGGCCGCGCGGCCGTTGCCCTGCGCCGAATGCACGGCGAAAGCCGCACGCCGGATGCCTGGCTGGTTACCGACAGGAGACGCCAGCGCACGGCTGACGAAGGCCTCGGCTTCGCGGGTCTTCTTCTGCTCCAGTGCAGCGGTGGCTGCGTAGGCGTCCCGGTAAGCCTGCAGCGAACGCTGCACCGTCGCCGAATCGCGCACCTGCGGCCAGGTGCGACGGTTTACCCGCGCCTGGGTCTGTTGCTGGTATTCGCGGTCCAGATACTGGCGCAGCTCTTCGTCTCGCTGGATCGGCGACATGTGCGAGCGGGTCAGGTACTGGCCGGTGGCGTTCAATGCCGTGCCCAAGCCCTGGTTGAGCAGGGTCTGAAGTTCCTGGGTGGTGCGGTTGAGGTCGAGTTTTTTCAGCGAGTCGGTCATCGCCGTCTGGCGCTCTTGCAGGAAGCTTGCGAGCAAAGGCTTCTGCTTGCCCTGGAAGTCTTCCAGGCGTTGCAGGCTGACACTCGAGGCCCGCGGCGCGTAGCCGGCGCGGATCATCAGGTCGGCGCCGAGCAGGTCAGCCTGGTCTTCCTGGGTGCGGCCCCAGGCGGTGCTCCAGACATTGTCCGAGAAGCTGTTGGCCAGCGAGGTGTAGAGCACGGTATTCCCGATGGCCTTCTGCGTACCCACCGGGTCCTTGCTGAACAGCGCGCCGGTCTGCTTGTTGCGTCCGGTATTCTTTGCCACGGTTGCGATCACCACCGTGGTGGTGATGTTGGTGAGCAACTGTTTCTGCTCCTGGAACGCTGCGCGACGATCATGATGGCGCAGCAGCACATGGCTCATCTCGTGGCCGAGCATGGCCGCGATTTCATCCTCGCTCTCGACGTTGTCGAGCATGCCCAGCGGCACGAACAGGTTGCCGTAGGGGTCGGCCGAGGGGCCGAAGGCGTAGCTGTCGACGATGCGTACCTGCAGGTTCGGTGCCTGCCCCGGCCAGCCTTTGGCCAGGCGGTTGACGATACCTTGCAGGTAGCTTTCCAGGGCCGGGATGCGCACCAGGTTCTGCTGGCGGATCTCGTCGGCGGGAATCGCCCGGCCGTCGAAGCTCAAGCGCAGTTGCTGGGTTTTCTGTGGGTCGAGCCGATAATACGAACGCACGTCCTGATGATCGACATAACGCCCGTCCAGCCGCGACTGGGTCGAGGGGCCGACCAGGTTCTGCAAGGCGTCGTTGGCCCCGTTGAGCGTGTTGCAGCCGCCGAGCATTGCCAGCGACAGGGCGGCAGCGACGCCCTTGAGCTTGCCCGTACTCATTTCTTGCACCCGGCGCCGTAGCCGATGGTCGAGTTGTTCTGGTGGTCGTCGGAATAGCCGCTTTGCAGGGTCTGGCAGGGGAACTTGACGATGTTCAACGGCGGGTTTACCCGCACCGCCATGGTGTCCATCCAGACGTTACCCTCGGGCAGTCCTACCTGGATGATGTCCAGCTCCTTGTTGTACTGCAGCACCTTGGGCGCTTTTGGCAGGCTGCTGCTGTCGACCTGGCGCAGCGATTTGCCCTGGTCGTCCAGCACTGCCACCGACTTGCGCAGCCAGGCTTCGACTACCGGCTCGGGGGTGGCCATCACGCTCTGGCTGACCAGCAGCGACAGCAGCAATAGGGAGCTCTTGATCATCTCTGGGGTCCTTTGATAGAGAAATTCCGGGTGTCAGGCCCTGTTGGCGAACAGGGCCTGGATCCTTGCGCTGAACAACGTGAGCGACAACAGCAACAGGCCGAGCACGTTGGCCGGCGTGTAGTTGTAGTACCAAAGCCCGCAACTGAGCAGGACGATGGCGGCGAGTACCAAGGCCCAGGCAGCCAGTGGCCGCAGCCTTGGGCGACGCCGTTGGATGAACAGCGCGCGGGTGAACAGCGGGGCGTCCAGGCTGCCCTTGAGCAGGGTGATGCCGCCCAGCAGGAGCAGTTCGAGGATATCCAGTACATCGACGGAGCCTGCCGGAATGCCGAGGTCGGCGAGGCTGGGCGTGGCCCGGTAGTAGTTCATGCCCCAGTTGATCAGGTTGTCCAGGGCCATGGCATGCCAGTAGACGCCGGGAATCTTGCCGTGCAGCGCAGATTGGGTGAGGTCGCCGGTGCCAGCGATCTGCGCGCCGACCAGGACCAGCTTCCCGCGCAGCAGTGATTCGAGCAGCTTGCGGTCGTCCGGGTCGGTGACCTCAAGGTCGGTAGGCGACAGCGTCAGGGTGTACGCGCAGGTCGCCCGTGCCTGTTTGCCCAGCTTCCAGAACACCGCCTGCTTCAGTTGCTCGAACAATCCCGGAATATCGCAGGTGCTGACATCGGCGACCTTTTCCTGCTCGGGCGAGCGGTACACGCCCCATTGCACGGTCATCGGAGCAAGCTCGGCAGCGCTGGCGGGGTCTGCGGGCAGGTCTGTGCATGCCTGGTGGCGGCAATAGTCGCGGTAGAGCCGCAGGGCCGGAGTTTCCAGCGTGCCCAAGGGCGTCTTCACGGCGAGCGGGTACTGGTTGCCGAAGTCGCTCCAGCTCACCAGCGCTGGTGTGCTGACCTCGGCCAGGCGCGGCAGGGTGTTGACCGCGCCTTCGCTTGCCCGCGGCAGGCCGGTATCGGCCAGGTACAGCGGGATATCCTGCTGGCGATAGCGTTCGAACACATTGGCCAGCAGCTGGCTTTCCATGCGCGGGGGCTGCCCGGGGATTTCACGCGAGTGGTCGTGGCTGTAGAGCAGGTCGACGAACACTGCCGCCGGCTCATAGGCCAGCAGGCGCTTGAACAGCTTGCTCTGCTCGTTGTACGGCAGCGGCCAGTAGGTGTCGTTGCGCAGCAGATAGTCATCGTCGATCAAGACCACCACGACCTGTTGCTGGCCCTTGTCGGCGTAGGTAGCTGCCAACAGGCGGTTGAGCCAGCGCGACGAGGCATCGTCGGTCGAGCTGGCGATACCGAAGGGGTCGAGCAACGCGATCAGTACGACTGACAGGCCGAACAGCGCCTGGCGCAGGGAAAAAAGGGAGGGCTTCAGCATCCATGCCTCAAACAAGGGGTTGAGGCATTTTGCCACTATTGGCGATCGATCCGAAAGCGCCCGCAACCATCAAGGGGCGCATTGCGCCCCGTCAATGATCGAATCGTCGTGTTACAGCGCCAGCTCCACACTCAATTGGCGCGACAGGCACGGCCAGCGCTTCCAGGCTGCGCCGGTCTCGGGGCTGCTGAGGGTGTTGCGATAGGCTTCGACCGACTCCACGGCAAAGCTTTCGTCATCGAGCATTTCTTCGACCGAGTGATGCACCACTTCATCCAGCTGGTTGGCGAAGTCCTCGCCGATCAACTGGTGGGCGATGAGGTTGGCCACGGTGGTGTCCACCGGAATCAGCGGCTGCTGGAAGTGGCGGATATACAGGTCGTTGACCTCCTCGACCAGACGATGGGCCAGATAGGCTTCATCGAGCAGGCAATCCAGGCCGACGTGTCCCTGCATCACCTCCGGGGGCTGCAGGAAATAGGCTTCGGCGATTTTCAGCACTGGCTTGATCTGCGACTCGATGCCGGCCTCGCGGGCGACGGCGTTGGCCGCTTCGAGCAACTCCGGAACCTGGTCGATGTAGGCGCGGACGAAACGCGTCAAGGTACCCTGGGCGTCCTGCGGGGGCAGTTGAATCGAAGGATGCAGGTGAGGCAGTTGTTGTTCGAGGCGTTGCTTCAGTTGGCCTGTGCGGCTCTCATGTTGATGGGCGTTTTCGATCTGCTCGCGTACAGCTGCGATGTTCATGACAACTCCAGGGACAAGGCGTTACAAACGGAAGACACTAAGTTAGCTCGGCTGCGTAGATTGCTAAGACGCATTTGTTATAACAACAAGGCACTTGTTCCGCTGGGTTATATCAATGTGCCACTATTGTGCCCCGAACGCTCTGGAATAATCCTTTCAGCAATTTCAGCCAGTGCGTGAAGTTGTTTTCACATCACGCGTTGCGTGCCATTGGCCGCTGTCTATACTCCGCTTGAACGTGATTCGTTGATGAGGCCCGACTGCCGTTTGCAGGGGGCTCGGTCGTCGAAGCCAGGCAGTCTTGACCCCCGTTCCCCCCCTTATGTCGTAGAAAACGTCGTCCACGCCTCCGGGACTACAAGAACGATAAGGGGAACCCGCAATGATGCGACATCCACATGTCTGGATGGGCCTCCTGTTGTGGACGGTGTTCGGTCAGGCACACGCTGCCTGGACCGTGAACATGGCTCCGGGGGCGACGGAAGTCTCCCACGCCGTGTTCGACCTGCACATGACCATCTTCTGGATCTGCGTGGTCATCGGCGTCGTGGTGTTCGGCGCGATGTTCTGGTCGATGGTCATCCATCGCCGTTCCACCGGGCAGCAGCCTGCGCATTTCCACGAGCACACCTGGGTCGAGATCATGTGGACGGTCGTCCCGTTCCTCATCCTCGTCGCCATGGCCATCCCGGCCACCAAGACCCTGATCGACATCTACGACGCCAGCGAGTCGGACATCGATATCCAGGTCACCGGCTACCAGTGGAAATGGCACTACAAATACCTGGGCCAGGACGTCGAATTCTTCAGCAACCTCGCCACCCCGTCCGAGCAGATCCGCAACCAGGCGCCCAAGGACGAGCATTACCTGCTCGAGGTCGATCAGCCGCTGGTGTTGCCGGTCGGGGCCAAGGTGCGTTTCCTGGTGACCGCCGCCGACGTGATCCATTCCTGGTGGGTGCCGGCCTTTGCGGTCAAGCGTGATGCCATTCCCGGTTTCGTCAACGAAGCCTGGACGCGCATCGAGAAGCCGGGCATCTACCGCGGCCAGTGCACCGAGCTGTGCGGCAAGGACCACGGCTTCATGCCCGTGGTGGTCGAGGTGAAGTCCAAGGCCGACTACGACACCTGGCTCGGCGAGCGCAAGGCCGAAGCGGCCAAGCTCAAGGAGCTGACCAGCAAGGAGTGGACGCTCGAAGAGCTGGTCGAGCGCGGCGACAAGGTCTACCACACCACCTGCGTGGCCTGTCACCAGGCCGAAGGCCAGGGCTTGCCGCCGATGTTCCCGGCGCTCAAGGGCTCGAAGATCGCCACCGGGCCCAAGGAAGCGCACCTGGGCATCGTCTTCCATGGTAAGCCCGGCACCGCCATGGCGGCGTTCGGCAAGCAACTGTCGGAGGTCGATATCGCCGCGGTGGTCACCTACGAACGCAACGCCTGGGGCAACAACAAGGGCGACATGGTCACGCCGAAGGACGTACTGGCGCTCAAGCAGGCGGACGCGCAATGAACCGGGTTAGCCGTGGCAATCAGCGGATTGCAGGAGACAGGACATGAGTGCAGTGATCGACGAGCACGGCCATGACCATGCGCATGGTCCGGCCAAGGGCCTGATGCGCTGGGTACTGACCACCAACCACAAGGACATCGGCACGATGTACCTGTGGTTCAGCTTCGCCATGTTCCTGCTTGGCGGCTCGTTCGCCATGGTGATCCGCGCCGAGCTGTTCCAGCCGGGCCTGCAGATCGTGGAGCCGGCATTCTTCAACCAGATGACCACCATGCACGGGCTGATCATGGTGTTCGGCGCGGTGATGCCGGCGTTCGTCGGCCTGGCCAACTGGATGATTCCGCTGATGATCGGCGCTCCGGACATGGCCCTGCCACGGATGAACAACTTCAGCTTCTGGCTGCTGCCGGCGGCCTTCCTGCTGCTGGTCTCGACCCTGTTCAGCCCCGGCGGCGGGCCGAACTTCGGTTGGACCTTCTATGCGCCGCTGTCGACCACCTATGCGCCGGCCAGCGTGACCTTCTTCATCTTCGCCATCCACCTGATGGGTATCAGTTCGATCATGGGCGCGATCAACGTCATCGCCACCATCCTCAACCTGCGCGCCCCGGGCATGACCCTGATGAAGATGCCGCTGTTCGTCTGGACCTGGCTGATCACCGCCTTCCTGCTGATCGCGGTGATGCCGGTGCTGGCCGGCGTGGTGACCATGATGCTGATGGACATCCACTTCGGCACCAGCTTCTTCAGCGCGGCGGGTGGCGGCGATCCGGTGCTGTTCCAGCACGTGTTCTGGTTCTTCGGTCATCCGGAGGTGTACATCATGATCCTGCCGGCCTTCGGCGCGGTCAGCTCGATCATCCCGGCGTTCTCGCGCAAACCGCTGTTCGGCTACACCTCGATGGTCTATGCCACCGGCGCGATCGCCTTCCTGTCGTTCATCGTCTGGGCACACCACATGTTCGTGGTCGGCATCCCGGTGGTGGGCGAGCTGTTCTTCATGTATGCCACCATGCTGATCGCCGTGCCCACCGGGGTGAAGGTGTTCAACTGGGTCAGCACCATGTGGCAGGGCGCGATGACCTTCGAGGCGCCGATGCTGTTCGCCATCGCCTTCGTCATCCTGTTCACCATCGGCGGCTTCTCGGGGTTGATGCTGGCTATCGCCCCGGCGGACTTCCAGTACCACGACACCTACTTCGTGGTCGCCCACTTCCATTACGTGCTGGTGCCTGGCGCGATCTTCGGCATCTTCGCTTCGGCCTACTACTGGCTGCCGAAATGGACCGGGCACATGTACGACGAAACCCTGGCCAAGCTGCATTTCTGGCTGTCGTTCGTGGGCATGAACCTGGCCTTTTTCCCCATGCATTTCGTCGGGCTGGCCGGGATGCCGCGACGCATTCCGGACTACAACCTCCAGTTCGCCGACTTCAACATGATCTCCTCCATCGGTGCGTTCATGTTCGGCGCCACGCAGGTCTTCTTCCTGTTCATCGTCATCAAGTGCATCCGCGGCGGCGAGCCGGCTCCGGCCAAGCCCTGGGATGGCGCCGACGGGCTGGAGTGGTCGGTGCCCTCGCCTGCGCCCTACCACACCTTCCAGACCCCGCCGGAAGTGAAATAGGAGACTGACGCGATGACCGGCCTGTCGCTCAAACGCCTGGTGCTGCGCCTGTTGATGCTGACGGTGGTGATGTTCGCCTTCGGCTTTGCCCTGGTGCCGATCTACGACGTGATGTGCAAGGCCTTCGGTATCAACGGCAAGACGGGCGGGCAGTACGAGGGCAGCCAGGTCAGCGACCCCTCGCGCACGGTGCGGGTGCAGTTCATGTCGACCAACGCGAGCGACATGGTCTGGGACTTCTACTCCACCGCTGACCAGCTCGAAGTGAATCCGGGTGCGGTGAACCAGATGGTGTTCGTCGCGCACAACCCGACCGACCGGCCGATGAGTGCGCAGGCCGTTCCTAGCATCACCCCGGCCGAAGCGGCCGCGTATTTCCACAAGACCGAGTGCTTCTGTTTCACCCAGCAGGTGCTGCAGCCCGGCGAGCGCATCGAGATGCCGGTGCGCTTCATCGTCGACCGCGACCTGCCGGGCAATGTGAAGCACCTGACCCTGGCCTACACCTTGTTCGACATCACTGCGCGTCACCCGCCGGTCGCCCATGCCGCGGTACAGGACGTTCAGGGCGCCCGCTGAGGGAAGGAGAACAGCAATGGCAAGTCATGAGCACTACTACGTTCCGGCGCAGAGCAAGTGGCCGATCATCGCCACTATCGGGCTGTTCATCACGGTGTTCGGCCTGGGTACCTGGTTCAACGACCTCAAGGCCGGACATCCGGAATCCCACGGGCCGCTGATCTTCTTCGTCGGTGCGCTGTTTCTGGCCTACATGTTGTTCGGCTGGTTCGGTGCGGTGGTCAAGGAGAGCCATGCCGGGCTGTATAGCGCGCAGATGGACCGCTCGTTCCGCTGGGGCATGAGCTGGTTCATCTTCTCGGAGGTGATGTTCTTCATGGCCTTCTTCGGGGCGCTGTTCTATGTGCGGGTGCTGGCCGGACCCTGGATCGGCGGCGAAGGGGCCAAGGGCGTGACGCACATGCTCTGGCCCAGCTTCGAGTTCGTCTGGCCGCTGCTGCACACGCCCGATCCGAAGCTGTTCCCGCCGCCCAAGGACATCATCAACCCCTGGCACCTGCCGCTGATCAACACCCTCCTGCTGGTCAGCTCCAGCGTCACCATCACCATCGCCCATCATGCCCTGCGCAAGGGCCATCGCGGCGCGCTGAAACTGTGGCTGGGGCTGACCATCCTGCTGGGGCTATCGTTCCTGGCGCTGCAGGCCTACGAATACTACGAGGCCTACGTGCACCTTGGCCTGACCCTGGGCTCGGGAATCTACGGCGCGACCTTCTTCATGCTCACCGGTTTTCATGGTGCGCACGTCACGCTCGGCACCTTGATCCTGATCGTGATGTTCGTGCGCGTGCTGCGCGGGCATTTCAACCCGGACAAGCATTTCGGGTTCGAGGCGGCCAGCTGGTACTGGCACTTCGTGGATGTGGTGTGGGTGGGGTTGTTCATCTTTGTGTATGTGCTTTAGCCGCAAGGTGGACCCTGTGGGTGGGGCAATTCAGAACGGCGCTTGCGAAACCAGCTGCCCGCTGATGAAACCCCAGGCCACCAGGCCGACGGTCAGGGCGGCCAGGATCACGCGCACGGTCAGGGCCTTGAGCAAGCGGGTCGACTGGTCATCGTCCTTGACCAGGAACACCAGGCCACTGAACAGGCTGGCGATAGTGGCCAACAGCATCAGGACAATCGCGGCCTTGAGCATGGCGAAACTCCGGGGGGATGCAGTGATGTGGACAAGTATAGCGATCGACAGGGCGAGGCCGCGGTGAGGCCATTTCGCCCAGGGCTGGTCCCGACCCTGGTGGTGTTCGCACTGCTGCCGGGGCTGATCGCGCTTGGCTGCTGGCAACTGCGTCGGGCCGAAGAAAAGCGCCAACTGCTCGACAGCTACGCCGAGCGGCGCATCGAGGCACCGGTGGCCGTAGCGCAGCTTGTGCAACTGCCTGAGCCGGCCTTCTACCGTGTGCGCCTGTTCGGTCAGTTCGACCCCGAGCACAGCCTGCTGCTGGACAACCGCCTGCGCGACGGCCAGGCCGGTGTCGAGCTGCTGCAACCCTTCCACGACCAGGCCAGCGGCCAGTGGTTGCTGGTCAATCGCGGCTGGTTGCCCTGGCCGGACCGCCGCGTGCCTGTGCGTTTCGACACCCCGGCCCAGCCCCTGGCGTTGCATGCCACGGTCTATGTGCCGCCAGGCAGCACCTTTCAGCTGCACCCCGACCCGCCCGGCGGCCAGTGGCCGCACCTGCTGACCGCTGTCGATCCCGCGCAGCTCTGGCAGCAGCTGGCGCGCGAAGGCTTCGCCCATGAACTGCGCCTGGAACCAGGCCCTGCCAGCTATCGGCTGGATTGGCCGGTCGTTGCCATGGGCCCGGAAAAACACCTCGGCTATGCCGTGCAGTGGTTCGCCCTGAGCACGGCGCTGGTGCTGCTGTACCTGTATTTCGGCTGGCACAACGACAACAAGGAGAAACGCCATGGCCGCCGCCACGAGTCCACTGGACGTGCCTGAAGGGCGCAAGTCCCGCACCCGCGGGCGCTTGCAGCTGATCCTGATCCTGCTGGTGACCCTCGGTCCGATGATCCTCGCCACCAGCATGTACAAGCTCAAGTTTTGGGTGCCGGAGGGGCGCAGCTACCATGGCGTGATGATCGGCAATGGCCAAAGCCGCGCCGATATCGGCATCCAGGCTCAGGACGAGCGCTGGCAACTGCTGGTCAGCACGCCCGATGCCTGCACCGAGGACTGCCAGCAACTGGTCTACCTCGCCCGACAGATCCAGGTCGGCCTTGGCCGCGATGCCAGCCGCGCCAGCCATGCGCTGGCAACCGCGACGCCCGTGAGTGGCGACTACCAGGCGCTGCTCGAGCGCGAGTATCCGCAACTGCAGCGCTATCCGCTGGATGCCGACCGCTATCGCACAAAGGTCGTCGAGCCCGGCGCGCAACTGTGGATCGTCGATCCCCACGGCAACCTGGTGCTGCGCTACGACGCCAAGGTCAAGGGCAAGCATGTGCTCGACGACCTGCGCCACCTGCTCAAGCTGTCCAACATCGGCTAGGAGGCCAGCATGGCCAGACCCGGTTACCGACTCGCTGTGTTCGCCACCCTGCTGGCACTGGTCGTCGTGCTGCTCGGCGCCTACACGCGCCTGACTCACGCCGGCCTCGGCTGCCCCGACTGGCCCGGCTGCTATGGCTTCATTGGGGTGCCCAAGACCGATGCGCAACTGGCCCATGCCGAGTTGCACTTCCCCGAGCATCCAGTGGAAGAAGCCAAGGGCTGGGCGGAGATGGTGCATCGTTATTTCGCCGGCACCCTGGCGCTGGTCATCGCTTGGCTGGCGATAGGTGCGGTACGTCGTCATGGCCGCGACGGCGGTCCCTACCGGTTGCCGGTGCTGCTGCTGGCCGTGGTGCTGGCACAGGCAGCGTTCGGCATGTGGACGGTGACCCTCAAACTCTGGCCGCAGGTGGTCACGGCGCATCTACTCGGAGGCTTCACCACCCTGAGCTTGCTGTTCCTGTTATCCCTGCGTCTATCCCGGGCCTTTGCGCCACCGCCCAAGCTGCCGTTGAGCCTGCGTCGGGTGGCTGCGCTGGCACTGCTGGTGGTGATTGGGCAGATCGCCCTGGGCGGGTGGGTGAGTGCCAACTACGCGGCAGTCGCCTGCATCGACTTGCCGACCTGCCATGGTCAATGGTGGCCTGCGGCAGACTTCAGCAACGGTTTCCATCTCACCCAGCACGTCGGCCCCAACTACCTGGGTGGGCAGCTCGACAGTGACGCGCGTACGGCCATCCACATCAGCCATCGCCTGGGCGCGTTGATGGTCGTGGCAGTGCTGTTGATGCTGAGCTGGAAGCTGCACCGCAATGGCCTGTCCGGCCTGGCCCGGCTGGTGCTTGCTGCCCTGGCGCTGCAGGTGGGGTTGGGAATCAGCAACGTGCTGCTGCACCTGCCGCTGGGGGTGGCTGTGGCGCACAACGCCGGGGGCGCCCTGCTGCTGCTGACCATGGTGCTGGTGAACTACCGCATTCGGGTGGTCGACAAGGTGCGTGTCGGCCTGGGCTGGCGCCTGCGGCCGGTCACGCCTGGCGTTTCCCATCACCTGAGGAACGACACGTGGCGACGGTTCTGAGCCAAGGGCGGCAGCGCGCCGGCTGGCGCGACTACCTGGAGCTGACCAAGCCCAAGGTGGTGGTGCTGATGCTGATCACCTCGCTGGTAGGCATGTTCCTCGCCACCCGCGCGGGTGTGCCGTGGACGGTGCTGCTGTTCGGCAATTTGGGCATCGCCCTGTGCGCCGGTGGCGCGGCGGTGGTCAACCATGTGCTGGACCGGCGCATCGACGCCTTGATGGCCCGCACCTGCAAGCGGCCGGTGGCCAAGGGACGGGTTGCGCCCCTGCCGGCGCTGGCGTTCGCCCTGGCCTTGGCAATCGCCGGGATGGCGTTGCTGCTGGCCTTCACCAATCCGCTCACAGCCTGGCTCACGCTCGCCTCCCTGTTGGGCTATGCGGTCGTCTACACCGGCTTTCTCAAGCGCGCCACGCCGCAGAACATCGTGATCGGCGGCCTGGCGGGCGCCGCCCCGCCGTTGCTGGGTTGGGTCGCGGTCAGCGGCCACCTGAGCGCGGAGCCGCTGTTGCTGGTGCTGATCATCTTTGCCTGGACGCCACCGCACTTCTGGGCCCTGGCCATCCACCGCAAGGAGGAATACGCCAAGGCCGAGATACCCATGCTGCCGGTGACCCACGGCGAGCACTACACCAAGCTGCACATCCTGCTCTACAGCCTGGTGCTGCTGGCGGTGAGCCTGCTGCCCTACGCCATCCACATGAGCGGCCCGCTCTACCTGGCCTGCGCCCTGTTGCTGGGGCTGCGCTTTGTCCAGTGGGCCTGGGTGTTGTACCGTGGCACCCGGCCGCACGCGGCGATCGGCACCTTCAAGTACTCTATCGCGTACCTGTTCCTGCTGTTCATCGCCCTGCTCGTTGACCACTACCTGTTGCTGAACCTATGACCCGAACCCAGAAAACCGTCTTCATCCTCGTTGCCCTGGTCGCGCTGATCATGGGCTTGACCGTCAACAAGGTGCTCAATGGCCGTAGCGAGGCCAACCCGGCCGAGCTGATCGATGCCGGCATCATCCTCCTGCCGCAGAGCCGCAGCGTGCCGGATGTGACCATGAACGACCAGAACGGCCAGCCAGTGGCGCTGGATCAGTTGAAGGGCAAGTGGTCGTTGCTGTTCTTCGGCTACACCTACTGCCCGGACATCTGCCCAACCACGTTGGCGCAGTTGCGCCAGGTGAAGAGCGAGTTGCCCAAGGAGGCAATCGACCGTTTGCAGGTGGTACTGGTAAGCGTCGACCCGAACCGCGACACGGCTCAGCAGCTCAAGCAGTACCTGGGCTATTTCGACAAGGATTTCGTGGGGCTGGCAGGTTCCATCGAGGATACCCAGAAGCTGGCCAATGCCCTGAGCATTCCGTTCATCCCGGCGGACACCAGCAAGCCAGGGTACACCGTCGATCACAGTGGCAACCTGGCGGTGGTCGGGCCGGACGGGCGTCAGCGCGGGTTCATTCGTGCGCCGTTCAACAACCAGAAGCTGGTGGCGCAGTTGCCGGGGCTGGTCAAGCGGGATTGATGGCCCCCAAAAGCTTCGCGGGCAAGTCGGCGTTCCGGCTTGCCCGCGAAAAAATCCAGCGCGATCGTTCGGCTTAGAACGCCGGCACCACGGCGCCCTTGTACTTCTCGTTGATGAACTGCTTCACCTCAGGCGAGTGCAGAGCCTGCACCAGCTTCTTCACCGCGTCCGCGTCCTTGTTGTCCTCACGGGTCACCAGGATGTTCACGTACGGCGAGTCGCTGCCTTCGATGGCCAGGGCGTCCTTCTCTGGATTGAGCTTGGCTTCCAGGGCGTAGTTGGTGTTGATCAGCGCTGCATCGACCTGGGTCAGCACGCGCGGGATGGTGGCCGCTTCCAGTTCGCGGAATTTCACACCCTTCGGATTTTCAGCCACATCCTTCACGGTGGACAGGATGTTGGTGTTGTCCTTGAGCTTGATCACGCCAGCCTTGTCCAGCAGCAGCAGAGCGCGGCCGCCGTTGGTGGCGTCATTGGGGATGACCACGGTGGCGCCCGATGGCAGTTCATCGAGCTTCTTGATCTTGGCCGAGTAGATGCCCAGTGGCTCGATGTGCACGCCGGCAACGCTGACCAGCTTGGTGCCCTTGGCCTTGTTGAATTCATCCAGGTAAGGCTGGTGCTGGAAGAAGTTGGCGTCCAGGCGTTTTTCCGCGACCTGCACGTTCGGTTGAATGTAGTCGGTGAACTCCTTGACCTTCAGCTCCACGCCTTCCTTCGCCAGCTGTGGTTTGACGAAGTTGAGGATCTCGGCGTGCGGCACCGGGGTGGCGGCGACGGTCAGGGTTTCGGCGGCATTGGCCGAGAAGGCCGCGACGGCGGCGACGACAGCGAACAGCTTTTTCATCGATCACTCCTTGTGAGGGCCGCGACGGCCCCCGAACGGGACGGCCGGGCCGACCCTGTTAGGCTTACTTACGGGAAAAATGTACGACCAGCTTGTCGCCGACGCTCTGCAGAATCTGCACCAGTACCAACAGCAGTACCACCGTGACGATCATCACGTCGGTCTGGAAACGCTGGTAGCCGAAGCGGATGGCCAGGTCGCCGAGGCCGCCCGCGCCCACCACACCGGCCATCGCGGTGTAGGACACCAGGGTGATGGCGGTGACGGTGATGGCCGCGAAGATGCCCGGACGGGCCTCCGGCAGCAAGGCGTTGGTGATGATCTGGCGGGTGGTGGCGCCCATCGACTGGGTGGCTTCGATGATGCCGCGGTCCACCTCGCGCAGTGCGGTCTCGACCAGGCGCGCGAAGAATGGCGTGGCGCCCACGACCAGTGGCGGAATGGCACCGGCCACGCCCAGCGAGGTACCGGTGATCAGCACGGTGATCGGAATCATCACGATCAACAGGATGATGAACGGCAGCGAACGCAGGATGTTGACGATCAGCGACAGCAGCGCGTAGACGCCCTTCTGCTCGAACATCTGCCGGGGCCCGCAGAGGAACAGCAGCACGCCCAGTGGCAGGCCGAGCAGCACCGTGAACAGCAGCGAGCCGAACAGCATGATCAGGGTGTCGCCGGTGGCGAGGGAAATCTCGGCCCAGTCGACGTTGGCGAAGAAATTCAGGGCGTCCATCAGCGCAGGACCTCCATGTGTACGTCAGCCGCCTTGAAGCGGTCAAACGCTGCGTCGATGTTGCCGCCGGTGACGGCGAGAGTCAGTTGGCCGTAGGGGACATCCTTGATGCGGTCGATACGGCCGGCCAGGATGCTGTAGTCCACCCCGGTCTCCCGGGCCACGGTACCCAGCAGCGGCGCGTAGGTGGCGTCGCCCTGGAACGTCAGGCGCACGATGCGGCCCGGCACGTGGGCGAAGTCGTCGCGCTGCTCGCCCTCGTCGACCTGCTCGTCTTCCTGGACGAAGCGCTTGGTGGTCGGGTGTTGCGGGTGCAGGAACACGTCCGCCACCGGCCCCTGCTCGACGATCACCCCGGCGTCCATCACCGCCACGCGGTCGCAGACTCGGCGGATCACATCCATCTCGTGGGTGATCAGCACGATGGTGAGCTTCAGCTCGCGGTTGATCTCGGCCAGCAGTTGCAGCACCGAGGCGGTGGTCTGCGGGTCGAGGGCGCTGGTGGCCTCGTCACACAGCAGGATCTTCGGGTTGGTCGACAGCGCCCGGGCGATGCCCACGCGTTGTTTCTGGCCGCCCGACAGTTGTGCCGGGTATTTTTTCGCGTGGTCCGACAATCCGACGCGGGCCAGCAACTGGCTGACGCGCTTGTCGATCTCTGCGCGCGACAGCTCGCCGGCCAGCACCAGTGGCAGGGCGACGTTGTCTGCGACGGTTTTCGAGGCGAGCAGGTTGAAGTGCTGGAAGATCATGCCGACCTGCTGGCGGAAGCGGCGCAGCTGGTTGGCGTCGAAGGCGGTGACGTCTTCGCCATCGACGATGATCTTGCCGCCGGACGGCGCTTCGAGGCGGTTGATCAGGCGCAGCATGGTGCTCTTGCCAGCGCCGGAGTGGCCGATCAGGCCGAACACCTGGCCATTCTCGATGGTCAGGCTGGTCGGATTCAGGGCGGGGATGTCCCTACCGGCGACGCGGTAGGTCTTGTGCACACGTTGGAACTCGATCACGTAGCGAACCTTGTGGGGCGCATGGAAATTGGGGGCAGCGGTGAGCTGCGGTGGCGCATTTTAGCCTTTTCCCATAGTTGTTCTTAGCATTTATTTCGTAATCGACCAATCGATCCGGCATAACGCGACAACCGGTAATCCCGATGGAACGCTTGGCGAAACGGTCCAGTCATTACTTGAACAAGCCCGAACGGGCAGCCTGAAGACTGATGAGGAGAGCCAAGATGTCGAGCAACAGGACGGATGCGCCCAAGCAGAGCGAACTGGCCGGTACCCAGACGCCTGACCGCGCCAACACCAATGCCAAGCTGCAAAGCCTCGAACAGGACCGTAACGACGCTACCGGCCAGGCGCTGCGTACCAACCAGGGCGTACGTATCGCCGACAATCAGAACACCCTCAAGGCGGGCGCGCGCGGGCCTTCGCTGCTCGAAGACTTCATCATGCGCGAGAAGATCACCCACTTCGACCACGAGCGCATCCCGGAGCGCATCGTGCACGCCCGAGGTACCGGTGCCCATGGTTATTTCCAGAGTTATGGCGATCACAGCGCCCTGACCAAAGCCGGCTTCCTGCAGGATGCCGAGAAGATCACCCCGGTGTTCGTGCGTTTCTCCACGGTGCAGGGGCCGCGTGGCTCAGGTGATACAGTGCGTGATGTCCGTGGATTTGCCGTCAAGTTCTATACCGATGAAGGCAACTTTGACCTGGTTGGCAACAACATGCCGGTGTTTTTCATCCAGGATGCGATCAAGTTTCCCGACTTCGTCCACGCGGTGAAGCCTGAGCCGCACAACGAAATACCAACCGGTGGCTCGGCCCACGATACGTTCTGGGACTTCGTTTCGCTGGTGCCCGAGTCGGCGCACATGGTGATGTGGGCCATGTCCGACCGCGCCATCCCGCGTAGCCTGCGGATGATGGAAGGCTTCGGTGTGCATACCTTCCGGCTGATCAACGCCGAGGGCGTAGCCAATTTCGTCAAGTTCCACTGGAAGCCGCGTCAGGGCGTGCATTCGGTATTGTGGGACGAGGCGCAGAAGCTGGCGGGCAAGGACACCGACTACCATCGCCGCGATCTGTGGGAGGCCATCGAGACCGGTGACTATCCCGAGTGGGAGCTGGGCGTGCAGATCGTGCCGGAGGAAGACGAGCACAAGTTCGACTTCGACCTGCTCGACCCGACCAAGATAATTCCCGAAGAACTGGTGCCGGTGACGCCGCTGGGCAAGATGGTGCTCAACCGCAATCCGGACAACTTCTTCGCCGAAATCGAACAGATCGCCTTTTGCCCGGGGCATATCGTGCCGGGCATCGACTTCACCAATGACCCGCTGCTGCAAGGCCGGCTGTTCTCTTACACCGACACTCAGATCAGCCGCCTGGGTGGGCCGAACTTCCACGAGATCCCGATCAACCGGCCGGTGGCGCGCAATGACAACAATCAGCGCGATGCCATGCACCGTCACACCATTCACAAGGGCCGCGCCGCCTACGAGCCCAACTCGATCGATGCTGGCTGGCCGAAAGAAACCCCAGCAGCGCCGCAGGACGGTGGCTTCGAGAGCTACCAGGAGCGCGTCGACGCGCACAAGATCCGCCAGCGCAGCGAGTCGTTCGGCGATCACTTCTCGCAAGCCCGGCTGTTCTTCCACAGCATGAGCGACACCGAACAACAGCACATCATCAAGGCCTACAGCTTCGAACTGGGCAAGGTCGAGCGCGAGCATATTCGTGCGCGAGAGGTTAATGAGATTCTGGCTAATATCGACCTGAAGCTTGCGGCGGCGGTCGCGCAGAATCTTGGTTTGCCGGCGCCCAAGAGCGGGACGGTCAAGGCTAAGGAGTCGAAACTCAAGGCGTCGCCGGCCCTGAGCCAGATGAATCATCCGGGCGATGTGGGCATCAAGGGGCGCAAGATCGCGTTGCTGGTGGCCAATGGCGTGGATGACGAAAGCGTCGACAGGCTGGTCAAGGCGCTGGAGGCCCACAGCGCACGTCCCATGCTGCTGGGGCCGACCTCGGCGCCGGTGAAGACCTCTGGCGGCAAGGCGCTGGCGGTGGATGCGTCGATGGAAGGCATGCCTTCGGTCATGTTCGACGGGATCCTGGTGCCCGCTGGCAAGGCCTCGCTGGATGCGCTGGCGGGCAGCGGTGTGGCCAAGCACTTCCTGCTCGAGGGCTACAAGCACCTCAAGGCGATCGCTCTGGCCAATGATGGCAAGGCGCTCCTGGGGGCGCTGGGGCTCAAGGAGGACAAGGGGTTGCTGCTTGGGGATGACCAGAAGACCGTGGAAGCCTTCGTAAAGGCGGTCGAAGGGCACCGGGTGTGGGAACGGGAGGCGGCTGCAGAAGCGATTCCGGCTTGATGCCGTAGCATCTGTTCGCGGGTAAACCCGCTCCCACAGGTTATGTACGCATCTGTGGGGGCGGGTTTACCCGCGAAGATGTCGACGCTGTCTCAGCGCTGATGCGGCACCAGCACCACTTGTGCTGGCAATGCCCGCTGGATCTCGTGCTTCTGCTTCAGCACAAAGTCTGCATCGATCCGCTTCACCCGCTTCTGCAGCAGCGTCTTGAGCCACGGTGCATCCTGTGTACGTGGCACCTGGAACACCACTTCGCACTGGTAACTCACCACATCGGCGGCGATGTTATCCAGTTGCTTGCGCATGGCTGCAATGTCCGTAGTTTTCAGTGCAATCACCGTGCTCGGTGCCGCCGGGTCGATGACCCGTGCCTGTGGCTTGGATTCTGCAGCCTTCAGCGCGGCTTCAGCCTTGTCCAGCTCGGCCTGGCGAGCATGGGCGACGGCATCACCGCCGGTCAGCGCGGGTGCCTGGGGCATCAGTGCACGGGCGCGGGCCAGCGCAGTGGCGGCCGCATTGACGTCGCCTTTCTGCAGGACGATCTGGCTGCGTTGCAGGTAGGCTTCGGCGATCTGGCGCTGGTATTGCTCGATACGCGCATCGTTCGGCGACTGTGCCTGCAGGCTGGCGAGCTGGTCTTCGGCAGTGGCCAGCTCGTTGCTGGCGATGTTCTGTTGCAACTGCTGCCAGGCGTCTGGCTGCGCAGGCGCGACCGGCTGCTCGACCGGGGCACTGGAACAGGCGGCCAGTAACAGGGAAAACGCGGCAACAAGCAGATAACGGGAGGCGAACGGCTTCATTCCTGCGACTCTCTATTTGCGCAAAAAGCGAGCAAGTCTACACCCAGGTGCGCACGCTCGAAAACAAGTCTTACAGACCCTTTACGGGCGCAAAGGTTGCAGGGTGCGTCAATGCGCACCCTGAAATTTCAGCGCTTGGGCAATGCCAGGCTCAGCAAGAATAGCACTGCGGCACAGACCACGATCGATGGACCAGCAGGCGTATCCTTGAACCAGGACATCGCCAGCCCCCCGCAAACCGCTGCCACGCCCAGCAAACTGGCGCCCAGGGCCATCTGCTCTGGCGAGCGCGCGTGACGCTGTGCCGCAGCGGCCGGGATGATCAGCAGCGAGGTGATCAGCAGCACGCCGACGATCTTCATCGCCACTGCGATCACCACCGCGATCAGCAGCATCAGCGCCATACGCAGGGCCGCCACTGGCAGGCCCTCGACCATCGCCAGCTCCTCGTGCACGGTGATTGCCAGCAGCGGGCGCCAGAGCACCGCAAGCAAGCCCAGCACCAACACGCTGCCGCCGAGAATCCATGAAAGGTCGGTGGTACTGATCGCCAGCAGATCACCGAACAGGTAGGCCATCAGGTCGATGCGCACATCGTGCATGAAGCTCAGCACCACCAGTCCAAGCGACAGGGTGCTGGGTGCGAGGATGCCGAGCAGGGTGTCGGAGGCCAGCGGCTGGCGCTGTTGCAGGGTCACCAGCAGGATCGCCAGCAGCAGGCAGCCGACCGTTACCGCGAGCGTGGGGCTGACGTCCAGCACGAAGCCCAGGGCCACGCCCAGCAGCGCGGCATGGGACAAGGTGTCGCCGAAATAGGCCATGCGCCGCCAGACCACGAAGGAGCCCAGTGGGCCGGCCACCAGCGCCAGGGAAAGACCGGCAAGCAAGGCGTACAGAAGAAAATCAGCCATGCTTGCAGTGCTCTCCGTGAACATGGGCGCCAGGGGCGATCACCGCGCCGTGCAGATCGTGGCTGTGATCATGATGGTGATGGTAGACCGCAAGGCTGGGAGCGTTCTGGCCGAACAGCTCGACGAAGGCCGGGTCGTTGCTGACCTGCTCCGGGTGCCCGGAGCAGCACACGTGGCGGTTCAGACAGACCACCTGGTCGGTGGCGCTCATCACCAGGTGCAGGTCGTGGGAGACCATCAGCACACCGCAGCCATGGCGGTCGCGCAGGCGGGTGATGAGGTTGTACAGCTCGGTCTGGCCAACCACGTCGACGCCCTGTACCGGTTCGTCGAGCACCAGCAGTTCAGGCTCGCGCAGCAGCGCCCGCGCCAGCAATACCCGTTGCATCTCGCCCCCGGAGACCGTCTGGATCGGGCTGTCGATGACGTGTTCGGCGCCCACCTCCTGCAATGCCGACAACGCCGCGGCGCGATCCACGCCCGGCACCAGGCGCAGGAAACGCAGTACCGAAAGCGGCAGGGTGGCGTCTACCTGTATCTTCTGCGGCATGTAGCCGATGCGCAGGCGCGGCTTGCGCCAGACCTTGCCACTGTTCGGCTTGAGCAGACCGAGCACGGCGCGCACCAGTGTGGTCTTGCCAGCACCGTTGGGGCCGATCAGGGTGACGATCTGGCGTGGTGCTACCGACAGGTCGATGCTGTCGAGCACCGCTTCGCCGCCAAAGGTGACGCCGACCTGCTCCAGGCGGATCAGCGCGTCGCTCATGCGGCGCCCCGGCAGTTACTGCAAAGGCCGACCACTTCGACGGTCTGGGTGTCGACGGCAAAGCCCACGGCCTTGGCACTGGCGACGATGGCGCCGCTGATGCTCTCCTGCTCCAGTTCGATGGCCACGTGGCATTCGCGGCAGATCAGGAACTGGCCTTGGTGCTTGTGTTCAGGGTGGCTGCAGCCGATGAAGGCGTTGAGCGAGGCGATGCGGTGCACCAGGCCGTTCTCGAGCAGGAAGTCCAGGGCGCGGTACACGGTCGGTGGTGCGGCGCGGCGGCCGTCCTGTTCGCTGAGCACGGCGAGGATGTCGTAGGCGCCCAGCGGTTTGTGGCTTTGCCACACCAGCTCCAGCACACGGCGGCGCAGCGCGGTCAGGCGCAGACCCTGGCGGACGCACAGGGCGTCGGCTTCGGCCAAGGCGCTGTGGACGCAATGGGAATGATCGTGGGGACGGTGAGCCAGCGGCGTGATTGACATGGGCGGCGACGGTTATCGATGGAGACGTTATTATGTTACCTGTTTCTGACGAGCCGAGTATCCACTGTGTCCCGATTCCTTGCTCTCTTTGTCGCTTTCATCACCTTCTCGGCCCAGGCCGACGTGCGTGTGCTGACCAGCATCAAGCCCCTGCAGCAGATCGCTGCCGCGGTTCAGGACGGTGTCGGCAGCCCCGAAGTGCTGCTGCCGCCCGGCGCCTCGCCGCACAACTACGCCTTGCGCCCGTCCGACGTACGGAAGGTGGGCGATGCCGACCTGCTGTACTGGATCGGACCGGACATGGAGAGCTTCCTGCCGCGCGTGCTGAAAAACCGCAGCAAGCCGACCATCGCCGTGCAGACGTTGGCGGACATGAAGCTGCGTCGTTTTGGCGAGGACAGCCACTCGCATGAAGAAGACCACGACGATCACGACCATGACCACCAGCCGGGGTCGCTCGATGCGCACCTGTGGCTGTCATCGGTCAATGCCCGGGTGATTTCGGCGAAAATGGCCAGCGACCTGGCGGCGGCGGATCCGGCCAATGCGGCGCGCTATCAGGCCAACCAGAAGGCCTTCGTCGAGCGTCTGGACGCGCTCGACCAGCGGATCAAGGCCCGTGTGGCAGGCATTGCCGGCAAGCCTTACTTCGTGTTCCACGAAGCGTTCGATTATTTCGAAGCCGAGTACGGGCTGCGTCATACCGGCGTGTTCAGCGTCGCCGCCGAAGTGCAGCCGGGTGCCCAGCATGTCGCGGCCATGCGCAAGCGTCTGCAGGAAGTTGGCCCGACCTGCGTGTTCAGCGAGCCGCCGATCCGCCCGCGCCTGGCCGAAACACTGGTGGCCGGGCTGCCGGTGACCTTGGCGGAGCTGGATGCACTGGGTGGGAACGATCCGGTGGATGGCAAGGGCTACGAGCGTTTGCTGGAGAAGCTGGGCAACGACCTGGTGGGTTGCCTGGAGCATCTCTAGCGGCTGACCCGGCCCTATCGCGGGGCAAGTCGCAGCGGCGAACCGCCGCTGCGACTTGCCCCGCGATAGGGCCGCCGCGCTTACAGCGCAAACGGCAACTTCAAAGCCACCTGCTGACGCTGCACCAAACGCACCTCGAACTCGCTCGGATCATGGATCGTCACGTCCATGCCGGCGAAGTCCCGCGCCGCGATCAGGCGCGACAGCCAGAAGCGTACGCAACCCACGCGCAGCATCACCTGCCACAGCTCTGCCTCGGCCGCAGTGAACGGCCGCAGCGCCGCGTACGCCCCCAGCAGCGCCTGGGCGCGCGGCAGATCGATGCCGCCGTCGGCGTCCAGGCACCAGTCGTTGATGGTGATGGCGATGTCATACAGCATCGGCCCGGAGCAGGCGTTGTAGAAATCGATCAGCCCGGTCAGGTGGGTGCCTTCGAACATCACGTTGTCGCGGAACAGGTCGGCGTGCAGGTTGGCCCTGGGCAGTGCCAGGATCTGCGCCTTGTGCGCGGCGATTTCGTCCAGCGCCGGTTGCAGCAGCTGCGCCTGTTCGGTGCTCAGGCCCGGCAGCAGGTCGGCGCCTGAGGCCAGCATCCAGTCCAGGCCCCGATCGGTGCGGCGCTCGATGATGCGCTCGCGGGTCGCCAGGTGGATATGCGCCAACAGCTCGCCAACCTGGGCGCAGTGCTGGTTGTTCGGCGCCTTGACGTGCTTGCCCGAAAGCCGTGGCTGCAGCAGTGCCGGCTTGCCGCACAGTTCGCGCAGGCCCTTGCCGTCGCGATCGCGCACAGCGTAGGGAACGGGCATGTCGGCGTCATGCAGGACGTCGAGCAGTTCGATGAAGAACGGCATGTCTTCGGCCGGCCCCCGCTCGATCAGCGTCAGGACGAATTCCCCTTTTTCCAGGCTTACGAAGAAATTGCTGTTTTCGGTTCCGGCGGCAATGCCCTGGAAGTCGAGCAGACGGCCCAGCTCGTACGGCGCCAGAAAGGTTTCCAGCTCAGGCCGGGACACAGGGGTGAAGACTGACATGTTGAAAAGTTGCCCATACGGGCACCTCCTTGAGGAGGTGCCTGGTTGATAAGAACGATACGCGTTACTAGCTTACCATTCGAAGATTTTCCAGGACGGAATCAGCATGTCCGGCTGGTCGGATCGAATGAAATTGCCATCGGAGCCATCGGCGCGTACCAGGAAATAAGGCTTGCCGTTTTTCGGCGTGATCTTGATCGCATACAGGAAACCGTTCTGACGGTACTCCTGGATGGTTCTGTCGCCTTCCGTGCGAATGGTCACATCGGGATCTGCCGATGGGGCGTCGTCCGCCGCCAGCGTAACGACCGGCATGGTGGCCAGCAGGCTGAGCAGTAACAGGCGAATGGGTGTACGCATGATAACCTAAGTCCTTTTGTCGTCACTGATCCGGCTATTCTAGCTCCGGACCCGTCGAAAAGGTTGATTCTCCTCATGAGCCAAGCGCCTCTCGTCCTGGTGGACGGTTCGTCCTACCTCTACCGCGCCTTTCACGCCCTGCCGCCGCTGACCACCTCCAAAGGCATGCCCACCGGTGCGGTCAAGGGCGTGTTGAACATGCTCAAGAGCTTGCGCAAGCAGTACCCGGACAGCCTGTTCGCGGTGGTCTTCGACGCCAAGGGCGGCACTTTCCGCGACGCCATGTTCGCCGAGTACAAGGCCAACCGCCCGAGCATGCCCGACGATCTGCGTGTGCAGGTCGAACCGTTGCACGCCAGCGTCAGGGCCCTGGGCTACCCGCTGCTGTGCGTCGAGGGTGTCGAGGCCGACGACGTGATCGGTACCCTGGCCCGCAGCAGTGCGGCAGCCGGGCGTCCGGTCATCATCTCGACCGGCGACAAGGACATGGCGCAACTGGTAGACGGCCACATCACCCTGGTCAACACCATGACCGGCACGGTGCTCGACGTGGCAGGCGTGCACGAGAAGTTCGGCGTGGGCCCTGAGCACATCATCGACTTCCTGGCCCTGATGGGTGACAAGGTCGACAACATTCCCGGTGTTCCGGGGGTCGGCGAGAAGACCGCAGTGGGCCTGTTGACCGGTATCGGTGGCGGTCTGCGTGACCTGTACCAGAACCTCGACAAGGTTCCGGGCCTGGCCATTCGCGGCGCCAAGACCCTGCCGGCCAAGCTCGAGGAGCACCGCGACGCGGCGTTCCTGTCGTATGAGCTGGCGACCATCAAGGTCGATGTCGAGCTGGATGTCCAAGTCGATGCCCTGGTATGCGGCGAGCCGGACCGCGAAGCATTGCTGGCGCTGTATACCGAAATGGAGTTCAAGAGCTGGGTCGCCGAGGTACAGCGCGACGCCGCCCGGGAGGGTGACACCATTGCTCCGGTCGAGGAGCCTGCTGCCCAGGTCGAGGCGAAATACGAAACCATCCTCGACCAGGCGCGCTTCGATGTCTGGCTCGAGAAGCTGCGCCAGGCGCCGCTGTTCGCCTTCGACACCGAGACCACCGGCCTGGATGCCCAGCGTGCGGAGCTGGTCGGCCTGTCGTTCGCGGTCGAGCCCCATGAAGCGGCCTATGTGCCGCTGGCCCATGACTACGAAGGTGCTCCGACGCAGCTGGACCGCGACGCGGTGCTAACGGCGCTCAAGCCGCTGCTGGAAGACCCGGCCAAGGCCAAGGTCGGGCAGAACGCCAAGTACGACATCAATATCCTGGCCAACGCTTCGCTGCCGATCCAGATGCGCGGCGTGGCCTATGACACCATGCTCGAGTCCTATGTGCTCGACTCCACTGCTACGCGCCACGACATGGACAGCCTTGCGCAGAAATACCTCGACCACAGCACCATTGCGTTCGAGGATATTGCTGGCAAGGGCGCCAAGCAGTTGACCTTCAACCAGATCCATCTGGACAAGGCTGGCCCGTACGCCGCCGAAGATGCCGACATCACCCTGCGCCTGCACCACGCACTGCAGGCACGCCTGGCGAAAACCCCCAGCGTGCAGCCGGTGCTGATGGATATCGAGATGCCGCTGGTGCCGGTGCTGGCCAGAATCGAGCGCCAGGGCGCGCTGGTCGACGCTGCGCTGCTCAAGGTGCAGAGCGGTGAGCTGGGCGTGAAGATGGCCGAGCTCGAACGTCGGGCGTTCGAGCTGGCGGGCGAGGAGTTCAATCTGGGCTCACCCAAGCAGCTGGGGGTGATCCTCTATGACAAGCTGGGCATGCCGGTATTGAGCAAGACCGCCAAGGGCCAGGCTTCCACGGCCGAAGCCGTGCTAGCAGACCTGGCCGCCGAAGGCTATCCGCTGCCAACGGTGCTGATGGAATACCGCTCGCTCAGCAAGCTCAAGAGTACCTACACCGACAAGCTGCCGGAGCAGATCAACCCGCGTACCGGGCGTATCCACACCTCCTACCAGCAGGCGGTGGCCGCCACCGGGCGCTTGTCGTCCAGCGACCCGAACCTGCAGAACATTCCGGTACGCACTCCCGAAGGCCGACGCATCCGCCAGGCCTTCGTCGCCAGCCCCGGCTACAAGCTGCTGGCCGCGGACTACTCGCAGATCGAGCTGCGCATCATGGCCCACCTGGCCAAGGATGAAGGCCTGCTGCATGCCTTCCGCAATGACCTCGATGTGCACCGCGCAACGGCCGCGGAGGTATTCGGCGTGGCGCTGGAGGCCGTCACCAATGACCAGCGCCGCAGCGCCAAGGCCATCAACTTCGGCTTGATCTACGGCATGAGCGCCTTCGGTCTGGCCAAGCAGATCGGCGTCGACCGCAAGCAGTCGCAGGACTACATCGACCGTTACTTTGCCCGCTATCCCGGCGTGCTGGCCTACATGGAGCGCACTCGCACCCAGGCCGCCGAGCAAGGCTTCGTCGAGACGCTGTTCGGGCGGCGCCTGTATCTGCCGGACATCAATGCGAAGAACCCGGCCCTGCGCAAAGGCGCCGAACGCACCGCGATCAACGCGCCGATGCAGGGCACCGCGGCCGATATCGTCAAGCGCGCCATGGTCGCGGTAGACAACTGGCTGAACGACAGTGGCCTGGATGCACGGGTGATCCTGCAGGTGCACGACGAACTGGTGCTGGAGGTGCGTGAAGACCTGGTCGAGCAGGTGAAGGCCGAAATTCGCCCCTACATGAGCAACGCCGCGCAGCTCGATGTGCCGCTGCTGGTCGAGGTCGGCGTTGGTTCGAATTGGGACGAAGCTCACTAAACGGCGTGGCGAAGAGGAGTAGGATCTGTGGCGTAGTGTCGCGGATCCGCAGGCTGGGCTCCTCGCCCCCGGTTCTGAAGTTTCATGAAACTATCGCAAATAGTTTTCAAGGCTTCGGAACTAAACCGGTGAACCGGAACTCAGAGTAACTGAATGGCTGGTGAAGCCTTTCGATGCTCCTATGTTGTGTTAAGTGTTGGCAGATATCTGGACCCCGCCCTAGCGGTCCGGACTTGGACCCCGAACTTCCCCCTCCCCATATGAAGTCCGGGGTTTTTTTTGCCCGGAATTTGCCTCATGGCTGCTGGAGAAGCCTGCGGCAGCGGATCAGCCCGCCGCCACAGCGTGCAGGTGGATCTTCAAGCCACCGGCTTGTCTTCCAGCTCCATCCAGTCCGCCAAGACCCGATAGGCCTCTTCCAGCCCCTGGCGCTTGGGTGCCGAAAACAGCTGGATGGACGCCGCGTCGCCCCAGCCCTTGCGAATTTCCGACTGCACCTTGAGCAGGGTGTTCTTGCCCGCGCCGTGAGTGAGCTTGTCGGCCTTGGTCAGCAGGATGTGCATGGGCATGCCGCTGGCCTTGGCCCAGTCGAGCATCATCTTGTCGAAGTCGGTCATCGGGTGGCGCACGTCCATCAGCAGGATCACGCCGCGCAGGCATTCGCGCCCGCCCAGGTAGGCCTCCAGGTGTTTCTGCCAGTGCTGCTTGAGCGGAATCGGCACTTTCGCATAACCGTAACCTGGCAGGTCGACCAAACGCCGTTCATCGTCCAGACTGAAGAAATTCAACAGCTGGGTGCGCCCCGGGGTCTTGGAGGTACGCGCCAGGCTGGCATGGGTCAGGGTATTGAGGGCGCTGGACTTACCGGCATTGGAGCGGCCGGCGAAAGCCACCTCGTAGCCCTGGTCTTCCGGGCATTGTTCGACCTTGGCAGCGCTGAGGGCGAATTTGGCTTTCTGGCAGAGGCCGAGGATGGGGTTCTTGACTTGCATGGGATATCCGATGTGGGTGTTGCCTGATCCAGGCCGCGTTTCCGTTTGGAGGGCGGAAGTATATAATGCCCCAGTTTTTGTGTGCTCATTCTCCCAGCGAAGGAGGACGAGCATGGGGTGTCGATCACTAGCTCGCGCATCAGAACGCAGCGCGGCCCCCAACCCTGTCAGGTCGTTCCGCATGGCGAAATGGCTGCTGGCGGTCGGTATGTTCCAGCCGTTTTTCAGCGCACAGGCTACACAGGATCCCGAGGCGTTGTACAACCGCACATGTGCGGCCTGTCACGCCGGTCAGCTGCCACAGGCCCCCAGGAAGGGCGATGCGGCGGCCTGGGAACCGAGGCTGGCGCGAGGTGTGGATGTACTGGTGGCGCATGTTACCCAGGGTTTCAAGGCTATGCCGCCGCGTGGATTGTGCATGGACTGCAGTGCCGAGGACTACCGATTGGTCATCCTTTGGATGAGTGGCAGTCCCGATACATAACATTTCACCCTTAGCCGTGTTGGATTAGCTGATGAACAAACTATTCGTGAGTCTGCTGTTGACCATGGGTGTCGCAGGTGCGGCCACTGCTGCCGACCCCATCAAAGGCGATGCCGCTGCCGGCCAGGCGAAGACTGCGGTCTGTGGTGCCTGCCATAACCCTGACGGCAACAGCCTGGCGCCGAACTTCCCGAAACTGGCCGGCCAGGGCCAGCGCTACCTTGAGAAGCAATTGCACGACATCAAGTCGGGCAAGCGCACGGTGCTGGAAATGACCGGCATGCTGGCCGCCTTCAATGACCAGGACCTGGCCGATATCGCCGCTTACTTCGCCAGCCAGAAAGGCAGTGTCGGCGCGGCAGATCCCAAGCTGGTCGAGCGTGGACGTGCGCTGTTCAACGGCGGTGACCTGGAGAAAGGCATGCCCGCCTGCACCGGTTGCCACTCCCCTAACGGCGCAGGCATCGCCCTTGCCGGCTTCCCTCACCTGAGCGGCCAGCACTCGCAGTATGTCAGCAAGCAGCTCACCGACTTCCGTGAAGGTAATCGCACCAACGATGGCGATGCCATGACCATGCGCACCATCGCCGGCAAGCTGAGCAACAAGGATATCGATGCGTTGGCCAGCTATATCCAGGGGCTGCATTGAGACGAGCGTTAACACTCGGTTAATGCAACATCGCTAAACATGAAAAGGGTGGCGTAGGCCGCCCTTTTTTATGGTCCCAGCCGTTACACTACAGAACTCGAGCCCTTCATGGCCTGTCACAGCATAGGTCGTGTCGAGGCGACCATTGATTGCTCAGGAGTAAAGCATGCGTAAACTGATTCTCAGCGCTGCGCTGGTCGCCGCCAGCGTATTCGGTATGGCCGCGGTGCAGGCCGCCGAGCCTGTGGCGGGCAAGGAATATATCGAGCTGAGCAACCCGGTCCCGGTCTCGCAGCCAGGCAAGATCGAAGTCGTCGAGCTGTTCTGGTACGGCTGCCCGCACTGCTACCACTTCGAACCCACCATCAATCCCTGGATCGACAAGCTGCCGGCCGACGTCAATTTCAAGCGCGTCCCGGCCATGTTCGGCGGCCCTTGGGATGCCCACGGCCAGATGTTCCTCACCCTCGAAGCCATGGGCGTCGAGCACAAGGTTCACGCCGCGGTCTTCGACGCCATCCAGAACCAGCGCAAGCGCCTGACCGACCCGCAGGACATGGCCGACTTCCTCGCCACCCAAGGCGTGGACAAGGACAAGTTCCTCGCTACCTTCAACTCGTTCGCCATCAAGGGCCAGGTCAACCAGGCCAAGGAACTGGCGAAGAAGTACGAAATCACCGGCGTACCGAGCATGGTGGTCAACGGCAAGTACCGCTTCGACCTGGGTACCGCTGGCGGGCCGGAAGGCGTCCTGAACGTTGCCGACCAACTGATCGCCAAGGAGCGTGCCGCTAAGTAAGCGGCGCAGCCATGGCCCGCTTGCGTACCACGCGAAGTGTTGGCCTGCATCAGCCGCGGGTCAACGAACATCATCTGCAGGCCCCAGGCCTGCCGGAGGATGGTCGCCTGCGGCTGCTCAGCTTCAATATCCAGGTCGGTATCAGCACCGAGCGCTACCGCCACTACCTGACCCGCAGCTGGCAGCACCTGCTGCCGCATACCGGGCGGGCCGGCAACCTGCAGAAGATCGGCGACCTGCTCGCTGATTTCGACCTGGTTGCCCTGCAGGAAGCCGACGGCGGCAGCCTGCGTTCGGGCTATGTCAACCAGGTCGAGCACTTGGCCCAGCTCGGTGCCTTCCCCTACTGGTATCAGCAGCTCAACCGCAATCTCGGGCGTTTCGCCCAGCACAGCAACGGCGTGCTCAGCCGGCTCAAGCCCCAGCACCTTGAAGACCACCCCCTTCCCGGTCCGGCCGGTCGTGGGGCGATCCTGGTGCGTTTCGGCGAAGGCGAGGACGCGCTGATCGTGGTGATGATGCACCTGGCGCTCGGCGCCAAGACCCGTGCCCTGCAACTGGGGTATATCCGTGAGCTGATCGGCGGCTACCGCCATCAGATCCTCATGGGCGACATGAACACCCACGCCAACGACCTGCTCGAGCGCTCGCCCTTGCGCGACCTCGGACTGATCGCCCCACAGGTTGAGGCGACCTTCCCCAGCTGGCGCCCGCAACGCTGCCTTGATCACATCCTGCTCAGCCCGAGCCTGACGCTTGAACGAGTCGAGGTGCTGTCGCAGCCGATTTCCGACCACCTGCCTGTGGCGGTCGAGATCCGATTGCCGGATGCCTTGACTGTGGATACCCTGCCGGTCGTGCGCTGACACACTCAAGAGTTCGCGCTTCGCGCCGAAATCCAGTATTCACATACCCTCTGATGCTATTACCGTTGCGGATCCAGGCATGACCGACGAAGCCGAGCGCTGGAAAGAAAAATATCTAAAAAGCATCGAACGGCAGGAAAAGCTCGAGCGTCGCTGGGAAGCTCGCCTCGACCTGCTGCGCCGTGGCCTGGTCCGCAGCACGCTGGCCGCCGAGGGTAGTGACAAGGTCGTCGACCAGTGCATGAAGGAGATGCGCGAGGTCATCCGCAGTGACAGCATGGACGCGGGGCTCGCCGGGCTTATCCCACGACTGGAAAAGGCCGTGCTCGAGTCGGAGCAGCGTCGCGAAACGCGGATGAACCAGGTCAGCGATGCGCTGACCTCGCTGGTTTCCCAGTTGCAGGGGCTTGAGCTGCCCGGCGACGTTTCCCGTCCGCTCAAGAAGTTGGCCAAGAAGCTCGACGGCGGTGTCAGCCAGTCGCGTGAGTTGCCGCCGCTGCTTGGCGAGCTCAGCGGTCTGCAGGGGCGCGCGCTGTCGTCGCTGCGCAAGGCGACCGAAGAGGCCCGGCCAGGCTTCCTGCAACGCTTGTTTGGCGGTCGCGAAGAGGGTGCTCAGGCCGAAGCGCCGGAGCCGGAGCACGAACCGGCACCCTCGCGCGCAACGTCACAGAGCCAGACCGTCGAGCCAACGGGCGAACCGTTGCCTGTGCGCGAACCTGAGCCACGATCCCCAGCCCCAGCCCCAGCCCCAGCCCCAGCCCCAGCCCCAGCCCCAGCCCCAGCCTCGAGCCCAGCCTCTGCGGCACACAGCACGATCGATGCTGATGAACTGGAGCCTCTGCCTGCGGCGCCCCGCTCTGTCGAGCCCGCCCCCGAGGCCCCGGCGCCGGTTGCGCAATTGGCCGGTGCTGCCGAGACGGTGGAGCCAGTTGACGACGCCCGCGAGCCGGCGAGCATTGTCGAACCCGAGCCAGTCGCTCCTCCCGCCGAGTCCGAGCCTGTCGAGCCGGAGACCGCCGCCGACAGCACGCCAGCGGACGAAGCCCCCGCCACCGAGTCCCCGGAAGAACAACCAGTCGGTGAAGACGGCCCTTACGCCCTGCCTGATGCCGTCGAGCCGCCCTACAGCCAGGTTGCCGCGCACATCGAAGAAACCCTGATCGGCCTGCTCGACGACCTGAGCCTGCCGGAGCGCCACAAGGCCCAGGCCCTGGAAATGCGCGAGCGGGTGGCGCGCGGGCTGAACTGGTACGAGCTGATCCCGGTACTGGACGACCTGGCGGTGTTGATGCTGGCAATCAACGACAGCGGCCAGCATGAGTTCGAAGCCTACCTGCAGCAGATCAACGAGCGCCTGGAGACCTTCCACAGCCACCTGCAGGAGGCCAGCGAGGGCCACGCCGACAACAGCACTGCCGCTCGCGAGTTGGACAGTCAGCTGCGTGAACAGGTCGATGGCCTGCAAACCAGCGTCCAGGGCGCAGTGGACATCGACAGCCTCAAGCACCTGCTGGACCACCGGCTCGAGGGCCTGCTGGTCACCATGGATGACCACCAGCACGAACGCGATCGCCGTGAGCAGGAACTGGCCGGACGCCTGCAAGGCCTGGCCGAGCGAGTGGCGAGCATGGAGCAGGAGGCGCTTGGCTACCGTGAGCACTTGGAAGAGCAGCGGCAGAAAGCACTGGTCGATCCGCTGACCGGGCTGCCCAATCGCGCCGCCTGGAGCGAGCGGGTCGAGCGCGAGCTTGCCGACTGGGAGGAGAATGGCGGCCACCTGGCCATGGCCATCCTCGACCTCGATCATTTCAAACGCATCAACGACGGCTATGGCCACCTGGCTGGCGACAAGGTGCTGAAGATCGTTGCCGACCAGTTGCGCAAGCGCTTGCGCGGGCGCGACTTCATCGCCCGCTTTGGTGGCGAGGAGTTCGTCCTGCTGCTCCCCCAGACATCTCCCCCCACAGCGCTGCAGGTTGCCGAAGCGCTGCGTGCGGCGATCGAGGCCTGCCCGTTTCACTTCAAGGGCGAGCGCGTGGTGATCACCACGTCCATCGGCGTCAGCGCCTTCCGCTCCGGCGAGCGTGGCGACCAGGTGCTCAAGCGTGCGGACGAAGCGCTGTACCGCGCCAAGGACCAGGGGCGCAATCGCGTCGAGCAAGGGTAGCAAGTACCGCTACGCCAGCCCTGTTGCTTTCGACACGGGTCGTGCGCTCAGTCCGCTGAGCGGGCATCGTTGGGAATGGGTAATCGGCGATAGCACGTTATACTGTAGCGCTTATACCGACACATGACGTGCCTCCATCCGATGAAAACGTTCGCTACTGCCCTTCTCCTCATCCTGCTCGCCGGCTGCTCCAGCGGTCTGCGCATCGACCGCAGCCACACCTCGGCGAACCAGGACAGCCGCATCCAGTTCGTCGTCCTGCACTACACCAACGCTTCGCTGGAGCGCTCGCTGGCGCTGCTGACCCATGGCGAGGTCAGCAGCCATTACCTGGTTGGCGATGGCAATGCCACGGTCTACCAGCTGGTGGATGAAAGCCGCCGCTCCTGGCATGCCGGCGACAGTCAGTGGCAGGGCCGCACCTGGCTCAACTCGAGCTCGATCGGTATCGAGATCGTCAATCCCGGCTATACCGATACCCCCAGCGGACGTGTCTGGCACCCCTACAGCGAAGCGCAGATCGAGGCAGTGATCGCCTTGGTCAAGGATATCGTCCAGCGCTACAACATCCAGCCGCGCAACATCATTGGCCATAGCGACATCGCGCCTTTGCGCAAGCTCGACCCGGGGCCGCTGTTCCCCTGGAAGCGCCTGGCTGACGCAGGCCTGGGGATCTGGCCGAACGCTGCCTCCGTGGCGCGCCAGCAGGTGTATTTCGAGGCCAATCCACCGAGCCCGCTCTGGTACCAGCAACAATTGGCCCGCTTCGGCTATGCCATCGAGCAGACTGGCGAGCTGGATGTCTCGACCCGCCATGTGATCGCCGCTTTCCAGATGCATTTCCGCGCGCAGCGCTTCGACGGCATGCCCGATGCGCAGACCGCGGCAATACTGCAGGTGCTCAACAGCATGCGGTGAATCAGGACCGCCTATCGCACCGCGCCAACTGTTCATCCAGTTGCTATACCTTTGGTATTCAACTGGATGCCGCGCATGTCTTCGCTGATCGCCTCTGTGCGCCAAATTTTCTACCGCCCCTGGCTGTTGGCCTCTCTGGTCGCGTTGGCCAGTGCTGCGCTGCTGCTGACCGCCAGTGTCGGTGTCACCCTGCAGCAGATGAAACAGAGCGAAAGCGCGCAGATGAATGCCCGCGGCGAGCGTTTTCTCGAGCGCCTGGAGCAAGTGTTCGGTCAATTGCGCGAGGGGGTCGACCAACTGCAGACGCTGCCGATGCGCGGCTGTGATGCAGCGATGTTGTCTGCGCTGCGTCAGGTGGGCCTGAGCTACCGTTTTGTCTACGAGGCGGTCTATGTCGACGGAGACATCGCCTGCTCCAGCCGGGGTGGGGAGCAGGTCATGCGGCCCATGCGCGCACCCGACATCCAGGGGCCGACCTACAGTTACTGGCTGAACACCACCACCGAGCCGAACGAAAATCTTGCGGCGTTGATGCTGGGGCGTGGCCATTTCCTGGTGTCCACCTCACGCGGCCACCTGACCGACGTGGTCGATCTCCCGCCCGGTGGCAGCCTGCTGGTAGTGCTCGACCGCGGCAGCCGGGCGATCCCCGTGCTGGGCCCTCCCCAGCCCTGGCCACCTGCGCCGGACTGGCCGCCACCGTCACGCAAGGCGCTGATCGAGCTCAGCGACCGCCTCGTCTACCGGATGCCGACCAAGTCACCGGACTACCAACTCGTCCTCATCGCCCCCCGTGCAAGCCTGCCGCTGAAGCTCAACGGCATGCTCTGGTTGTTGTTCCCCGGTAGCCTGCTGCTCGCCTGCTGCATCGGCTGGCTGGTGCTGCAACTGATCCTGCAGCGGCGCTCGATGAGCTCGGAGTTGCAGCAGGCGCTGCGCCGTGGCGAGCTGCAGGTGCTCTACCAACCGATCTTCGAACTGGACAGCCGCCGTTGTGTCGGCGCCGAAGCACTGGTGCGCTGGCGCCGACCGGATGGCAGCCTGACCAGCCCGGAGCTGTTCATCCCGCTTGCCGAGAACACCGGGCAGATCCGCCCGATCACCGACTTCGTCCTGCAGCGGGTACTGGAGCAACTGGGCCAGTTGTTGCGGGCCAATCGGCACTTGTACATCTCGGTGAACCTGGCAGCGTGCGATGTGATGGTGCCGCGTATCGGCCGGGTCGCAGCGCGGTTGCTGGCCCAGCATCGGGTGTCCGCAACGCAGATCGCATTCGAAGTGACCGAGCGTGGCCTGATCGATGTGGTGGTGGCCCGCGACAACCTGCAGGCCCTGCGCTCGGTCGGGCATCAGGTACTGATCGACGATTTCGGCACCGGCTACTGCAGCCTGGCCTACCTGCAGACCCTGCCGGTCGATTGCCTGAAGATCGACAAGGCGTTCATCGACGCCCTGGGCCACGACGCCGCCAGCAGCGGCGTCGCCCCGCATATCATCCGCATGGCCCATGACCTGCACCTGCGGGTGATCGCCGAGGGGATCGAGTGCGAGGACCAGGCCGTGTTGCTCAACAGCGAAGGGGTCAACTATGGGCAGGGTTGGCTGTTCGCCCATCCGCTCAACGCCCGACAGTTCGCCGAGCTGATCACGCGCGGACGGCGGATGGGCGGGCGGCGGATCGATGATGAGCCTTGAACAGGCGCCTCACACCGGCAGGGCCATGTAGAACTGCGTCCCCTGCCCCGGCCGAGAGAACACGCCCATGCGCCCGCCATGCAGTTGCACGATTTCCTTGCACAGGGCCAGGCCCAGCCCCGCGCCACCCTTCTTGCGTCCGACCTGCACGAACGGCTCGAAGATTCGCCCTTGCTGGCCATAGGCAATGCCTTCGCCGTCGTCCTCGACGCTGATGATCACCCGCTCGGCATGCCGTCGTGCGTGCAGGCGAATGTGCCCGCCACTGGCGGTGTGGCGGATGGCGTTGTGCAGCAGGTTGTCCAGCACCCGGTCGATCTGCGCAAGGTCGACCTGGATGTGCGGCAAGGGAGGCTCCAGCTCGCTGACCAGTTCGATCTGCTTGTGCGCCGCCGACTCGGCGAAGCGTGCCCGGGCACGCTCCAGCAGGTCATCGAGTGTACAGGGCGCCAGTTCCAGTTTCTGCAGTCCGCTCTGGTAACGAGAGAAATTGAGCAGGTCGTTGATCAGTTGAGTCAGACGCTGCATTTCTTCGCCGATGGTGTCGAGCAGATCGTTTTCCCGCGCTTCGGGCGGGAACGAGACCCGCTCGCGCAGCAGGCCGAAAGCCATATGCATGCCGGTGACCGGGGTGCGCAGTTCATGGGAGGCACGCAGGACGAACTCGCTGCGTACGCGCTCGAACGCACGCTGTTCGGTCACGTCATGCAACACCATCACCGCGCCGAGAATCGGCCCTTGCGGGTGGCTGACGGGTGTCAGACTGAAGGTCAGCAGACGGGTCTCTTCTTCCACCTCGATGCTCAGGTCATCCGGTGGCCGGTCCAGGCTGCCGCCGCGCAGCACCTGGCGCATCTGTTGCTCCAGCTCCGGGCGGTTCAGGGCTTCGGCCAGGTTGCTGCCAAGCCGCGAGGCATTCCAGCCCAACTGCCGTTGGGCCACGGGGTTGAGGTGTTCCAGGCGACCTTGGCGATCGATGATCAGTAGGCCATCGTCGATGCTGTCGAGCACGGCCTGCAGGCGCTGTTGGCCGGCCAGCAGCTCATCGACATTGGTGGCCTGGTGCTTGCGCAGGGCGTCGGCCATCAGGCCGAAACGGCGGGTCAATTGGTTGAGTTCGGTGGCTTGGGTCACAGGTAGGGTAACGTCGAAGTTGCCTTGGCCAACCTGGTCGGCTGCCTTGGCCAAGGCCTCGATCGGCTGGCCGAAGCGACGCGCGATGTTATGCGCGGTGATGAAGCCCAGCACCACCACCGCCAGGCCCATCAGGCCCAATGCACCACTGACCAGCAGGGCATGATCGCGAGCATGTTCTTCGCTGCGGGAAATGTGCTCCAGCGCCTGCTTGTGCGAGTCGATCAGGTCGGTACGGACCTGGTTGAACGCGGCGCCCAAAGGGTCGTCGACGCCCATGCTGCGCGACGGTGAGGTGCTGTCGCGATAGGCCTGGAGGAAGGTCTGGTAGTTGCTGCTGGCCTTGCTGAATCCGGTGCGTTCACCGCCCTGTTCGAGGCCTGCCACCAATAGCGCCTGGAAGTTTTCCTGCAGGCTTGCCAAGCTTTTCGGATCGGTATCTGGATCGAGTATCAGGTTCAACTGCTCGCCCAGGTTCTGCCGCAGCTTCAGCCCGACTTCCAGGGTATGGGTGGTGTCACGCACCAGCTTTTGCTGCACCGCTGCCATCTGCAGCACGCTGATCAGCCCCAGCAGCAACCCCAGCAACGCTACCGTCACCAGTGCCGAGATGCTCAGGAACAGCCGCGTGCGCAGCTTCATGGGCCACTTCACAGGTTGTACTGCTTGCGCTTGCGGTACAGGGTGGAGGCATCGATACCGAGGGTCTTGGCGGCCTGGTCGAGGGTATCGCTGGCTGCCAGGACGGCACCGATGTGGGCGCGCTCCAGCTCATCGAGACTCAACGCTGCGCCAACCTTCGCGGCGTTGCCGGTGGGCTGCTCGCCCATCCCCAGGTGGCTGATTTCCACGCGCTCCTGCGGGCAGATGATGCTGGCGCGCTCCACCACGTTGCGCAGTTCGCGGATGTTGCCCGGCCAGCGGTAGTTGAGCAGTGCCGCACGGGCCTCGTCGCTGAATCCCCGCGCCGGGCGCGAATACTCCTTCACGAAACGGGCGAGGAAGCGATCGGCGAGCGTAAGGATGTCCTCGCTGCGCTCGCGCAGTGGCGGCAGGTGCAGGGTGATGACGTTGAGGCGGTACAGCAGGTCTTCACGGAAGCGGCTCTCGCGCACCATCTCCTCAAGGTTGAGGTTGGTTGCGGCGAGGATGCGAACGTCCGCCCGACGGGTGACCGGATCGCCGACCCTTTCGTATTCCTTGTCCTGGATGAAACGCAGCAGTTTGGGCTGCAGGGTCAGTGGGAAATCACCGATTTCGTCGAGGAACAGCGTGCCGCCGTCCGCCTGGCTGACCCGCCCGAGCGTGCTCTCGCTGGCGCCGGTGAAGGCGCCACGGGTATGACCAAACAGTTCGCTTTCCATCAGCTCGGCGTTCAGCGAGGGGCAGTTGATGGTCACGCAGGCCTTGCGTGCGCGCTTGCTCCAGCCGTGAATGGCGCGGGCCAGTTCGCCCTTGCCGGTGCCGGACTCCCCCAGGATGAGGATATTGGCATCGGTGGTCGCCACCTGCCGCGCGGTTTCCAGCACCGCCATCATTTGCGGGCTGTGGGAGTCGAGACCGTCCTTGGGCTTGCGCACTTCGCCTTCCAGCGCTTCCAGGCGCGCCGACAGTTGGCGCACCTCCAGTTGCTTGGCGGTGGCCAGGCGCAACTGATCGGGGCTGCAGGGTTTGACCAGATAGTCGGCAGCGCCGGCCTGGATGGCATCCACTGCGGTATCGATCGCCGAGTGTGCAGTGACGATCACCACGCGCATCCAGGGCGCCTGGATGCGCATCTGGGCCAGCACGTCTAGGCCGTTGTCCTCTCCCAGGCGCAGGTCGAGGAAGCACAGATCGAACACCTGGCGTTGCAACAGGGTCTCTGCCTGAACGGCACTGTTGGCCGTGGCGACGCTGTAGCCCTCGTCTTCGAGGCAGTAACGGAAGGTGCGCAGGATCGCGGACTCGTCGTCCACCAGCAGAATGCGGCCTTGCTTGTCCTGGGCTGGTTCCATTTTTCCTGCGCTCCTATGGGATTGATCTCAGTTAGTGTCGGAAAAATCGGGCAAGTTGCATGGTCGATTCTGAAGGATTCCGTCCTGTGCATGCTAGCTGTTGCTCTGTTTATTGGCTAACAGATTGAAATAAATAGATTTTCCAGCATTTGTGACGCTGGCATGCAGGTTGCGAGGTTGGTTGGATTTGTTACGAAAAAGGAGAAGTGCCATGCCTTTGTTCCCACGTCATTGCGCCCTGGCTGCCGGCCTGCTGCTGGCAGTCGGTCCCGTTGTCGCCGACCCGTTGCAGGATGCACGGCTGGAGGGCGCCGTGCAGACTGCGGTTTCCCTCAACAAGGTACTCAATCCGTTCCGCATAGAGGTGCAGGTGGAGGGGCAGCAGGCCCGCCTCAGCGGTGAGGTGGAAAATCCTGTCGAGCGCGACCTGGCCGAGCGTGTCGCCTTGGCCACCCGCGGTATCGAGCGGGTGGATAACCGTCTGCAGGTCAATGCCGAGCTGGCGGAGCAGCCGCTTGAGCGGCGTGCCTACGCCCAACGCCTTGAGGACGCCACCTTGACCGCGATCATCCGCGCGCGCCTGCTCTGGAGCCGGGTGACGGAAAAGGCGCCAATCGAGGTCGAGAGCCGCGAGGGCGTGGTGACCATGCGCGGTCGCGTCGACAACGTCGAGGCCAAGGAGCTGGCCGGGGTCATCGCCCGTACCAGCGAGGGCGTGTACCTGGTCAACAATCTGATCAGCCTGGATTCCGCAGCCATGGCCCAGGCCCGTGAAAATCCGCCGACTGTTCCGACAGGGCCGCAGCCCAGCGATGCCTGGATCATCGACAAGGTACAAAGCAGCTTGCGCTACAGCCGTAATCTCGACGGGCCGAACATCAAGGTCGCGAGCCAGGAAGGCCTGGTGCGACTGTCTGGCGAGGTGGTCAGCCAGGAGCAGAAGACCATCGCCGTGCAGATTGCGGGGCAGATCCTCGGAGTACGGGGCGTGGATGCGGACCTGCTGAAGGTGGCGAGCAAAGTGGAAGGTTGAATCGTGCAAAACGCACGGCGTGCAGCAAGGCATCGTGCAGGATACGTCCTTGCTGCATTTTCCATTTGCGCATAACTGACTGATTTATAAAGATTTTTTTGAGATTAAAAAGCTGGCATGCAGGCTGCAATAACTCCCTCAAGGTTTGGATAACAAATACAGCAGGAGGAGCCGGCATGAATCGCCAATCAGTCAACCGTTCGCAGGACGCAGCGCTGCCCGTGCATCAGTTTCTGTACCTGGCGATGGCACTGGTACTGACCCTCGCCGGCGGCCTGTTCTATCACAGCTGGCAGACCGCGCGCCTGGCCGACCAGGTAGCTGCTCAGACTGCGTTGTTGACGCAATTGAAGACGAATCACGCCACCACCCTGGTCAAGGCGGCACAGCCGCTGCCTTCGGCCAATGCTTCGCCGGCCACCCTGGAAAACATCGTTCCTCAGGAACGCTGGGTGTTCTAGTGCCACACCGACCCTATCCCGAAAAGAAAGGAGAAACACCATGCTGAGCTGGGCTATCACATTCCTGATCATCGCCATTGTCGCCGCAGTGCTGGGCTTCGGTGGTATCGCCGGCGCCGCAACGGGTATCGCGAAGATCCTGTTCATTGTCTTCCTGGTCCTGTTCGTCGCTTCCTTCTTCTTCGGACGCGGTAGAGGACGCCCATGAGCAGGATGCTCTTTAACGCCCTGGTCACCGCCCTGCTCGTGGGCGGTGGCTCGGCGGCGATGGCAGCCAATGACGGTCAGGTACGGGCTAACCAGTTGCTGGGGTCGGACCCGGAATACCGCCAGACCTGGCAGAAGACCATAAAGAATGAAGAACGCCTGCCCGAGTGGGTGATCAACCTCAGCGGCAGCTCTGCGCAGCAGATGTCTGCGGTGACCGAGGACGGCGACAAGTATCTGGTCGGCCCTCTCTGCGAGTCGGACGACAACTGCACGTACAAGCGCCTGATCGTTGCGTTCAGCTGGGACAAGGATGAAGCCTACGGGATGCTCGTGGAGGTTCCCGAAGGTCTGCCCTCAGACAAGTCGCCGACCCGCCATGCGGATTATCGCTGGCTGGGCGAGCCGGATGACGGCATGAAGAAGCTGCTGCAGGAGCAGCTCAAGCGCGATCCGAACTGGTACTGACCTACGGTCGCGCACCTTAATCGGATGGACGTTGAACGTATTTACCGTTGCGTCGTCCATGATGCGCCGCCTCGAGGAGAGGCAGCACATGACCAGGGGGCCGGGCTGTTCTGATCGCGTCAGGATCGGAGTGGCCTAGGGGTACAGGGAGTACCTCCGACGAGGGCCGGGTCAGGAGAGACAGCATCGGAAGATCCAGGTCAGTGGTGTCGGAAAAGGCACTAACACTCGACCTGGCTTCCGAAGCGTCCTTACAGAAATTTCCCTTCCAGAACGTACTTGTACGATTTTTCTCTCAAGACACATTTTGTCGTAACCGTATATCGAATTTTTTTCCCCTCGATTGCGCTGTGCGCAGGGTGTGTTTTCTCCCATTCGGATTGTCGAACAACCCTCCACCACCCTCGAACTGATCCAGTCGTTTCTGCCTAAAAATGGCGGTTTGGTCTTGTTCGGAAAACCGAACGCCTGGATTTTTTGGCCGCTGAATTGGCCGATTTGCTGTCTTTTGCTATGCCGATTCGGCATGGGGTAGTCGTTTCCGGCATTAGACTGGCCCTGTCCACGTCGCAATAGTTGCCGCCTTTTTAGCTGGCCCGAGCGCTCGTTCGCTCGCTGGCGTTGACCTGAGAACAGGGTCGCCAGACGGAAGCCAATCGCTGCCCGTGACGTTGCCAAAGGCTCTGGGACGCGCTTTTCCGATCTGCTGGCCATGACCACTACAACAAAGGTAACGACATGAAGAAGGCAAAACTGAGCCTCGCCTGGCAGATCGTGATCGGTCTCGTCCTGGGCGTTGCAGTCGGCGCGCTACTGAATCATTTCAGTGCAGAAAAGGCATGGTGGATCAGCAACGTCCTCCAGCCCGCCGGCGACATCTTCATTCGCCTGATCAAGATGATCGTCGTCCCGATCGTGATTTCGTCGCTGATCGTGGGCATCGCCGGGGTTGGCGACGCGAAGAAACTGGGCAGCATCGGCCTGAAGACCATTCTCTACTTCGAAGTGGTGACCACCATCGCCATCGTCGTCGGTCTGGTACTGGCCAATGTGTTCCACCCAGGTGCCGGCATCGACATGAGCACCCTGGGCACCGTCGACATCTCCAAGTACCAGGCCACGGCGGCCGAGGTACAGCATGAGCATGCGTTCATCGAGACCCTGCTCAACCTGATCCCATCGAACATCTTCGCAGCGCTGATGCGTGGCGAGATGCTGCCGATCATCTTCTTCTCGGTCATGTTCGGCATGGGCCTCTCGAGCCTCAACGCCGACCTGCGCGAGCCGCTGGTGCGTACTTTCCAGGGTGTGTCGGAGACCATGTTCAAGGTCACCCACATGATCATGAACTACGCCCCGATCGGCGTATTCGCCCTGATCGCCGCGACCGTCGCCAACTTCGGCTTCGCCTCGCTGCTGCCGCTGGCCAAGCTGGTGTTGCTGGTGTACTTCGCCATCGCCTTCTTCGCCTTCATGGTGCTGGGCCTGGTGGCACGCGTGTTCGGCTTCTCGATCATCAAGATCATGCGCATCATGAAGGACGAGCTGATCCTCGCCTACTCCACCTCCAGCTCCGAGACCGTGCTGCCGCGCGTGATCGAGAAGATGGAGAAGTACGGTGCGCCGAAGTCGATTTGCTCCTTCGTGGTACCGACCGGCTACTCGTTCAACCTCGACGGTTCGACCCTGTACCAGAGCATCGCGGCGATCTTCATCGCCCAGCTGTACGGCATCGACCTGTCGATCAGCCAACAGTTGCTGCTGGTGCTGACCCTGATGGTCACCTCCAAGGGTATCGCCGGTGTGCCGGGCGTCTCCTTCGTGGTGCTGCTGGCGACCCTAGGCAGCGTGGGCATTCCGCTGGAAGGCCTGGCTTTCATCGCCGGTGTCGACCGCATCATGGACATGGCCCGTACCGCACTGAACGTGGTGGGCAACGCCCTGGCCGCCGTGGTGATCGCCAAGTGGCAAGGCATGTACGACAGCGCCAAGGGCGAGGCGTACTACAACTCGCTGTTCCAGGCCAACGGCAAGAAAAAAGAAGCGGTGGTGGCGGGCAAGACCGTCAACCAGTAGACCTCTGGTTGCAAGCAAGAGCCCCGACCCGTCGGGGCTTTTTGCATTGTGGCGTCCGACACCACCCCTGTCGGCCGCTCTTGCAGGGATCGGATTCAGGGCGCCTTATGCGATATCATTCGGGCATTTTTCAGGGGGATTGCAGATGCTCAACGGCCTCTGGCTCGGCTTTTTCGTGGTAGCGGCCATCTCCGCCCTGGCCCAGTGGCTGGTCGGTGGCAACGCGGGAATCTTCGCCGCGATGGTCGAGAGCATCTTCGCCATGGCCAAGCTGTCGGTCGAGGTCATGGTCCTGCTGTTCGGTACCCTCACCTTGTGGCTGGGCTTTCTCAAGATTGCCGAAAAGGCCGGTATCGTCGAATGGCTGGCCAAGGTTCTCGGCCCGCTGTTCGCGCGTCTGATGCCGGAAGTGCCGCCTGGCCACCCTGCCCTGGGCCTGATCACCATGAACTTCGCTGCCAACGGCCTGGGCCTGGACAACGCCGCCACGCCCATCGGCCTGAAGGCCATGCGTGCGCTGCAGGAGCTCAACCCCAGCAGCACCACGGCGAGTAACGCGCAGATCCTGTTCCTGGTGCTCAACGCCTCGTCGCTGACCCTGCTGCCGGTCACCATCTTCATGTACCGCGCCCAGCAAGGCGCTCCCGACCCGACGCTGGTGTTCCTGCCCATCCTGCTGGCGACCAGCGTCTCGACCCTGGTCGGCCTGCTGTCGGTTGCCGTGATGCAGCGCCTGCGCCTGTGGGATCCGGTGGTGCTGGCCTACTTCATCCCCGGCGCCCTGCTGCTCGGTGGCTTCATGGCGTTTCTCGGCACGTTGTCGGCGGCTGCGTTGGCGAGCCTGTCGTCGATCCTCGGCAACCTGACGCTGTTCGGCGTGATCATGCTGTTTCTGGTGATCGGTGCGCTGCGCAAGGTGAAGGTCTACGAGGCCTTCGTCGAGGGCGCCAAAGAAGGCTTCGACGTCGCCAAGAGCCTGTTGCCCTATCTGGTCGCGATGCTGGTCGCAGTGGGTGTGCTGCGTGCCTCCGGGGCGCTCGAGCTGGCGCTGGGCGGCATCCGCCATGCGGTCGAGTGGATGGGTGTGGACAGCCGCTTCGTGGAAGGCCTGCCCACGGCACTGGTCAAGCCGTTCTCCGGCAGCGCGGCGCGGGCGATGCTGATCGAGACCATGCAGACCCACGGCGTCGACAGCTTCCCGGCGCTCGTGGCCGCGACCATTCAGGGCAGTACCGAAACCACCTTCTACGTGTTGGCGGTGTACTTCGGCGCCGTGGGCATCCAGCGCGTGCGTCACGCAGTGGGCTGCGCGCTGCTGGCCGAGCTGTCCGGGGTGATCGCGGCGATCTTCGTCTGCTACTGGTTCTTCGCCTGAGCCTGCATCCGTGAGGCCTGGGCGACTGTCCAGTCCACCACCTGGCGCGCGAGCTGGTCGCTGGCAGCGCCAAAGCCGCTGACCACTGCCGGCACCTGCTTGTCGGCCAGTGGCTGGAGCACCTCGAAGCGTTGGCTGGCAAGGATGCGCTGGCTGCGCCCTTGCACCAGCCGCGCGTCGTAGCGGATCAGTACCTGCACCCCGTTTTCGCGGTATTCGCTCTGGAACGCTTGCAGCTCACCCGCCAGCTCGTAGTCGGCCTGCAGATTGCTGTCATCGGCGCTCAGGCGCTGCACCCGGCCGTCCCGCTGGAAGGCATCGAGCAGGCGATTGCGCACCAGCAGTGGCACCGGATCGCTCCAGCGCGCGCCCTTGTAGCTGCTGATCACGTCGCCTTGCGCAATCACGGCGATACGCGGCCCGGCCAGGACTTCGCTGGCCAGCGGCTTGTTCAGGCGCAGCGACCAATCCACGGGTGTCGCCGGGCGGCTCTGCTGGTTCACCGGCAGGCGATAGATATCGGTGGGCTCGGCCTGTGGCAGGATCGAGCAGGCGCTGGCCAGGCTCAGCAGGCTGCCTGCGGCGAGCAGGCGAAGGGACGGCCTCATGGCTGGAACTCCTTGGTTGGGTCGCGGCCCAGCAGGTAGCCGCTGGGGTCGGCCTCCAGGCGCCGGGAGATGCCCTTGAGGGCATTGAGGGTTTCGCGCAGCTCGCGGATTGCCGGGGCCAGCTGATTCAGGCCTTGGGCGCCGTCGTCGAGCGCCTCGCGGTTGTTCTTGAGCAGGTCATTGATGGTCGCGGTGCTCTGAGCCAGCGACTGCATGGCCTGCTCCGCGCTGCCGAAGGCTTGCTTGCCCTCGCTGCCGAGCAGGCCATTGGCGTTGCGCATCAGCGCCTGTGTCTCGGCCAGGGTGGCGCTGGCCTGTTTGCCGACCTGGCCGAGTTGTTCGATGGCCTGGGCGATGCCGCCCTTCTGGCTGGCGAAGGCACCGGTAGTCTGTTCGAGGTTGGCCAGGGTGTTGCTCAGGCGTTCGATGTTGTTTTCCGAGAACATCTGGTTGGCGTTGTGCAGCAGCAGGTTGATGTTGGTCACCAGGTCGCTGCTGTCGTTGAGCAGGCGTGAGATCGGCGACGGCGAGGCGACGATCACCGGCAGCTGTCCGCCCTTGCCCTTGAGCGATGGGCTCTGCGGCGTGCCGCCGCTGAGCTGGATGAACGAGTTGCCGGTCACCCCGGCGAGCGTGAGCTTGGCCTGGGTGTCTTCCTTGACCGGTGTGTCGGCGCTCAGGCGGATGCGCGCCAGTACCCGGCGCGGGTCCTGCGGGTCGAGGCGCAAGGTGCTGACATCGCCGACCTTGATGCCGTTGTACTGCACCGCGCTTCCCCGGGACAGGCCCGAAACGGCCTCGTTGAACACCACTTCATAATCTTTGAAGGCATCGTCGACGCTGGATTTGGTCAGCCACAGGCCGAACAGCATGGCGCCGGCCACGACCAGCACGGTGACCAGTCCGATGAGGACGTGATGAGCTCGGGTTTCCATCGTCAGTGCTCCTGTCCCGCGCTTGCGGCTGCCTGTTCGGCTGCACGTCCGCGCGGGCCGTGAAAGTATTCGTGAATCCAGGGATCGTCGGTGCGTTCGACCTCGGCCAGCGGGCCTGCGACCAGTACCCTCTTCTGCGACAGCACCGCCACCCGGTCGGTGATGGTGTAGAGGGTGTCCAGGTCGTGGGTGATGAGGAACACCGAAAGCCCGAGGGCGTCGCGCAGGGTCAGGATCAGTTGGTCGAATGCCGCTGCGCCGATCGGGTCCAGGCCTGCGGTGGGTTCGTCGAGGAACAGGATGTCCGGGTCCAGTGCCAGCGCGCGGGCCAGGGCCGCGCGCTTGATCATGCCGCCGGACAGCGAGGCCGGGTACTTGTCGGCGGCGCTGATCGGCAGCCCCGCCAGCGCCAGCTTGACCCCGGCCAGGTGTTCGGCGTCGGCGCGTGACAGCCCGGCATGCTCGATCAACGGCAACGCGACGTTCTCGGTGACGGTCAGTGACGAGAACAACGCGCCCTTCTGGAACAGCACACCGAAGCGCCGTTCCACCTGCGAGCGTTGGTCGTCGTTCAGCGTGGCCAGGTCCTGGCCGAACACCTTCACCCTGCCCTCGTTGGGCCGACGCAGGCCAATGATGCTGCGCAGCAGCACCGACTTGCCGCTCCCCGAACCGCCGACCACGGCGAGGATCTCGCCGCGGTACAGGTCCAGGTCGAGGTTCTCGTGCACGCTCTGACTACCGAAACGGTTGCACAGGCCACGGGCTTCGATCACCGCTTCACGTGTGCCACTCACCAGCCCATCTCCATGAAGAACAACGCAGCCACGGCATCCAGCACGATGACCACGAAGATCGACTGCACCACTGCCGAGGTAGTGTGGGCCCCGACCGACTCGGCGCTGCCACTGACCTTGAAACCTTCCAGGCAGCCGATGGCGGCGATCAGGAAGGCGAAGAACGGCGCCTTGAGCAGGCCGACCAGGAAGTGCTGCACGCCAATGTCGCTCTGCAGCAGCGAGAGGAACATGGCCGGCGGGATGTCCAACGACAGCGCACAGACCACCGCGCCGCCGACGATGCCGCAGACCATGGCGACGAAGGTCAGTAGCGGCAAGGCGATCAGCAGCGCCAGAACCCGCGGCACCACCAGCAGTTCGATGGGGTTCAGGCCCAGGGTGCGGATGGCGTCGATCTCCTCGTTGGCCTTCATCGAACCGAGCTGCGCGGTGAAGGCGCTGGCCGTGCGCCCGGCCATCAGGATCGCGGTGAGCAGTACGGCGAATTCGCGCAGGAAGGAGAAGGCCACCAGGTCGACGGTAAAGACCGTCGCACCGAAGTCGGCCAGCACCGTGGCCCCGAGAAAGGCCACTACGGCGCCGACCAGGAAGGTCAGCAAGGCGACGATGGGCGCGGCGTCCAGGCCTGTCTGCTCGATGTGCGCGACCACCGGGGTGACCCGCCACTTGTGTGGTTGCAGGAGCCGAGTGGCGAGGGTGGCGAGGATCAGGCCGACGAAACCGAGTAGTTGCCGGGTGTCCTGCCAGAGCGTGTCGACGGCGCAGCCGATGCGTGCGAGCAATTGCAGCAGGACCGGTTGTTCGGCTTCCTTGATCGGGATGCAGTAGTCCTGCACCGAGCCATACACCGTCCTGAGCAAGGCTCGGCTGGCCTCGGGGAGCTCGTCGGTGCAGTGCGACAGGCGCTCGGCGCCCAGCAACTCGGCCAGCAGCGAGGCACCGGCGGTGTCCAGGCGCCCAAGCTGGCTGAGGTCGGCGATCGTGTCAGCACCGTACTGGTCGCGCAGGCGCTCGCTGTCGCGCTTGAGGCTGGTGTAGTGGGCCAGGGTCCAGTCGCCAGCGATCAGCAGGCGCGCGGGGTGCTGGCGGGTGTCGAGGGTGGCGCTGGGCTCCATGCTTCTGACTCTGCACGACGGCGGTGGGTCAGATCATAGCCTGTTGCAGCGGCGGTGGCTTCAATCGCGGGGCAAGTCGCAACGGCGATGGAGGCGACGCGATGATGAAGCTTCACCCCGCCGGTACATCCTCGACCACCTTGAAGCGCAGTACGCCGATCACCTGGCCATCCTCGGTCAGCACCCGCACCTGCCACTTGCCCACCGGGTTGGGCGGGAAGTTCTGCTTGTGGGTCCAGGCCCGGTAGCCTTCCTTGCGCCCACCGTGGATGTCCAGGGCGATGCGGTCGACCTCTTTACCGTCCTGCTGCCACACGTGATAGATCCGCTCGTTCAGCCCGCGCGGGGCGTTGATTGCGGTGTAGGCGTACAGCCCTGCGCTGCGAATGCGGCTGGCGGCGATCTCGTCCAGCGATTCGCCGGGCTGGCGGTCCTGCAGCTCGGTGGTCACCGCCACTTCGGTCATCCACAGGGTCGCCGGGGGCACCCATGAGCGCAGCAGCCAACCGCCTCCGCCCACGGTCAGGGTCACCAGGACCAGCGCCACGGCGCGGCGCCAGTTGTTGATCGGGAAACTGCTGGCCAGGCTCGGGAATGACAGCGCCATGGCCGCGATCAGCGCCAGCTTGAAGCTCTGTGCGGTGGTCAGGTGCAGGATGATCGGCAGCGCCGTGAGCAGCGCGGCGAACAGGGTCAGGGTGTGCAGCGCGAGGAACAGCCAGCGCCGCGGTGCGAGCCATTTGTAGTACAGCGGATCGACGATGGAGATCAGCCCGGCTGCGCCGAGCAAGCCGGTGAACACCAGCTGGCCGCTGTTCCAGGTGGTGGTGATGAAGAAGAACGGCAGGACGAAGAACAGACTTTCCTGGTGGATCATCTGTGTGGCGTAACGCAAAAGTGGCTGCGGGATTTCGCGCTTGAACGTGCGTGCGAACAGTCCCGTCAGGGTGTTCTCGAGCATCAGCCAGACCCAGCTGATCAGCATCAGCACGGCGATCCAACTGGCGAGGCCGGCCTGGCGGTCGACCAGGATGAAACTGCCAATGCCGGACAGGAAGCCGCCAAGGGCGATGACCCCGGGGTAGCGTTTGAGCAGTTCGATGATGCGTTGGACGATGTGGGGTATGGGAGGCATGGGGATGGGCAGCGATAAGGGGTGACTGTTCTGGCCTCTTCGTGGGCAAGTCGCAATGGCGAAGAGGCCGAAACAGGATACCGCCGAATCAGCTGTCCCGTGTAGCGCCGCTGGGGCGATCCGCCGGCTGGCGCCTTTTGCGGATCAGCCCGATGGCGAGTATCAGCCCCAACCCCAGCGCCACCAACCCGTACAGCTCGTCATAGCCCAGCAGTGGCTTCTCGATGCGCAGGTAGCCAGGTTCCTTGAGCAACAACCGCAGCGCCTCGTTGGCCTCCTTCAGGCTGACCTTGCGCAGTTTGCCGATCGGGTCTGCGAAACGGCCGTCATCGTAGTCGTTCAGCGCGCCCCAGTAGTAGTCGGCCAGTGCGCTGTTGCCCTGGGTGGTCCAGCTTTCGCGGGCAATCGCGGCCTCCTTGAGGCGGGCAAAGGTGTCTGCATCCAGGCCGTGCTTGCGCAGGTGCTCGAACAGGTCCTGCAGCACTTTCACCGCTTCGTCGATGTCCTGGCGCTCGAGATCGGCGTTGAAGCTGAGCATGCCACTGTCGCCGAAACTTTCACGCCGCACGGAGGGGCCGTAGGCCAGGCCGTGGCGCAATCGCAGTTGATCGTACGCAGCCCAGTCGAGGTAGCGCGAGAGCAGCTCGAGGGTCTGGTCGTGATTGCTGTCGAGTACCGGCTCGATGAACAGCCAGTGCAGCCTGGCGGTGTCACCCAGCCAGCCACGGGTCAGGTCGCGGCGTTGCTCGGCCTGCTGGCTGATGCTGTCGAGGTTGCGCCGCTCGCCTGGCTCGGTGGCTGGCAGCTCGCCGTAGGTACGCTCCAGATAGGCCGGCAGCAGGCGGTCGAGGCCACCGACGACGATCAGGCTCATGTTGTTGGCGGCGTACCAATGCTCGCGCATGGCCTGCACCTGTTTGAGGGTCATGCCGTCGATATCCGAGCGCTCCGGGCATTTGAGCCCCAGTTCCACGGCAAGCTGGTCGCTGGCCGGGTGGCCGATGTCCTGGCGGTCCAGCCAGCGCTGCAGGTGGCCGTAATGGCCGCCGTCCTCGCGCTCGATGATTTTCTTGGCGGTGGCCAGGGCCTTGGCATCGATCTTCGTGTCCCGCACCGCCGCCAGCAGCAGGTCGAGCACCTTGCGCTGGTTGCGTGCCGGCGCCTCGATGACGAAGGTGGTATCGGCGGCGCTGGTGAAGGCGTTCCACTCCCCGCCCAGCGCCTGCAGGCGCTCTTCCAGGCCGCCTTCGCCGGTCTCGTCGATGCCGCTGAACAGCAGGTGTTCGAGCAGGTGCGGCAATTCGCGCTGGTTGCACTCGAAGTCGTCGAGGCCCACGCCGACCACAAGGCGGATCGACACATGGTCGCGTTCGTACCCAGACTTGAGAATCACCTGCAGGCCGTTGGGCAACAGATAGCCTTCGACCCGCGAGCGGTCGAGGGCGAACGAGGGCAGGCTGCAGAGGATCAGGCAAATGAAGGTCAGGCAACGCATGGGCGGGCTTCCGGGCCGGTCTCCAGGTGTGCGGGGGTCAGGACAGGCGGGCGTCGTCCGGCACGCTGTCGAGCAGAAGCCCGCCGGTGTCCGCGCCGCCCAGTACCACATAGGCACTGCTGCAGAACAAAGAGTTCAACCGCTTCATGTCGGCGATCAGCTCCAAGTGTAGCGAACTGGTCTCGATACTCTGCACCACCTTGCGTTGCAGGCGACTGACATGGGCGTGGGCCAGGCGCCGTTCCTGGGCGCGGAAGCGGCGTTTCTCGCGCAACAGCAGGCGTGCGCTCTCAGGGTCGGCGCTGAGGAACACCGACAGGCCCAGGCGCAGGTTGGCCAGCAGTTGCTCCTGAAGGCCCGTCAGTTCTTCCAGGCCGACCTGGGAGAACTCCCGGCGTTGTGAGGTCTTCTGCTGCTGCACCTTGCGCAGCATGCGCTCGATCAGGTCGCTGGCCAGCTTGAGGTTGATCGACAGTTCGATGATCTCGGCCCAGCGCCGGTTGTCCTGCTCGCTCAGGTCCTCGCGTGACATCTGCGCCAGGTACAGCTTGATGGCGCTGTACAGGGCCTCGGCGTCCTCGCCCAGGGCGCGGGTCTGTTGTGGCAGTGCGGTCTGGCTGCCGCGCAGGGCGCCGAGCATGGCCTCGAGCAGGCTGTCGACGATGTCGCCCAGGCGCAGGGTCTCGCGGGCTGCGTTGGCCAATGCCAGGCTGGGGGTTTCCAGCGCCGAGGCGTCGAGGTGCCGGGGCTTGACCTGGCCGTTGGCGACTTCGCGTTCGGGTAGCAGGGTGGTGCACAGGCGCCCCATAGGTTTGACCGTAGGCAGCATGACCAGGCAACGCAGGGTGTTGTAGAGCAAATGGAAGCCGATCACCAGCTCTTGCGGGCTGAAACTCAGCGAGTCCATCCAGTCCACCAGCGGGTGCAGCACCGGAATGATCAGCAGCAGGCCGATCAGCTTGTACAGCAGGCTGCCCAACGCCACGCGACGCCCGGCAGCGTTCTGCATGCGGGCGCTGATGAAGGCCAGCATTCCACTGCCGATGTTGGCGCCGACCACCAGGCCGATGGCCACCGGCAGGCTGATCACCTCGGCACCGGCCAGGGTCGCGGTGAGCAGCACGGCAGCGAGGCTGGAGTAGGTGATCATGGCGAACAGGGCGCCGACCAGGGCGTCGAGCAGGATATCGCCGGTCAGCGAGGCGAACAGCACTTTCACACCCTGTGCATGGGTGATCGGCGCAGCAGCCTGCACGATCAGTTCAAGTGCCAGGATGATCAGGCCCAGGCCAATGGCCACCCGGCCCATCTGGCCGAGGCGCGTCTGCTTGCGCGACAGGAAGAAGATCACCCCGACGAACACCAGCAACGGCGACAGCCACGACAGGTCGAAGGTCAGCACCCGCGCCATCAGCGCAGTACCCACGTCGGCACCGAGCATGATCGCCAGGGCTGGGGTCATGGCCATCAGGCCCTGGCCGACGAAGGAAGTGACCAGCATGGCGGTGGCGTTGCTGCTCTGCACCACGGCGGTGACGACGATGCCAGCAATGAAGGCCAGCGCACGACGGTCCATGTTCTGGCTGAGCACGCGGCGCAGGTTCGAGCCGTAAACCCGAAGAATACCGGTGCGCACGATATGCGTGCCCCAGACGAGCAGCGCCACGGCGGAAAGCAGGTTGAGCAGGGTGAGCATGTTCGAGGCCCCCTTATTACCGACGCCCCAGTGCGGGGCCAATGGGTGAAGCCGTGAGCCTGGCCCGGGGGTGGGCGTTGTATTCAGTGCTCACTGAAGCTTTAGTTGTTTTGCGCGGTTGTCGCCAGCTTGGCATGGCGGGCATTTATTTGAAACATTTCTGTCACAAGCATGTTGGGTGGTTCAGGGCCAGTCCAGACAAACGAAAAAGGCCCCGAAGGGCCTTTTCAGTGACGTCCGGTACTTACTGACCCGGAATGTCCTTGCGCAGTTTCACCGGATCATGCTCCTTGCCTTCCTTGCGCGCCATTGCAGTACGCATGCGGATGTTGATCGCTTCCACCGCCAGCGAGAACGCCATGGCGAAGTACACATAGCCCTTCGGCACGTGCACGTCGAAGGACTCGGCGATCAGCACGGTGCCGACCACGATCAGGAACGACAGCGCGAGCATCTTCAGCGACGGGTGCTTGTCGATGAAATCGCTGATGGTGCCGGCGCAAAGCATCATCACCAGCACGGCGACGATGATCGCGGCGATCATCACCGGAACGTGCGAGACCATGCCCACCGCGGTGATCACCGAGTCCAGCGAGAACACGATGTCGATGATGGCGATCTGGATGATGGTGTAGAAGAACTTGCCGCCAGCGCCTTTGGGTTCGTCGCTGCTTTCCTCCTCACCCTCGAGGCCGTGGTAGATCTCCTGGGAGCTTTTCCACAGCAGGAACAGGCCGCCGAAGAACAGGATCAGGTCGCGCCCCGAAATGCCCTCGCCGAAGACCACGAACAGGTCGTCGGTCAGGCGCATTACCCAAGTGATCGAGAGCAGCAGCATGATCCGGGTGACCATCGCCAGCGCCAGGCCGAAGATCCGCGTGCGCGGCTGCATGTGCTTGGGCATGCGGCTGACCAGGATCGAGATCATGATGATGTTGTCGATCCCGAGCACGATCTCGAGTGCGGTCAGGGTGAAAAAGGCAACCCAGATTTCCGGGCTGGTCAGCCATTCCATGTGTATTCCTTCGAACGATGAAGGCGACGCGCCCGGGAGAGCGGGCGTGTCGCGGTGGGGTGGTGCTCTTGTCTTACAGACTACTGATCAGTGGGAAAACTCCCATGAGCAAGGCGGCGAGCATTATGCACAGGCACACCAGAACTGCCCACTTGAGGGTGAAGCGCTGGTGATCGCCGAATTCGATCCCTGCCAGGGCTACCAGCAGGTAGGTGGAGGGTACCAGCGGGCTGAGCAGGTGTACCGGTTGTCCGACGATCGACGCACGGGCCATTTCCACCGGGGTGATGCCGTAGTGGCTGGCGGCTTCGGCCAGTACCGGCAGCACGCCGTAGTAGAAGGCGTCATTGGACATGAAGAAGGTGAACGGCATGCTGACGATCGCGGTGATGGCCGCCAGGTACGGGCCGAGCGCATCCGGGATCACCGCCAGCAGGCTCTTGGACATGGCCTCGACCATGCCAGTGCCGGACAGAATGCCGGTGAAGATACCGGCGGCGAAGATCAGCCCGGTCACGGCCAGCACGCTGCCGGCGTGGGCTGCGATGCGGTCCTTCTGCTGCTGCAGGCAGGGGTAGTTGACGATCATGGCGATACTGAAGGCGATCATGAACAGCACCGGCAGCGGCAGCACGCCGGAGATCAGCGCGACCATCAGGGCAGCGGTCAGGGCGCCGTTGAACCAGATCAGCTTGGGGCGGCGCGCTTCGGGGAACTGCGACACGCTGATTTCGCTGTGATCGATGTCGTCGGTCGGCAGGTGCAGCTCACCCAGGCGGGCACGCTCGCGCTTGCCGTACATGTAGGCGATGGCGAGGATCGCCAGCACACCGAAGGCCATGGCCGGGATCATCGGCACGAAGATGTCCGACGGGTCTACATGCAGCGCGCTGGCGGCGCGAGCGGTCGGACCACCCCAGGGGGTCATGTTCATCACGCCACCGGCGAGGATGATCAAACCGGCCATGATTCGCGGGCTCATGCCCAGGCGGCTGTACAGCGGCAGCATGGCGGCGCAGCAGATCATGTAGGTGGTGGCGCCGTCACCGTCGAGCGAGACCACCAAAGCCAGCACGGCAGTGCCGACCGAGACTTTCAGCGGGTCGCCCTTGACCAGCTTGAGGATCTTGCGCACGGCCGGGTCGAACAGGCCGGAGTCGATCATCAGGGCGAAGTAGAGGATGGCGAACATCAGCATCACGCCGGTGGGCGCGAGCTTGCTGATGCCTTCGAGCATCATGGGGCCGATCTTGGCGGAGAAGCCGCCGAACAGGGCGAAAATGATCGGTACCAGGATCAGGGCGATCAAGGCCGACAGGCGCTTGGTCATGATCAGGTACATGAAGGTGATGACCATGGCAAAGCCAAGGAAGGTCAGCATGGCGGTACTCCAGGCGTGGCGCGGCGAAAGGACGGACGATTCGAGCGGATCAGCGCGTCAGGCGCTGTGCATGGAATAGCGGGAGGGGTACTGCAGGAAGGCGGGCACAGGAAAACATCGGTATCACCATTGTTGTTGTTGATTGGGCCGGGTTCGTACGTAATGCCGACACCCTGGCTGGCCGGTCTGTCGCCGGTGGTGGCGCTATCCTAGGGGGGTAAGCTTTCAGCCAGCTTTCGCCTCGATGAAGGCGACAGGAGGTCGTTTCATGAATGACGTACAGGAAGGCGGGTGCCATTGCGGTGCCTTGCGCTACCGGCTGGAGGGCGATCTGACGGATGTCGCCCACTGCCACTGCTCGATCTGTCGACGGGTCAGCGGCGGGCTGGTGGTGACGTGGCTTACCCTGCCGCGCAAGGGTTTCCAGTGGATGGCGGGCGAGCCGAAGCGCTATGTGGCGCCGGCCAGTTGTACACGGTTCTTCTGCGGCGACTGCGGCGCGCATGTGGCGCTGGAGACGACGCATAGCCCGCTGAGCATCGATGTGACGGTGGCGACGCTGGACCGGCCAGAGCAGGTGAGGGCCAGCCGGCATATCTGGACGGGCAGCCGGCTACCCTGGCTGCACCTGGATGAGGAGCTGCCTGGCGAGGTGGAGGAGAGTCCGTAACGAAATGCGGGGGCCTGATCAAAGGCCCCCCCAGGTCTTCAGATGGTCAGCGTCCAGTCGTAGTCGACGATCAGCGGCGCGTGCTGCGAGAAGCGTGGCTGGCGCGGCAGGCGAGCACTGCGCACGAAGCGGCGCAGACCCTGGGTGAGGATCTGATAGTCGAAGCGATAGCCCAGGTTGAGCATCTCGGCCTGTTCGTTGTCCGGCCACCAGCTGTACTGGTCACCTTCGCGGCTGACTTCGCGCAGGGCGTCGACATAGCCCATCTCGCCGATGATCGCGTCCATCCAGGCGCGTTCGGGCGGCAGGAAGCCCGGCGATTGCTGGCTGTCGCGCCAGTTCTTGATGTCGAGCTTCTGCTGCGCCACGTAGAACGAGCCGCAATAGATGTATTCGCGACGCTTGCGACGCTGCTTGTCCAGGTACTTGGCGAAGTCGTCCATCAACTTGAATTTCTGGTTCAAGTCTTCGTCGCCGTTCATTCCCGAAGGCAGCAGCAGGCTGGCGATGCTTACCTTGTCGAAATCTGCTTGCAGGTAGCGCCCGTAACGGTCGGCCGTCTCGAAGCCCAGGCCGGTGATGACTGCCTTGGGCTGCATCCGCGAGTAGAGCGCCACGCCACCTTGGGCAGGCACCTCCGCTTCGCAGGCATAAAGGAAATAGCCATCGAGCTGGAAAGCTGGGTCGTCGAGTTCAAAGGCCGAGGCGCGGGTATCCTGAAGGCAGATGACGTCGGCATTCTGGGCTTGCAGCCAGCTGAGCAGTCCACGCTCGGCCGCAGCCTGAATGCCATTCACGTTCACACTGATGATCCGCATAAATGGCCCCAAAAATCTCGTGCGTGTATGATACCCGAGCTCAACTCATTTAGCTAAATCCGTGGTGTCCGGGACTTTTCATGCAGCCGTATCAGCGCGACTTCATTCGTTTTGCCATCGATCGCGGCGTTCTGCGCTTCGGTGAATTCACCCTGAAATCGGGGCGTACCAGCCCGTACTTCTTCAACGCCGGGCTGTTCAACAGCGGATCGGCCCTGGCCCAGCTGGGGCGCTGCTATGCAGCCGCGATCGTCGACAGCAAGATCCCCTTCGACGTGCTGTTCGGTCCCGCGTACAAGGGCATCCCGCTGGCAGCGGCCACGGCGGTGTCCCTGGCCGAGCAGCATCAGCTCGACGTGCCATGGTGCTTCAACCGCAAGGAGGCCAAGGACCACGGCGAGGGCGGCAGCCTGGTCGGCGCCCCGCTGGCCGGTGACGTGCTGATCATCGACGACGTGATCACTGCCGGTACCGCCATCCGTGAGGTCATGCAGATCATCAAGGGCCAGCAGGCCAAGGCCGCAGGCGTACTGATCGCACTGAACCGCGAAGAGCGCGGCAATGGCGAGCTCTCGGCGATCCAGGAAGTGGAGCGTGATTTCGGCATTCCGGTGGTCAGTATCGTTTCGCTGACCCAGGTACTGGAGTTCCTGGCCGACGATCCTCAGCTCAAGCAGCACCTGCCGGCGGTCGAGGCCTATCGGGCGCAGTACGGGATCTGATCTCGGACCGGTAATGAAAAAGGCGACCCATGAGGGTCGCCTTTTTCATTGGATCGGCGGTGGATCGTTCGCGGGCAATCCCACTCCCACAACGGCGGTAAACCTCTGTGGGAGCGGGCTTGCCCGCGAAGCGGTCGCCGCTTAGTCCGTGCCGTACTTCGGCGAACGCGGCCCATACAGGATCCCGCCGTTCGGGTTCGGCGACAGCAGGCGGGCACTGGTGATACCGGCGATCGGGTAACCTGCGTCTTCCTGCACGCTGCTGATGACCTGGTTCACTGCCGCAGTGATCAGCATGCCGATCAGGCCGCCCTGGTTCTGCCGGCCTTCTTCGCTGGAGGCGGATGCAGTACCGGTCCACAGCGTGGTGCCGGACTTCAGGTCGACCAGCTTGGCACTGGCGGTCACGATGGTTGCGCTGCTCAGCACCATGTAGCGGGTGCCGTAGTCGCTGACGGTCACGTACAGCGCCGCATCGGCGCCGAAGATCTCGTGCAGCTTGGCCATCGGCAGCTCATGGATGTCAGCCGGGGTGGTCATGCCGTTCTGGCGGAAGGTCTCGGCGACCAGCGCCACCGGCATCACGTAGTAGCCGGCTTCGGCCAGCGGGTAGGTGACCTGCGCGAGCATGCTGTAGCTGGCCTTGACGTCCGGCGAGTTGTTCAGCGGCGGCACGATCAGGATCGACTTCGGGCGGCTCTGCTTGAAGGCCGCGTAGTCGGTGGTCTTGCGCTCGGCACAGCCGGCGAACAGGGCCAGCACGCAGGCGCCGACGATCAGTTGGGTAAGGCGCTTGATCACTGCTTCGCTCCTTGCGTGGCGTTCTTCATCAGGAAGTCCATGTACGCCGCCGACTCAGGGAACAGCGCCTTCTCGGTGCGGAACTGCTGGATCATCTGGTCGTCCTTGCCCAGGCTCGAGTAGAGCAGGCCCAGTTGCGCGTGATACCCAGGAGGGACGGCGCCGTTCTTGGCCTTGATCTTTTCCAGGTCGCGCTCCAGGGCGATGACCTGTTCTTCCTTCGACTGGTCGTTGAAGTATTCGCGTACTTGCGGCTGGTAGCTTTCCCACTGGTACAGCGGCTTCTGCGAGTTGCAACCGACCAGCAGGGCGCTGGCCAGCAGGAGCCCGGCGCCAGTGCGCCAGGCCGAGCGGGTGATGCTCATCTACGTGCTTCCTTGTCGTTGTCGTCTTGCTGCAGGGTCTTACTGCGCTTGCGGCTTCCACTGGCCGCTTTCGACAGCGCCGACCAGCTTGTTCACCGCTTCGCGCATGGCCAGGTCGAGAACCTTGCCGTTGAGGGTCGAGTCGTAGCTGGCGGTACCGCCGAAGCCGATGACTTCACGGTTGGACAGGGCGTATTCGCCGGCGCCCTGGCTCGAATAGACCACTTCGGAGGTGCTGATGTTGACGATGTTCAGCGCGACCTTGGCGTAGGCAATCTGGGTCTTGCCGCGACCGAGGATGCCGAACAGCTGGTGGTCACCGACTTCCTTGCGGCCGAATTCGGTAACGTCGCCCGTCACCACGAAATCGGCGCCCTTCAGGCGCTGGACCTGGCCTTTGATTGCGGCTTCCTGCTGGATCTCACCCATGTTGTCGCGGTCCAGCACGTTGAAACGGCCGGTCTGCTGCAGGTGGGTGATCAGGATGGTCTTGGCCTGGCCGCCGAGGCGGTCGACGCCGTCGGAGAAGATGCCGCGCATGTAGCTCGAACGGTTGTCGAACTTGCCTACGGCGATCGGTGCACGCACGCCGCTGTACGGGCGGCTGACGCTCTCGACCTGTTGTACGGCCACGGCGGTGGAAGTTTCGGTAGCGCAGCCGGCGATGGACCCGAGCGCGACGGCAGCTGCCAGCACGAGTCCTTGTGATGCGTATTTCACGCGAGTTCTCCAGGTAAATAGCAACTATTTGCAACGGGCGTGCATTCTGCCACGTTGTGTCGGCAGCCTAGAGAGAAAGTTGAGGGCGGGACAGAGAAAAATAATGGCATTGCGCCATGTTTCATTGTTCTGGTTCGGCCAAGCCTGCGCGATCCTTGGAGGAGCAAGCTTGTCGGGGCGCAGAATCGCAGCGAACACCCGTATGGCCGGTGCCATTACCGCGGTGTACTTTTCGCGGGCAAGCCCGCTCCTACGGGTTATGCAGGAGCGGGCCGTCGCTCAAAGCATCAGTGGCGCTTGCGATTGGTGATCAGGGTACCCACGCCGCTGTCGGTGAAAATCTCCAGCAGCACCGCGTTCGGTACGCGGCCATCGATGATGTGCGAGCTGTTCACGCCGCCCTGCACGGCTTCCAGTGCGCACTTGATCTTCGGCAGCATGCCACCGTAGATGGTGCCGTCGGCGATCAGCTCGTTGACCTGCTCGGTGGTCAGCCCGGTGAGCACCTGGCCCTGCTTGTCCATCAGGCCGGCAATGTTGGTCAGCAGCATCAGCTTCTCGGCTTTCAGGGCTTCGGCGACTTTGCCGGCGACCAGGTCAGCGTTGATGTTGTAAGACTCGCCGTTGGCACCCACGCCGATCGGCGCGATCACCGGGATGAAGTCGCCCTTGACCAGCATGTTCAGCAGCTCGGTGTTCACGCCCACGACTTCGCCGACATGGCCGATGTCGATGATTTCCGGGGTGGTCATCTCGGGGGTCTGGCGGCTGACGGTGAGCTTCTTGGCGCGGATCAGCTCCGCATCCTTGCCGGTCAGGCCGATGGCGCTGCCGCCGTGGCGGTTGATCAGGTTGACGATATCCTTGTTGACCTGGCCGCCCAGGACCATCTCCACCACGTCCATGGTCGCCGAATCGGTGACGCGCATGCCGTCGATGAAGTGGCTCTCGATCGACAGGCGCTTGAGCAGGTCGCCGATCTGCGGGCCGCCGCCGTGCACGACCACCGGGTTGATGCCCACCGCCTTCATCAGCACGATGTCACGGGCAAAGCCGGTCTTGAGCTCTTCGCTCTCCATCGCGTTGCCGCCGTACTTGATCACCAGGGTCTTGCCGACAAAGCGGCGGATGTAGGGCAGTGCTTCGGACAAAACCTCGGCTACATGGGAAGCGGCATCGCGATCGAGGGTCATGCAGGGCTCCAGTGAGGAACAGATAGTCGGTCAGAACGGCAGTTGCAGGCCGGGATCGACCCGCAGCAACTGCGTGCGGAATACAGCCTTGATACGGTCGAGTTCTGCCTCGCTGTCGGCCTCGAAGCGCAGCACCAGCACCGGTGTGGTGTTGGAGGCGCGGACCAGGCCCCAGCCGTGTGGGTAGTCGACCCGTACACCGTCGATGGTGGTCAGGTTGGCTTCGCCCCAGTCGGCGTCGCGTTGCAGTGCATCAATGATGCTGAATTTACTCTCGTCGGTCACATCGATGTTGATTTCCGGTGTGGAAATATCGTTCGGGAACGCGGCGAACAGGCTTTCGGCATCCTGGTCGGCCTTGCTGAGGATTTCCAGCAGGCGTGCGGCACTGTAGATACCGTCGTCGAAACCGTACCAGCGTTCCTTGATGAAGATGTGTCCGCTCATCTCGCCGGCCAGCAGCGAGCCGGTCAGTTTCATCTTCTTCTTGATCAACGAATGACCGGTCTTCCACATCAGGGCGCGGCCGCCGTGCTGTTCGATCAGTGGAGTCAGGCGACGGGTGCATTTGACGTCGAAGATGATCTCGGCGCCGGGGTTGCGCGACAGCACGTCCTGGGCGAAGAGCATCAGCAGGCGATCGGGGTAGACGATGCTGCCGGTGTTGGTGACCACGCCCACGCGGTCACCGTCGCCGTCGAAGGCCAGGCCGATGTCGGCGCCGGTTTCCCTGACCTTGGCGATCAGGTCTTCGAGGTTCTCCGGCTTGCCCGGGTCCGGGTGGTGGTTGGGGAAGTTGCCGTCGACCTCGCAGAACAGCGGGATCACCTCGCAGCCGAGGGCCTCGATCAGTTGCGGGGCGATCACCCCGGCGGCGCCGTTGCCGCAGTCGACCACGACCTTGAGCTTTTTCGACAGCTTCACGTCGCCGGTGATCTGCTGGTAGTAGCGCTCGAGGATCTCGACCTTTTCCACGTGGCCTTCGCCGCGCGGTACGTCGTTGGTCTTGAGGCGGGTCAGCAGGGCCTGGATCTGCTCGTTGGCGAGGGTGTCGCCGGCGATGACGATCTTGAAGCCGTTGTAGTCCGACGGGTTGTGGCTGCCGGTGAGCATCACGCCTGACGTACCGGCCAGCACATTGGCGGCGTAGTACAGCGCGGGGGTGGGCACCAGGCCGACGTCGCTGACCTGGCAACCGGCATCGGCCAGGCCCTTGATCAGTTGCTCGACCAGCATCGGGCCGGACAGGCGGCCGTCGCGGCCCACGGAGATCTTCGGCTCGCCCTGAGCGAGGGTCTGGGCGCCGATGGCGCGGCCGATCCAGTAGGCGGTTTCGGCGTGCAGCGTCTTGCCGACGATGCCGCGGATGTCATAGGCGCGGAAGATGCTGTCTGGCAATGCGGGTACCAGCTGGGCCATGTCGTTCATCTCTGGGGACTCCAAGGGTCAAAGGCTTCTGGGTAAGCGCAAACTGAACGCTTGGACGGTAGATAGCCCCGAGAGTTCGCCGTCCATGGCCCCGACGGTCGGCTCAGCGGGTCCCGGAATGACCGAAACCGCCGCTGCCACGCTGGGTTTCGTCGAAGGCTTCGACGATGTCGAAATGCGCCTGCACCACCGGTACCAGGATCAGCTGGGCGATGCGCTCGCCGATGCTGATGGTGAACGGCGTGTTGCCGCGGTTCCAGCACGAGACCATGAGCTCGCCCTGGTAGTCCGAGTCGATCAGGCCGACCAGGTTGCCCAGCACTACGCCGTGCTTATGACCAAGGCCCGAGCGCGGCAGGATCATCGCTGCCAGGCCTGGATCGCCGATGTAGATCGACAGGCCGGTGGGGATCAGCAGGGTCTGTCCCGGCTCGAGGACGGTGTCTTCCTTGAGCAGGGCGCGCAGGTCCAGGCCAGCGGAGCCGGGGGTGGCGTATTGCGGCAGGGGGAATTCGGTACCCAGGCGTGGGTCGAGGATCTTGGCTTGAAGAGCGTGCATGGAACTTATTGAACCTGATTGAGCCGTTCGGCGATGAAGGCGACCAGTTGCCGGGCGATCTTGCCCTTGCTGGTCTGCGCGAAGAGGGTCTGGTGCTGCTGGCGGTCGATTACGGTCAGGGCGTTTTCCTCGCTGTTGAAGCCGATGCTGGGGTTGGCCACATCATTGGCGACGATCAGGTCGAGGTTCTTGTCCTTGAGCTTGCGCGTTGCGTAATCGAGCAGGTGCTCGGTCTCGGCTGCGAAACCGACGCTGAACGGGCGGTCAGCACGGCCAGCGAGGGTGGCAAGGATATCCGGATTGCGCACCATCTGCAGCAGCATGCCGTCGCCGGTCGTAGGGTCTTTCTTGAGCTTTTGCGGGGCGACCACCTCGGGACGGTAGTCCGCGACTGCTGCCGAGGCGATGAACAGGTCGCACGGCATGGCTGCTTCACAGGCCGCGAGCATGTCCCGCGCGCTCACCACGTCGATGCGGTTGACCCGGTCGGGGGTCTGCAGGTGCACGGGGCCGGTGACGAGGGTCACCCGGGCCCCGGCTTCGGCGGCCGCTTCGGCCAGGGCAAAGCCCATCTTCCCGGAACTATGATTGGTGATGTAGCGCACCGGATCGATGTTTTCCTGGGTCGGGCCGGCGGTGATCAGCACGTGCTTGCCGGTCAGGGCCTGGCGCTTGAAGCTCTCGGCGGCGCACCAGGCAAGGTCGGTGGCTTCGAGCATGCGGCCCAGGCCGACGTCGCCACAGGCCTGGCTGCCGGAGGCCGGGCCGAATACCTGGATGCCACGGCGCTTGAGCAGCTCGAGGTTGTCCTGGGTGGCCGGGTCGCGCCACATGGCCTGGTTCATGGCCGGGGCGACGGCGACGGTGGCGTCGGTGGCCAGCACCAGTGTGGTCAGCAGGTCATCGGCCATGCCCTGGGCCATGCGCGCCATCAGGTCGGCGGTGGCCGGGGCGATCAGCACCAGGTCGGCCCACTTGGCCAGTTCGATATGACCCATGGCAGCCTCGGCGGCAGGGTCGAGCAGGTCCATGTGCACCGGGTGGCCGGAGAGCGCCTGCAGGGTCAGCGGAGTGATGAACTCGGCGCCGCCGCGGGTCATGACGACACGCACCTGCGCGCCGTGTTCCAGGAGTCGGCGAATCAGCTCGGCGCTCTTGTAGGCGGCAATGCCGCCACCCACGCCGAGAACGATGCGCTTGCGATACAGCCGCTGCATAGGCTTGCCTTTTTCCAGTGAAAGCGGGCGGCGACGTTTGAAATTGCCTGCGGCAGAACGTCGCATTTAACGAGGCGAAATAGATTAACACAGGGCTTGAAGGCGCCGCAGTACAACGCAAGGAGGGGTATGAACATCAGGGAATGGCCGCTGGACGAGCGGCCGAGGGAGAAGTTGCTGGCGCGTGGGGCGCAGGTGCTGTCGGATGGGGAGTTGTTGGCAGTGCTGTTGGGCTCTGGCGTTGCCGGGCGCAACGTGGTCGACCTGGCGCGCAGCCTGCTCAAGCGCTTTGGCGGGTTGCGGGTGTTTCTCGAGGCCGACCGCGCCGCGCTGCTGCGCGAGCCGGGCATCGGGCCGGTGAAGTACGCGCAATTGCAGGCACTGCTGGAGATCGGACGACGCTACCTGGACGAAACCATCGAACGCGCGCCGGCGCTGGAAAGCCCTGCTGCGGTGCGGCGCTACCTGAAGTCGATGCTGCGTCATGAGCGCTGCGAGGTGTTCGGCTGCCTGTTCCTGGACACCCGGCACCGGCCCGTGGCGTTCGAGATCCTGTTTCGCGGCACGATAGACCGGGCGAGCATCTATCCGCGTGAGGTGGTGCGCCGGTCGCTGCTGCATAACGCGGCGGCGTTGATCATCTGTCACAACCACCCGTCGGGCAACAGCGCGCCGAGCCAGGACGATGTCCACCTGACGCGCACGTTGAAGCAGGCGCTGGCGCTGATCGACGTGCGTGTGCTCGATCACGTGATCGTAGGCGATGGCGAGCCGTTGTCGATGGTGGAACAGGGTTGGATCGGGGCGTAGTGGAGGCAGTGCCGGCCTTTTCGCGGGTAAATCGCAGCGGCGAAAAGGCCGACACCGAATGCCAGTCAGCGCTCCACCGACACCTTGCTGAAGTCCACCCGCCCGAATGGGCTCACCTGATAGCCCTCGACGCCCTTGCTCAGCAGGGTCGAGGCGGTCGGGTGCGCCAACGGCAGCCACAGCGCCTGTTGTTGGATCAGCGTCTGCGCCTGCTGGTACAGGCGGCTGCGCACGCTCTGGTCGTTGGTGGTGCGTCCGGCGTTGATCAACTGGTCGAGACGGCTGTCGCAAAAACGCGCGAAGTTGGTCCCGGACTTGACCGCCGCGCACGAGAATTGCGGGCTGAGGAAGTTGTCCGGGTCGCCGTTGTCGCCCGCCCAGCCCATGAACAGCAGGTCATGTTCACCGGCCTTCGCCCGGCGGATCAGCTCGCCCCACTCGATCACACGGATCTCGGCTTTGATGCCGATTTTCGCCAGGTCGGCCTGGAGCATTTGTGCGCCGAGGCTAGGGTTGGGGTTGAGCAGGCTGCCCGACGGCCGGGTCCAGATCGTGGTGCTGAAGCCGTCGGCCAGGCCGGCCTTGGTCAGCAACGCCTTGGCCTTCTTCAGGTCCAGCGCGTAGCCGGGCAGGTCCTTGGCGTAACTCCAGGTATTGGGCGGGTAGGGGCCGTTGGCGGCGATGGCGGTGTCATCGAACACGGCCTTGAGGTAGGCCGGTTTGTCGAAGGCGAGGTTGATCGCCTGGCGCACTTCGGGTTTGTCCAGCGGCGGGTGCTCGCTGTTGATGGCCACGAAGGCGGTCATGAAGGCCGGGGTGGAGGCTACCTTCAGCTTGTCGTTCTTCGCGGCTTCGGCGATGTCCAGCGGCTTGGGCGACAGGGCTACCTGGCATTCGTTGCGCTTGAGCTTCTGCAGGCGCACGTTCGGGTCGGTGGTGATGGCGAACACCAGCGGGTCGACCGCAGGCTTGCCGCCGAAGTAGTCGGGGTTGGCGCGATAACGCACCAGGGCGTCCTTCTGGAAGCGCTGGAAGACGAACGGGCCGGTGCCGATGGGCTGGCTATTGAGCTTCTCGGGCGTGCCGGCCTTGAGCAGCTTGTCGGCATACTCGGCCGAGTAGATCGAGGCGAAGCCCATGCTCAGGGTGGCCAGGAAGGTCGCGTCCGGATGGGTGAGGGTAAAGCGCACGCTCTGTGGATCGGGCGCCTCGATCGACTTGATCAGGTTGCCCAACTGCAGCGACTGGGCGTGCGGATAACCGCCGGGTGCGGTCTTGTGCCAGGCATGGGCGGGGTAGAGCATGCGCTGGAAGCTGAACAACACGTCGTCGGCGTCCAGTTCGCGGGTCGGCTTGAAGTAGTCGGTGCTGTGGAATTTCACGCCGCCGCGCAACGTGAAGTCATAGACCAGGCCGTCTTTGGAGACCGTCCAGCTTTGTGCAAGGCTCGGCACCACCTTGCCCTGGGCCGCGTCGAACTCGACCAGGCGGTTCATCAGCACGTCGGCCGAGGCGTTGGTAGTGGTCAGCGAGTTGTACTGAACCACGTCGAAACCTTCCGGGCTGGCCTCGGTGCACACCGACAGCGGAGCTGCCTGGGCGATGCCTGCGGCGAGCAGGGAAGTGAATAGAACGGAAAGGGCGGCGACGCGCATGGTGGATCCTCGGCTGGTCAGGGGCCCATCTGCCAGTGCAGTCTGGAGGCGGAAACGTCCTACCCTAGTGCGCCAGTCGGGAAATGACCACCTGATTTTTATGCTGCGCGGCGACGAGCGGTCGACAGTGCGCGGGCCTTGTCGCTATGCTGGCCGGGCGCGATCGGCCCGATCGGAATGTGCATCTTCTGTTGTTGTGGCCGACCCTTTCTGGTATAAAGCAGCGCTCTTTTCTAGGGGCTCGGTCTGTCGCTCATCTGAGCCGGTTCGATAAGACCCCCGGAAACACGGCGCCTTGGCGCCATAGACTGAGAGATTAAGCGGCCAACCCATGCCGGGTTGGGCATGTGGTTTTAGAGGGCTGAGGCATGTCGAGAGTCTGTCAAGTTACCGGTAAGGGTCCGGTAACCGGGAACAACATTTCCCACGCAAACAACAAAACCCGTCGTCGTTTCCTGCCGAACCTGCAGCACCACCGTTTCTGGGTTGAATCCGAGAATCGTTTCGTGCGTCTGCGCGTTTCCGCCAAAGGCATGCGTATCATCGACAAGCGCGGCATCGATGCCGTTCTGGTCGACATCCGTAAAGCTGGCGCCAAGGT